>NZ_QUIN01000014.1 GCF_003480255.1 Erysipelatoclostridium sp. AM42-17 | reverse complement strand
TATAAAAAACCTATATCTTTATGTAAAGGTATAGGTTTGTCAACAATCTGAAAAGAAAACTCAAAGAGTTTTCTTTTATTTTTTATAAAATTTTATGATTTTATGAGCATAATTATTTTGAGTTAAATCCAATGATGTAGTGACATAAATGATTTTATTGTGCTCTAACATGATAACCGTATCATAATGCTTTGATGAGGCAATAAGATAAGTATTTTTATTTATTGCTTTTTTTTGTCTATTATGACTGTGTTCATTTAGTAGTCGATTGAAGAAAGTTTGACTATATTGATGATTTTTTAATGTGTAAATTTCACTATGAATGATATCTTTTTGATTTGTTTCAGTGCATATTTTACCCTGAGTGAGGATACTACGAGATGAAGTATAAGTTTGGTCTTTTGACGGTGTTAAAGATAAATCATTTAAGGTAAGAATTGATGAATCAAGTGGGTGAATATCTCGTTGAAGATAATCTAAACTAAAACCAGCCAATACATAAATCAAACAAAATCCTATCATATATTTAACTTTCTTTTTATGCATGGATAATTGATTAAGTTTTTCTTTAGTGAAGTCTTGCTGTTTTAAGAATTGTCTTCTTATTTTTTCATGGACAATCCAGTTTTTATATGTGTAGTAAAGAATTGTTAAACAAATAGGTATATAGGATAGATAAAGCATGATTGAACCATTGGTAATCATGTTTTTTATTTGAATATTGGTACTAATAAAATAGGTAACGGCGAGAGAAAAAAGCAGGCTGATTGCAAAACCGGTAATTCTTGATTTAGTTTGTTCTTTAAAATAAGGAATAAAATCAGTTTCTTGATGATAACGATAAGCTAGTTTTTCTTTAGATCTAAAAACATAGATTTTCCTTACTCTTCCACAATAATCGTAACCATTTTCTAGATAAGAATTAATCATACGATCAATTTCATCTTTTTTTGGTTGTCCTTTTTTAAATAGGGCAATATCACAAACATAGTGATATTGTTGGTTATCTTTTTTTATTTTAGAAATTAAATCTAAACTATAGGGATTGTACCCTTTAACTGATAAAGTATTAAGTTTATTTTCAAATAGCAAAAATTCATCCACATGGTAATCAAAAATACGATATGACATAATCTGTCTCCTTTAAAATTATTAATTAAAACATAACAAATGTAATACTTTTCGTCAATAAAAAAGCTATAAGTTATTTTCTTATAGCTTTTACTTATTATTTTGAAAAAGCAGAATCAGGTTCGCTTGGTGTAAATGCTGCTTCTTCTAGTGCATATGATTCAGCAATATTTTGGCAATGATCACCCATTCTTTCTAAGTTTGATAAGATATCAACATATGTAGAGTTGACAAGTGCTGACTTTTCAATACCATTACTTACTCGTTGAATATGTCTTTGTTTTGCTTTTTTCGTAAAGTAATCTAAATCAGATTCTTTTTCATCAACAAAGTTAATATCATCAACTTGATGGCTATCAAAAGCACTGACAGCTTTATTGATCATTACAATAACCATATCTAACATAATGATTAAATCTTGCTTTCCTTCATTAGAAAAATCTTCTCTTTCATCAAAAATAGCTTCAACAAATTTTAAAATATTAATACTTAAATCGCCAATGCGTTCAAAATCTTTTATAGATTTCATATTGGCAAGATATTCATTAGAATCATGGTCATTAAGTTGTTCATGTGAAATTAATACAAGATATTCTGTGATTTTTTTATCTAGCAAATTAATGGCATTTTCTAACTCTAAAACACTATCTTTAGCAGTACTGCTTTTTTGTTCTAAATATGCTTTTAAAGCTTCTACTGTTTCAATTGTTATTTGTCCCATTTCAATGATTTTGCTTTTTGAAATAGCAAGTGCGTGAGAAGGAAATAATTGAACAACATTCGTATCTAATTCACTTAAATCCATTTGTAATTCTTTAGCATGATTTGGAATAATTTTTTTAATTAAAATAACAATTTTACTAATGAATGGGAAGAAGAGAATTGTTGTAGTAATGTTAAAAATTCCATGAGCTAAAGCAAGCTGTAATTCTGGCGTAATTGGAATCAATGAAGCAATCCAATTAATTAAGGATTGGAAAGGATATAAAACAATCATAAAGATTAATGATCCAACAACGTTGAATAGAACATGGAAAAAAGCAGCTCTTTTTGCAGGAATGGAACCACCGATTGAAGCGAGGATAGCGGTAATTGTGGTACCGATATTTGATCCAAATAAAAATGGAAGAGCGATATTCAAACCAATAGCACCAGCACCATACATTTGTTGAATAATGGCAATAACTGCTGCTGATGATTGAATAGCTGTAGTAAGTAAAGTTCCACCTAATAATCCTAACCATGGGTTTTGTGCTAAGTACTCTGTAACTTGGGTGAATTCAGGAACTTGAGCTATCATTCCTAAATTTTCTCCCATTAAATCTAATCCATAGAATAAACAACCAAAACCAAAAATAATTTGTCCTAAATATTTTGTCTTTTTATTTTTAGAAAACATAAGGGCAAAAGCACCAATAATAATAAAGTAAACGGCATATTTTGATACTTTTAAACCAACTAAAAAAGAGGTAATAACAGTTCCGATATTAGCACCCATAATAATACCAACTGCTTGATTTAAATTCATGAGTCCAGAACGAATTAAACCGATTGTTAAAGCGGTCGTTCCTGAACTAGATTGAATTAAGCAAGTGACAAAGGCACCAATTAATATACCTTTAAGAGGGCTAGAAGTATATCTATCAATGATATCTTTAAGTTTATCACCAGAATAACTTTTTAAACCATCCCCCATGTATTCAATACCAAATAAAAATAATCCAAGTCCAGCCAAAATTAAGGGCCAGTTAATTTGTGATAATGTCATATATTCACACTCCTATAGCATAAATATATTAGAATGTTAAGAAAGTGTAAAGAAAATCATTAATATCTTAACGAAATCTTAACACTTGGGTTATTTTAACTTTTCTATCCAGTAAGATATTTTATTTATAAAGGGGATAATCACGATGGTGCTGATTATATTAAAGAAAAAATGACTAAGAGCAATTGTCATACTATATGATAAATGATAGTGCATTTTTATTTGTGACATCCATAAGCTAAAGGGGTATAAAAATAATGCAAAAATCAAAACACCTCCAGCATTGAAGATAAAATGAAAGAAGGCGGCTTGCTTTGCTTCTTTACAATCACCTAAGGCAGCTAAAGTGGCTGTTATCGTAGTACCAATATTACTGCCAAGTAAAAATGCAATAGCGTTCACAAGAGATATCATTTTTAGTTGTCCTAATTGTTGAATAATAGCAATCATGACACTTGAAGATTGAATAATACAAGTTAAAAAGATACCACCAGTGAGAGCATAGATTGGATTTTTGGACAAGATAAGTATTATCTCATGAAAGAAGGATGTATGAGCAAGAGGTGCTAAATAGAGATTCATTATTTCTAAACCATAAAACAAACAACCAAAACCAAAACAAATTTGTCCTATTAAACTTATTTTTGGAAATTTAGAAATAAAGATAAGAAATGAACCGATAATCATAAAATAGATGGATAAGTTTTCAATTTGTAAACTTACAATAAAGGCAGTCATTGTTGTACCGATATTTGCACCAACAATAATTCCAACTGCTTGATTTAAAGTCATTGTATTGGCTTTGATTAGAGTGATAACTAAGGAAGTAATAGCAGAACTTGATTGAATTACTGCGGTAGTAAGAGTACCAATAACAATGCCTTTTATAGGAGAAGAAACATAATTTTCAATGATTTGTTTTACTCTTTTTTGAGAGAAAGCCTGAATACCTTGAGACATATACTCAATACCAAATAAAAAGAGTCCTAAACCAAGAATGATGTGTAAAATTTGATAAAGCATGGCGATGCTCCTTTAAATGATTTAATTGAATTTATTTTACATTTATGACACAATGACAAAAAAGGATGTGAAATGATGCAAGGAAGATGGAATAAATTTTTTTCATACTACAAACCCTATTTAAAGTTATTTTTTGCAGATATGTTTTGTGCTATTGTTGCAGCAGGAATTACACTTATTTTTCCCTTAGTAACACGTTATATAACGGGAGTTGTTTTAGTACAAAAAATCGTTGATATACAACTTATATATAAGTTAGGTATTATTATGCTTATGCTGGTATTTGTAGAATATGCATGTAATTATTTTATAGGTTACATGGGGCATGTAATGGGGACGTATATGGAAAGAGATTTACGTAATGAATTATTTGAACATTATCAAAAATTATCTTTTTCTTTTTATGATGAACAAAAAACAGGACAGTTAATGTCGAGACTTACTAATGATTTGTTTTCTTTAACAGAACTTTATCATCATGGTCCAGAAGATATTGTGATTTCAATTATTAAATTTGTGGGTAGTTTTATCATTTTATCAACAATTGATTTAAAATTGACGCTAATTATCTTTTTATTTGTACCTATTATGTTTGGCTTTGCCTGGTTCTATAATATCAAAATGAAAAGAGCGTTTAAAAGAAATAGACAACGAATAGGTGATATTAATGCCAAGATAGAAGATAATTTATCAGGAATTCGGGTTGTAAAAAGCTTTGCTAATGAAAAGGATGAAATGAAACGTTTTGATGTTGAAAATAATCGCTACGTGGAAAGTAAACGAAATAGTTATTACTATATGGGAAAATATAATGCCGGATTAACAATGTTTACAAGCCTCATTACAATTACAGTTATCTTTTTTGGAACTTTATTTATTTCTCATCATGCTATTACGACAGCGGATTTGATTGCTTTTTTATTGTATATTACTAACTTAATTGACCCAGTTAAAAAATTATTAAACTTTACTGAACAATTTCAAGAGGGGATTACCGGATTTGAACGTTTTATGGAAATGATGGAAATCGAGCCGGATATTAAAGAAAAAAAAGATGCTGTTGCTTTAACAAATGTAAAAGGAAAAGTAAGCTTTGATCATGTGAGTTTCCGTTACAATAATCAAACACCTTATGTTTTAAAAAATATTAATTTAGATATTCAAGCAGGAGAATATGTTGCCTTTGTTGGGTCTTCTGGAGCCGGGAAAACAACAATTTGTTCATTGCTTCCAAGATTCTATGAGCCAACAAGTGGGCATGTTTTCATTGATAATCAAGATATTCAAAATGTAACACTATCATCTTTAAGAAATAACATTGGTATCGTTCAGCAGGATGTTTATTTATTTAATGGTACAATTCTTGATAATATTCGTTATGGTAATCTAAATGCTAGTGATCAAGAATGTATAGAAGCAGCCAAAAAAGCGAATGCTCATGATTTTATTATGCAGTTACCACAAGGATATGATACTGATTGTGGGCAAAGAGGAGTTAAATTATCAGGTGGACAAAAACAAAGATTATCGATAGCCAGAGTGTTTTTAAAAAATCCGCCAATTTTAATTTTTGATGAGGCAACGAGTGCGCTTGATAATGAAAGTGAAAGAATTGTTCAAGAATCGCTTGAAAAATTAGCTAAAAATAGGACAACATTTGTCATTGCACATCGCCTATCAACAATAAAAAATGCTAAAAGAATATGTGTTTTAACGCATGATGGGATAAGCGAACAAGGTAGTCATGATGATTTAATGAAATTAAACGGTGAATATGCAAGACTGTATAAAATGCAGTTTAAAACAACTGACCATTTATAGAAATATGTTATATAATAAATACAATGAGGTGATACTTAATGAGTAAAAAATATTTATTTTTTGATATTGATGGAACTTTAACGGATTCTAATCCAGGAGGGAAGATACTGGATAGTACTTTTAGAACATTAGATAAACTTCGCCAAAATGGACATTTTGTTGCGATAGCTACTGGACGTGCTCAATGGATGGCTAAAGAATTTGCACAATTGTCTAAAATTGATAATTTAGTGACGGATGGTGGTAATGGAATTACTTTAAATGGTAAAGTAAAATATATTAAGCCACTTGATTCTAATAAGGCAGTAACTTTAATTGATGAATGTATTAATAAACAGTTGCCTTACGCAGTTGTATTAGACAATAGTCCAGTTCTTTATTCTAATACATCTTCTGTTTTAAATTGCCAAATACATGGTCAATTAAAATATGACCCAGAACTTGATTTTCATCATGTAAAAGAGATATTTAAAATTTTTATCTATCTTAGTGAAAAACAAGAAAAGCAATTAGAACATCTTAATGGGTTGGATCATATGCGTTATTTTGGTGATCATCTTATTGTTGAACCAACTGATAAATATCAAGGTATTTTAGATATGATTGAAATGATTGGTGGTAATAAAGAGGATATCGTTGTTTTTGGTGATGGGCACAATGATTATTCAATGATCAAGCAAGCACCTATATCTATTGCAATGGGTAATGCTAAAGATGAACTTAAAGAAATAGCGACATTTGTTACTAAAAGAAATGATGATGATGGCATTGAATATGCATGTAAACATTTTGGATGGATTGATTAGGAGGTAAAAGATGACAATAATTAAATACATATTGATGATTGTAGGCATTTTTTTATTGCTATGGTTAGGATGCATGTTTATTTTAAAATCACAAGAAAAAAAGAACAGTATTATTAAATCTAACCAAGAAGTAAAAGATCAAATTAAACAAACTAATGAAGACTTAGATGAAGTGATTGAACAGCTTGAGAGTTTTAATCCTATGTTAGAAAAAGCCATAAATTATGTTAATGAATTTAATGATAAAGTTTTATCAAAGAAATAAATAAAAATGTTATATAATGTTGACAAAAGATGAATATCATCTATAATACAGGTATATAAATAAACTCAATGAAAAAGAGAGTAATTCTAAAGAATATGATAGCGAGCTAACGGTGGTGGAAGGTTAGTATAGTTGATAGAATGAAGCGCACTTTGGAGAGGGTTATCTGAATACATAGGATAACAAGCAAACCGGCTTTACAGGTGAGGAGGGTATGATTTCATACCAATAAGAGTGGTACCGCGGATATTTCGTCTCTTAGCTTAGGCTAAGAGATTTTTTATTACATTGAGTTAGAAAGATGAGGGAAAAGTATGAAAAAATTAATGAAGTTATTATTAGTTTGTATCATGGCAGTAACAGTTGCCGGATGTGCAAGCAGTGGAGGAAAACAAGAAGTTTTAGTTGGTATTTCTCCTGATTATCCACCTTATGAATCATTAGATGGAAGCAAAATGGTTGGATTTGATGTTGATATGACAAAGGAATTATTTAAAATCATGAATAAAAATGGTGGAAATTATTCTTATAAATTCAAAAAAATGTCTTTTGATACAATTTCTACAAGTATTACTTCTGATCAAATTGATTTAGGTATTTCTGGATTTACTTACCATAAAGATTGGAAAAATGTAATTTGGTCAAATAAATATAATGATTCTAAACAAGTTGCTTTAGTAGCAAAAGATAGTTCTATTCAAACTGCTGCTGATTTAGAAGGTAAAAACATTGGAGCTCAACTTGCTACTACAGGTGAATCAGTTGCTAAAGATATTAAAAATGCAAATGTTAAATCTGTTAAAGATGTTAAAGTATTAATTGAAACATTAAATTCTGGTGGAATTGATGCTGTTATCTTAGATGAAGCAGTAGCTAAAAACTATGTAAAAGAAGCTGGATTTAGAATGTTAGATGAAACTTTATTACAAGAAGAAAACTTAATTCTTGCTAAAAAAGGAAATGAAGATTTAATGAAAGATATTAATAAAGCATTAAAAGAATTTATTAAATCTGACAAATATCAAGATTTAAAAACAAAGTGGGGAGCATAATTGTGAGTGCATTAGTTAACTTTATGACTACTGACAATCTATTATTCTTATTACAAGGGGCTGGTAAATCTTTATTACTAGCCGCTTGTGCTTTATTTTTTGGACTTATTTTTGGAATATTAGGTGCAGCAGCAAAAATTTCAAAACATCGTATTTTACGTATTATTGGTAATATCTATGTTGAACTTATTCGTGGAACACCAATGTTATTACAAATATTGTTTTTATACATTGCTTTTCCAGTAATGATGAGATCATTTACTGGTCAAAGATTTATTCCTGATCCTTATATTTGTGGTGCCGTGGCTATGAGTATTAATAGTGGTGCTTATTCTACTGAACTTATTCGTAGTGGAATTAATGGTGTTGATAAAGGACAATGGGAAGCATGTAAAGTATTAGGATTAAGTTATGGTCAAACGATGAAATTAGTCATTTTACCACAAGCTTTTAAAAGAATTATTCCACCAATCGTGAGTGAATTTATTACATTAATTAAAGATTCTTCTTTAATTTCTGTTTTAGGAGCGACCGAATTATTATATTCTGCTCAAATTTTAGGGGCGAATACTTTTAATTTAATTCCACCATTATTGATGTCTGCAGTGCTTTATTTAATTATGACACTAGCTACATCTTATCTTGCACGTAGAGTAGAAAGAAGGTTTGCAATCAGTGATTAAAGTAGAACATATTGTAAAAAAATTTAAAGATTTAAAAGCTGTAGATGATGTATCACTAGAAATAAAAAAAGGTGAAATCGTGGCTTTGATTGGACCATCAGGGTCTGGGAAAAGTACAGTGTTAAGATGTATAATTGGTTTAGAAAAACCTGAATCAGGTTCAGTTTATATTGATAATCAATTATTTGATGAAAATAACAAAGAAACTTATCCTCAATTATTAAGAAAGATGGGATTTGTTTTCCAACATTTCAATTTATTTCCTCATAAAACAGTTTTAGAAAATTTAACACTCGCACAAGTACAAGTCCTTCATGAAGACGAACAAAAAGCACAAGAAATGGCAAGAAAATACTTAGATAGAGTAGGTCTGTTAGATAAACAAAATGAATACCCTAATAAGCTATCTGGTGGTCAAAAACAAAGGGTTGCCATTGCAAGAGCTTTATGTATGAAACCAGAGGTCATGTTATTTGATGAACCAACTAGTGCCCTTGATCCAGAAATGGTTATTGAAGTATTGGAAGTTATGCAACAACTTGCTAAAGAGGGGATGACAATGATTGTTGTCACTCACGAAATGGGATTTGCTCGAACTGTTGCTGATCGTGTTATCTTCCTTGAAAGTGGTAAGATTGTCGAAGAAAATGATGCTGAAGAATTCTTTAGCCATCCTAAAAGTCAAAGAGCTCAAGACTTCTTGAAAAAGGTTATGCATTAATGAAAATTGATAACTTTAAAGCAGAGACATGGATGACTCTGCATGAAAATAATTGCTTATATAATTTAGCAGATGCTTGTGCTCAATCATTAACGCTTGATGAACTATTAAATTTTTCTCAAGATAAAGAAACTAAAATTCAAGATATTTTGAATATGAAGTTGGATTATGGACCAATAGAAGGATCACATCAGTTAAAGCAAGGTATTTTGAAACTATATCAAACTGGTGATGATGATCAAATTGCTATTACTCATGGTGGTATTAATGCTAATGAACTTGTACTTATTTCTTTATTAGAACCACAAGATCATATCATTACCATCACACCAACATATCAACAGATATACAGTTTTCCTCAATCTTTAGGTGTTTCTGTTGATTTTGTCAATTTAAAAGAAGAAAACGATTGGCTTCCATCTATTTATGAATTTGAAAAGTTGATTAAACCAAAAACGAAAATGATTTGTTTAACAACACCTAATAATCCTACTGGTACAACTTTTGATAAAACTTTTTTAGAAAAATTAGTGGTGCTTGCACGTAAACATGATTTATATATTTTTTGTGATGAAGCATATCGTGGCTTAGGTGAAAACGAAGTTTCTATCAGTGATATTTATGAAAAAGGAATTTCCACTGCAGGAATATCGAAAATATTATCTGCGGCAGGATTGCGTATCGGTTGGATAAAAACACCTGATAAAAATCTTATCAAAATGATTAATGAAAGAAGAGATTATCATATTATCAGTAGTGGTTCATTAAGCGACTATTTAGCGTGTGTCGTATTTCAACATTATGACCAAATTATTGAACGCAATAAGTCAATTATCCAAGAGAATAAAAAGTATTTTAAATCATGGCTTAAAGATAATCCTTTGGTTAGTTGTGTTATTCCTGATCATGGAACAGTATGTTTTTTAAAATATCATCTTGATATACCTTCGGCTGTTCTGGCGGAAAAGTTACAACAAGATACAGGTGTATTTTTTGTACCTGGAGCATGTTTTGACTTAGAGTATCATTTACGTTTTGGATTAGCCAATAATCCACAAACAGTTAAAAAAGGATTAACACTTTTTGGCAATTGGTTAAAAACAATCTAATTTTTTTAACGAGAAAAAACATAGAAATCCACTAATCAATAAAGTAAGCAATAAACCAAATAATAAGCTTACTAAAACGCTGTGGGTATAATAAACATATGACAACAAGTATGTTAAAATAATTTCTAAAGTGCATTCTAACAAGGAGATGATAAACATTTCCTTGTTTTTATTTTGAGCATGTAAAATTACAGAAAAAGGGGTCTGTAAATAAAATAGAGTAAAAGGAATACACATATATTTGAGTTCTCGATATCCCTGTGTGGTGTTATAAATAATTGATAGACATGTTTTTGGAAAAAAATAAAAGGCACAAGTGAAAGGGATGCTAATTAAAAATGAACAAAATAAGGCTAAATAGAGATGCTTTAAAGTACTATGTTTTTTGTAATATAAATCTTTTTGGGCAATTGGTAAGTATAACCGATAAATAACAGTTGTAAAAAAAGTAGGTGTAACAAGCAAAGAAACAACATAACCTGACATAATTGCGTATTGATGGTGAATGGTGTGTTGATTAAAACCCAAGGATGTTAAAACAAATATTAAAGTTACAGGCTCTAAGAAATTTACAAAACAATGATATAATCGAGACCCTGTAAGGGGTAGAGAAATATTAAGTATTTCTCTAGATAGACTTTTTTCATAAGTAATAGGATACGGACAAGAATACTTTTCTTTAAGTTTTACTAACATATAGATAATAGATGTTAATTCACCAATACTCATTGATAAATAAATAACTGTAACAGTAAATACAAGATCATATGAAAGGGGACGAACTAAAATGAAATAAGTAAAAAGCAAACGGCTTACTTCTTCAATGATTTGTGCTTTTGCGATAATGTATAAATGTCCCTTTCCTAAGTAAAAACTTTTAATGATACCACTGATACTGACTAAGGGAATAAAGAGGATTAATGATAAAATAGGATAGAAAGCTAAACTGTTTTTTAATAAGTGATAGGCTATATAGTGACTAGAAAAAAAAAGTGTTAAACAAATGATGCTAACGGTAAAAATACTTAAAATGAAAGCACTTATAACAACTTTAAAGCGATTATATTTTGGATGACTAACTAGTCTAAATACAGCAGAGGGGATGCCAAATTGTCCTAAAGTAATACATAAAGATAATGTAGGAATAATGAGTAGATAAAGAGTCATGGCTTCTTGAGAGATAAGTCTTGATAACATCATTCTGTTAGCTATTGAAAATATTTTTGATATGGCAGAGCTTACAGAAAGAATAAGAAATGAATTGATCAGTTTTCTTTTCATAAAAGACTTCCTTTATGTCGAATTTTCATTTATAATAGAAAGGTACGAATGGAGGGGATATTAAGTGAGTGAGAACGATTCTCGTTTTACCAAATACGATTTGAATTTCTTGATAAAATTAAAAACACGCGAATTTAGAAAACAAGACATTCATAATATCTCTGAAAAACAAATAAAAGATTACTTATTTAATGTAAAGTGGAAGAATAAAACATCTTTACCAATGTGCACATTAGTCGATGATATTGTTGGTTTAGAATTTTCTGAATTATTTGATTATTTAAGTGTTCAAGTGGTTAAAGAGGCATCTCAATTGAATATAGATGCATTCCAGGATCTTATTTCAAAATAGTTGCTTTGCAACTATTTTTTTATTAAAGGAGTTAAATTATGAATTGGAATATAATAGAAAGTCATAACTATAAACACTATATGCAACAATTTTCAATCCATTCCTTATTAGCTAAGGTTATCGATAGTAAAGGATTTGATGAAGAAGATGTACAATCATTGTTGTCTCCGAGACTTATTTACCATGATTTTTCATTGTTTCTTGAAGGAGAAATGGCTTTAGAACGTATTAAGGAAGCCATTGAACAAAATGAAAATATCTGTATTTATGGAGATTATGATTGTGACGGCATTTTGGCTACAGCTATTTTAGTACAAGCATTTTCAATGTTGGGTAAGAAAGTGGGCTATCATATTCCTCATCGCAGTGATGATGGTTATGGACTTAATAAACAAAAAGTACAAGAAATATATGATAAAGGGTATAAGTTAATTATTACTGTTGACAATGGAATTAGATCACATGAAGCAATTGAACTGGCTAATGAATTAGGAGTAGATGTTATTGTTAGTGATCATCATGATTATGACGAATTACCTGATGCTTTTGCGATTATTCATCCTAAAATGTCACCAGAATACCCATTTAAAGAAATTAGTGGTGGTTTTATTGCGTATAAATTAGCAAGTGCTCTTTTAGGAAAACATGATAAGTATCTTTACTGTCTTGCGGCAATTACAACAATTAGTGATATGATGCCTTTACTTGATGAAAATCGTTCTTTAGTTAAAAGAGCATTTCAATTTATGAATCAAGAACATTATCTTCAATTAGATTTATTATTAGGTGAAAACAGGGTATATGATATGACTTCTATTGGGTTTATTATTGCACCTAAAATCAATTCTTTTGGTCGATTACCACATTTTATTCATCCTAATCATTTGGTTAAATATTTTTTAAAGAATTGTGATCGTGATTTTATCTTAAAAATGAGTAATGCTGCAATGAGAATTAATAATGATCGCAGAAGTTTAACAAATAAACAATATAAAAATGTTTTAAAAAACAACGAAGATGCTCCATTTCTCTATGTTTATGATCAAGATATTCAAGAAGGGATTGTTGGATTGGTGGCAGGAAAATATACGAGCCAGTATCGTAAGCCAAGTTTTGTCATGACTTATGATCAAGTTCGTCAGTGCTATCGTGGAAGTGCGCGTAGCATAAAGGAACTGCCACTTAATAAAATCCTTAATACTTTAAGTGATGATTTATTACAGTACGGTGGTCATGCTTTAGCGGGTGGTTTTTCTGTTGCTAAGGAGGATGTGACTCAATTTAAAGAAGATATTGCTCGTTATATTGAAAAATATGGACAGGATATTGAAGAAAGAAAAGAAGCGTTAGAAGTATCTTTAGATGATATTTCATTATCTGCTGTTAAACAATTGAGTATATTGGAACCTCAAGGTCAAGGAAATGAAGAAACGACTTTTATGTTAAAACATGTTCCAGTAAGTCAAACTCGTCTTTTAGGTCAAGGACAACATTTGCGTTTTGATTTACAACTTCCTCATTGTAATATGCAGGCTCTTTATTTTCACTGTCCTTGTATTGATGAATTTAAAAATAAAAAAGAAGTACAAATTTATGGCAAATTGAAGATTAATAAATATTTAAATACAGAATCAATCAATATGATTTTAGAAGATATTAAATAGTTTTCTTCAATTATAATTTTTGTTATAATAAATGAGTAGGAGGAGTCATTATGGATTTAAAACAATATATCGCTAGTATTCCTGATTTTCCAGAACCAGGGATCATTTTTAGAGATATTACACCTTTAATGCAAAACAAAGAAGCTTATCATGAGTCAATTAAGCAAATGAAAGATTGGATACAATCTTTAAATCAAGATGTTGATTTAATTGCTTCTCCAGAAGCAAGAGGATTTTTATTTGGATGTCCAGTTGCTTATGAATTAAATGCAGGATTTGTTCCTGTAAGAAAACCTCATAAATTACCAAGAGAAGTCATTAGTGAAAGCTATGATTTGGAATATGGTAAAAATGAAATTCAAATTCATAGCGATAGTATTCAACCTGGACAAAAAGTTGTTATTATTGATGATTTATTAGCTACAGGTGGAACAGTAGAGGCTGCTATCAAGTTGGTTGAAAAACTTAAAGGTGAAGTTGTTGGTATTGTTTTTTTAATTGAACTAGAAGGATTGGATGGAAGAAATAAGTTAAAAGATTATCCAGTTTATTCTTTATTAAAGTATTAAAAGAGAGGGTCACTCTCTTTTATCATATCAGGGGGTGGGATCATGAATGATTATAAAAAAGCAGGAGATAAAATCACAATTGATGATGTATTAGATGTTTGTACAACTTACATTAAAAATGAAGACAGTTTAAAACTGATTCATAAAGCCTATGATTTTATTATGGATAAACATGCAGGTCAAAAAAGAAAAAGTGGGGAACCTTATACAATTCATTTAATTTGGGTTGCATATATTCTTGCTACACTACAAACAGGACCAAGTACTATCGCTGCTGGCTTATTACATGATGTCATGGAAGATTGTGATGTAAGTCGTGAAGAAATGGTTGAAAATTTTGGTGAAGAAATTACGACCCTAGTAGAAGGCGTTACTAAAATTAATAAAATGCCATTTAAAGATGAAGCTGATGTTTATGCTGAAAATCATCGAAAAATTTATATTGCCATGGCTAAAGATATTCGAGTTATTTTAATTAAGTTTGCGGATCGTTTGCATAATATGCGTACTTTGCAATATATGCGACCTGATAAACAAAAAAGAATATCAAGAGAAACATTAGAAGTTTATACGCCGATTGCCCATCGTTTAGGGTTAAGCGATATTAAGACTGAATTAGAAGATCTTGCTTTATCGTATCTTGATCCATTAGCGTATCAAGAAATTGCGACTTTATTAAAAAATAAAGAAGAAGAAAGAAAAGAATCAGTCGATAAAATGATGGCTCATGTAAAACAATTATTGGATGATAATCATTATTCTTATCGTATAATGGGACGTGCTAAATCAATCTATAGCATTTATAAAAAAATGTTTAAAAAGCATAAAAGATTTGATGAACTCTATGATCTTTATGCTATTCGTATCATTTTAAAAAATAAGTTAGATTGCTACAGTGTTTTAGGATTGATTCACGATCACTATCGCCCAATTCCTGGTCGCTTTAAAGACTATATTGCGATGCCTAAACCAAATATGTATCAATCTTTGCATACATCAGTTATTGGTGAGGATGGCAATACATTTGAAGTACAAATACGTACTGAAGAAATGGATGAACTTGCTGAATTAGGGGTTGCGGCTCATTGGCGTTATAAAGAAGGTAAAGGCTATTCAGCTAAAGCTGAACAAAAAGAAATTGGTGAAAAGCTACAGTGGTTAAGAGAGTTTATTTCTATTTCTGATGATTTTAAAGATGGTGATGCTAAAGAATATTATGATTCTTTAAGAAGAGATATTTTTGAAGCAAATGTTTATGTTCTTACACCACAAGGTAAAATTGTAGAGTTACCGAACGGTTCCACTCCAGTAGACTTTGCTTATCGTATTCATACTGAAGTAGGACATCATACTGTTGGGGCCATTGTTAATAATGTCATGGTACCTATTGATACCCAATTAAATACAGGTGATGTTTGTGAGATTAAAACAAATAAACAAAGTGCAGGTCCTAGCGAAGATTGGTTGAAATTTGTACGTACTGCAGGGGCACGTAATAAAATAAGACAGTTTTTAGCCAATAAAGAAGCTGAAACACGTAAAGATACAATAGAAGAAGGTCGAAAACTATTAAAAGAAGAATTAAAAAAACGTGGATTAGATGAAAAGAAATTCATGGATTCTGAAACATATAAAACATATTTAGGTTCCTTTGGAGCAAGAAGTTTTGATGATATTTTATATTTTGTGGGTAAAAAATCATTATCAGTTATGACTTTATTAGAAAAAGTGAATCCTAAAAAAACAGGCTTCTTTGATAATTTATCAAAGATGTTACAAAAAAATAATGAAGTCATCAATAAACAACAAAAATCGTCATCTAGTCAAGGTGTTGTTGTTAAGGGAGTAACAGGATTAAAAATTCAATTATCGAAATGTTGTAATCCAATCCCCGGTGATCAAATTGTAGGTTATGTTTCACAAGGGCAAGGAATTAAAGTTCACCGAAAAGATTGTCCTAATGTTAATCAACCAGATATTAAAAATCGTTTAATTGATGTCTATTGGGATTTTGCATCTGTTTCAACAATGAAATTTAATGCTGATTTGGAAATTGATGCTTTAGATAGAACGAATTTATTAAATGATATTATTACATCGCTTGGACAAATGAAAATTAATATTTTAAATATTCATGCAGATGTAAGTGAGGATATTAAAGCAATTATTAAGGTTAAGATTGCTGTTGATGATGCGGAACATTTGCAACAAGCGATTGACAATCTAGATCGTATTCAAGGTATTTATACAATTAGAAGAGTTATCCATTAAAAATAGAATTTATTTTTGATTGTGATTGATTTTTTAATGATAATTTAATATAATCATGTTAATCCGTTGAACAAGATTAAACGATATCTTGAAAATAGAGACAATGTGGCTGGTGAAAACATTGATGATAGAATCGTGGGACACTTGGGAGGAGTTGCTTTGAAGTAAGTAGAAGCAAACGTTAATCGCGTTAAGATATAAGAGCGTATGAAAATACGAATTAAGGTGGTACCGCGTTAATAACGTCCTTATTGAAGGACGTTTTTATATTTTAAGGAGGAAAATTTATGGCATATAGTGCACCAAGAGGTACAGTAGATATTTTACCTGAAAAGTCTGGTAAATGGATTAAGTTAGAACAATTGTTAAGAACAATTAGTGCAAATTATAATGTAAAAGAAATGAGAACACCGATTTTTGAGCATGCAGAATTGTTTAATCGTGCAGTTGGTGATACAACAGATGTTGTTTCTAAAGAGATGTATACTTTTGCTGATAAAAAAGGAAGAATGCTTTCACTTCGTCCTGAAGGAACTGCAGGAATTGCAAGAGCATACGTTGAAAATAAAATGTATGGATTACCTGAAAAACTACAAAAAGTTTATTATATGGGACCAATGTTTAGGTATGAACGTCCACAAAATGGACGTCAAAGACAATTTCATCAATATGGTGTTGAAATGTTAGGTGTAGAATCACCATATGTAGATGTAGAATGTATGTTAATGGCTGTTACTGTTGTAGAAGCATTAGGAATTAAAAATGTAACTTTACACATTAATTCTTTAGGAGATGATCAATCAAGAGATGCTTATCGTCAAGCTTTGAAAGATCATTTTGCTCCAGTATTAGACCAGTTATGTTCTGATTGTAAAGCAAGATTTGATAAAAATCCTTTACGTATTTTAGATTGTAAAGTAGATGCTAAAAATCCTGCCATGCAATCAGCACCTAAAACAATTGATTATTTAAGTGACCATGCTAAAGCACATTTTGATAAAGTTTGTTCTTTATTAGATGATTTGGAAATTGATTATGTTGTTGATACAAACTTAGTTAGAGGTTTAGATTACTACTCACATACTGTATTTGAAATCATCTCTGATGATCCAAAATTAGGCGCTGGTGCTACTGTTGGAGGTGGTGGTCGTTATAATGGCTTAGTTGAAGAGTTAGGTGGACCGGCTACTCCAGGTGTAGGATTTGCGTTTGGAATGGAAAGATTATTATTAGCTTTAGATGATGATCAAGATGATGATGAAGACGGATTAGATGTTTATATTATGCCTTTAGGTAGTGAAGCTAAAGATTTAGCTGTACAAATTATTGCAATGTTAAGAGCTAATGGATTTACTTGTGATATGGATCAATGTGATCGAGGATTAAAAGGACAATTTAAATCTGCAGATCGTTATCACGCTCATTTTTCAATGATTATTGGGGATGAAGAAGTTCAAAAAGAAGTAGTCAATATGAAATGTAATCATTCACATACTCAAGATGAAGTTCCATTAGAAAATATTGTTGCATATATTGAAAATCATATGTCAGGAGGACATGAACATGAATAGAACACATAATAATGGTGAATTAAGAATTGATAATGTTGGCGAAACCGTTGAATTAAAAGGATGGGTTGCTAAAAAAAGGAATTTAGGATCATTAGTTTTTATTGATTTAAGAGATCGATATGGTATTACACAAATTATTGTTAATGAATCAATGGAAGTTACTAAAGAAATTAAAAATGAATACATTTTACATGTTAAAGGTAAAGTTGTTGAAAGATCTAGTAAGAATCCACAAATGCCTACTGGAGACATTGAAATTGAAGCATCACAAATTGATATTATCAACACTGCTAATGTGACACCTATTTATACAACTGATGAAACTGATGCAAGCGAAGATGCCAGAATGCAATATCGTTATTTAGATTTAAGAAGACCGGTGATGCAAAATAAAATTATGACACGTCATCAGATTACACGTAGTATACGTCACTTCTTAGATGAACATGATTTTATTGATATTGAAACACCTTATTTAAATCGTTCAACACCAGAAGGAGCAAGAGATTTTTTAGTTCCTTCTAGAGTACATAATGGAGAGTTCTATGCTTTACCTCAATCTCCACAATTATTTAAACAATTGTTGATGGTTGCTGGATTTGAAAGATATTATCAAATCGCACGTTGTTTTAGAGATGAAGATTTAAGAGCAGATCGTCAACCAGAATTTACACAAGTCGACGTAGAAATGAGTTTTATGAATACCGATGAAATTATTTCAATTGGTGAACAAATGGTGGCTCAAGTTATCAAAGATGTTAAAGGAATAGATGTTAAATTACCTTTACCACGTATGACATGGCATGATGCTATGGAAACTTACGGTATTGATAAGCCTGATATTCGTTTTGATATGAAACTTGTAAATTTAAATGAAACTGTTAAAGATGTTGATTTTATGGTTTTTAAAAATGCTTTAGATAATAAGGGATATGTTAAAGGAATAAATGTTAAAAATGCAGCTGATCAATATTCTCGTAAAAAGATTGATAAGTTGACAGATTTAGCAAAAACATATAAAGCCAAAGGTCTTGCCTGGATGAAAGTGGTTAATGGTAAAGCAGAAGGTCCAATTGTTAAATTCTTTAATGAAGAACAACTTACAAGATTATTAGATACGATGAATGGTGAAGATAATGACTTATTATTATTTGTAAGTGATGTTAAATATACAGTTGTATGTGATGCATTAGCCGCTTTACGTAATCATTTAGGTAAAGAATTAAAATTATATGATCCTCAAGAATTAGGTTTATTATGGGTTGTTGATTTCCCTATGTTTGAATATGATGATGAAACACAAAGATATTATGCAATGCATCATCCATTTACACGTCCTAAAGATAGTGATATTGATAAGATAGATAGTGATCCTGCTCATTGTTTAGCTGATGCATACGATATTGTATTAAATGGTTATGAATTAGGTGGAGGATCTCAACGTATTTATGAACAAGATCTTCAAGAAAGAGCATTTAAAGCATTAAGTTTAACACCAGAACAAATTGAAAATAAGTTTGGATGGTTTGTGGAAGCTTTAAAATACGGAACACCTCCTCATGGTGGTTTTGCTTTAGGGTTAGACCGTCTAGCAATGTTGCTTACTGGTAGTGATTCAATTAGAGATGTTATTGCATTCCCTAAAAATGCGAGTGCAACTTGTCCAATGTCAAAAGCACCAAATAAAGTAGACCAAGTTCAATTAGAAGAATTAGGAATAGAGGTGACTAAAGATGAAAATGAATAGAGTTGAAAATATTCTTGAATTAATGAAGGAAGCTGATTTAGATTATTTTCTAATTAGTGATCCAGAATCTATTGATTATTGTTTGGATTATCAAAACCATCCTGGTGAAAGAATGTATGTTTTAATGTTAGGAAAAAATGGAGATCATAAATTATTCTTAAATAATTTATTCTTTGTGGAAGATAATCTAGGCGTAGAAATAGTGTGGCATAGTGATAGTGATGATGCTGTGCAAACAATAGTTGATCATATGAATCAGCCTAAACGTATTGGAATTGATAAAACATGGCCAGCAAAATTTTTATTAGCATTACAAAAGAAATTACCACATATAAAATATATTAATGCTTCACCTTGTGTTGATTTAGTGCGTATGAAAAAGGATGAACAAGAACAAGAATTGATGATTGAAGCAAGTCGCATTAATGATTTAGCAATGAATGATGTTATTGAATTATGTAGTCAAGATTTAACAGAGGAACAAGTTGCAGAACAATTACCAGATATTTATCGTAAATATGGCGCTGAAGGAAACAGCTTTGAACCCATTGTTGCCTTTGGTAAAAATGGTGCCAATCCACATCATGGTAATGATGATTCTCGTTTACAACCTGGAGATAGTATTATTATTGATATGGGATGTAAATATAAAGGATATTGCTCTGATATGACCAGAACAGTGTTTTATAAGCAAATTAGTGAACAAGCATTAGAAGTTTATGATTTAGTAAAAAAAGCTAATGAAGCTGCTGAAGCAATGATTAAACCGGGAGTAAAGCTTTGTGAAATTGATAAGGTTGCTAGAGATCTTATCAGTGAAGCAGGGTATGGAAAACAATTTAATCACCGTTTAGGACATTTTATTGGAAGAGACGTTCATGAGTATGGAGATGTTTCTTCACAATTTGAAATGGAAGTTGAAGAAGGTATGATTTTTTCTATTGAACCAGGAGTTTATTTAGAAGGACAATTTGGTGTTAGGGTAGAAGATTTAGTGCTTGTAACAAAAGATGGATGTCGTGTTTTAAATAGTTATACAAAAGATGTACAAATTATCTAAAAAGCGAGGAAACTCGCTTTTTGATTAAAATTTTATTTAAAAAATAAAGACTAATTTTTATATCAAGAATACATTTTTTTTGATTTATGGTAAAATATTGTGTGAGGTGACATTATGTATTATTTTATAGGAATTAAAGGTTCAGGGATGGCTCCACTAGCAACCATTCTTTATGAATTAGGAAACGAAGTTTGTGGTAGTGATATTGATAAATATATTTTTATTGAAGATGAATTAAGAAAGAGAAACATTCCAATTTATTCATTTGATGCGAATAATATTAAAGATGGCTATACAGTTATTATCGGTAATGCTTTTGATGAAACGAATGTTGAAGTAAAAGCAGCATTAGCTAATCCAAATGTGACATGTTATCGTTATTTTGAGTTTTTAGGACAATTTATGGAAAATTATATTTCTATTTCAGTTGCAGGAACGCATGGTAAAACGACAACAACAGGGATGGCTTATCATTTATTTGAAGATTTTGATAAAACATCAGTATTAATTGGTGACGGAACTGGACATGGTCAAAAAGATAGCAAATATTTTATTGCAGAATCATGTGAATTCCAAGATCATTTTTTAAATTATTATCCTAACTATGCTATTATTAATAATATTGAATTAGATCATGTTGATTATTTTGGTAATCTTGAACGTTATATTCAATCCTTTGAAAAATTTGCGAATCAAGTTAAAGATACGGTAATTGTTTGGGGTGATGATCCAAATATTAAAAAAATTCACTTTAAAAAACGTGTTATGCGTTTTGGTCTGGGTGAAAACAATGATGTTCGTGCTGTCAATGTAGTAGATACAGTTAAAGGTTTATCGTTTGATGTTTATATTCATCAAGAATTATTTGGACATTTTAACATACCATTATATGGAATGCATATGTTATATAACTCATTAGCTATTATTACTTTAGGTTACTTAGAAAATATGAGTTACGATTATATTTTAAATAAATTACAAACATTCAAAGGAACAAAGCGTCGTTATACAGTAACTGAAGATGGAAATAACATTTATGTGGATGATTATGCTCATCATCCAACAGCTATTAAATATGTTATCGAAGCGACAAGGGTACGTTATCCAGGAAAGGAAATTGTTGCGATATTCCAACCAGATCGTTTTTCAAGAGGCGCAAGATTTGCTAAAGAATTTGCTGCATCAATGGATTTAGCAGATCATCCATATTTTGTACCTTTTCCAGATAATGCAAAACACGAAGATGGTATTGATATTGATATTTATGATATCGCAAAATATTTACCTCGTGCAAAGGTTATTGAAGAAAACGAAGCGGGAGCTAAAGAATTATCTCAATATAATGGATGCGTTTTCTTATTTATGAGTAGTAAAGATATTTACAAATTTGAAGAAAAAGTCATTGAAATGAAAAAAACTATTTAAAATAATAATAATATGGTATAATTTATAAGAAAGTTGAGGTGTTGTTATGAGTGCAATGGATATATGTTACTGTGTATTGATTTTATCAGGTGCATTTGCATTGGTTGGTCTTGGTATTTTATTACTTAGAACGTCAGTGACAGTAAAACAAGCTGGGGAAACTGTTGAAATGGCTCAAGATACGTTAAAAAGGGTAGATAAAATATTAGATGATGTTAATTATAAATTAGATCTTCTTAATGCTCCTGTAGAAACAGTAGCAAAGTTCTTTGATCCTAACAGACCTAAATTTAATCCAATTAAAACAATTTTACGCTTTGTAAAAAAATAAAAAGAAAGGTGAGGTATTATGAAATTAGGTAGATTTATCGCAACCCTAGGTATAGGTGCGGTTGCTGGAATGTTATTTGCTCCAAAAAAAGGGAGTGAACTAAGAAAGACTCTTAAAGAAAAAGGGCAAGAAACTTATAATACAGCTAAAAATATGTCAAAAGAAGAATATCAAGAATTAATTAATAAAACAATTGACGATATTAAATTAGCAATTGATGAATTTGATGTAGATGAGTTTAAAGATACAACTAAAGAAAAACTAGATGAATTAAAAACAAAATTAGATGAATTAGCAAAAAAAGCTCAAGAAAGTGAACAATACGCAACAGTTAAAGATACTTTAACAAAAGTTGGTGAACAAATTAGCACTACAGTTAATGATGTTAAAACAAAAATTCAAGAACAAGATTTAGATGATTTTTCTGAAGCAATTGAAGAAGGAATTGATAACATTGAAGATGAAATTGATGTTATCTTAGATGATTTAAAAGATTAATGAAAAAAGTCACTATTTATGACGTAGCAAGAGAGGCAGGGGTCTCTCTTGCTACTGTTTCTCGTGTTATTAATGGATCATCTGTTGTTCGTGAAAAAACAAAACAAAAAGTACTTGATGTCATTGAAAAACTAGATTTTAAACCTAATGAAGTGGCTCGTGGACTTGCAACAAGTAAAACGACTTCCATTGCGATTGTCTTTCCGCAATCTTTATTTGCCCATGTTAAAGATATGATTGGTGGTATCGGTGATACAGGACGTCATTTAGATTATAATATTAACATGTATACGACTGACGATTTAGGAGATGAAAATGCTGTTAAAGAAGTAACTGAAAAGATTGTTAAATCAAGAGTGGATGGTGTTATTTTGTTTAACAATGATCAATTACAAGAAGAAATTGATATCATGGCTAAATATAAAATTCCTACTGTTGTTATTGGTACACAAGCATCAAATGACTACTTAGGATCAATATATGTTAACGCTAAACAAATTGCTTATGAAATTATTGATCGGTATTTAGAAAAAGGTAAAAATGATATTTTATTTGTTAATCCTAAACAAAATTTAATTAAATCCGATGATTTAATAATGGGTATTGAAAAAGCCTATCAAAAACATAATTTACAATTTGATTTTGATAAGCAAGTTATGAAAGTTTCAACTCATTATGAAAAAAGTTATCCTCAATTTTTAGAATATTTCAAAAATCATAAACACGATTTAGTATTTTGCGGATACGATAAAGAAGCAGTTGCTGTTGTTAATGCAGCAATTGATAATCACATTATGATACCTGATGATATGGAAGTCATTGGTCTCATGAATACAAGTTATGCTTCAATGTGTCGACCTTCATTATCTTCTGTTCATGTTCCTGTTTATGATATGGGTGCATTAGCAGTTAGATTACTTACTAAAATTTTAAATGATGAGGAAATTGATACTAAAGAAGTACCTGTTACATATATGCGAATTCCAAGAAATACGACAAAGAACTTCTAATTTTTTAGAAGTTTTTTACATAAGGGGGAAATTATGTTTTTAGAACAATTTTTATCTGACTTAAAAGAAAATTTGTCTTTTATTACACGATGTTTGTTTGTTGCTGTTATTCTTGGTGGAATATGTGGTGTTGTTGGTGCGGCTTTTTGCTTGTCGGTTAATTATGTAACTGAATTTCGAAATGATAATGCATGGATTGTTTATTTATTACCACTTGGTGGTATTTTGATTGTGTATTTATATCGCAGTGTTCATCTAGCATGCGAGCCTGGAACAAATACGATTATTAAATCTATTCGTCAACAAGATAAAGTTCCTGTTTTGTTGGCACCGGCTATTTTTTTAGCGACAGTGATTACTCATTTGGTTGGTGGTTCTAGTGGACGAGAAGGAGCTGCTTTACAAATTGGTGGCTCTCTTGCTACTGCATTTGGAAAAATGATACATGCTGATCAAAAACAAATGTCGATATTAATTATGTGTGGTATGTCAGCGGTTTTCTCTGCATTATTTGGAATGCCTATTACAGCAACTTTATTTGCTATGGAAGTAGTCAGTGTTGGAATATTTTATTATGCTGCATTTGTACCTTGCTTGTGCAGTAGTTTGATAGCTGCTGGGGTGGCACGTTATTTTGGGTGTCATCCTGAGTCGTTTAAGATAAGTAAACTACTTCATATCAATGTGATGAGCTTTTTTAAGTTATTGTTTTTTTCGTTTTTTATTGCACTTTTTTCTATTATTTTCATTATTATGATGCATTATGGACATAAGTTGTTTAAAAAATGGATTGAAAATGCTTATCTTAGAGTATGTGTTGGATCACTTATTTTATTAGTTTTAGTTTTCTTTTTTGGACATGATTATTTGGGTGCAGGAATGAACATTGTTGAAAATGCTATGACAAAAAACGTTCATTATTATGACTTTATTTTAAAGGCTATTTTTACGGCGGTTACAATTGGCTGCGGATTTAAAGGAGGAGAAATTGTTCCTACTTTCTTTATTGGAGCGACACTTGGATATACAATAGGTATGATTATTGGTATTGATCCTCATATTGGCGCATCATTAGGATTGGTTTCGATGTTTTGCTGTGTTGTAAACTGTCCAGTTACAAGTTTAGCGCTAGGTATTGAAATGTTTGGTGGTTTAAACTTTGTTCCATTTGCTATCGTTGTTGCTTTTGGCTATGTTTTATCGGGCTATTTTAGTTTATATCAAGCACAAAAAATTGTGTATTCAAAAACATCACCTTCGTTTATTAATAAAAATGCGAGTTGAGAAGGTTGACTTTATTAATAAAATTTTTTATGATTAGATTACAGCAATGAAAGAGACAAGTAGTTATATTGATTTGTTTAGAGAGTCTATGGTTGGTGAAAATAGATCAATAGATATAATGAATACACTCTGGAGCTTCTAAGTGAAAAGCTTAGACGGTGGAAACATCGTTATCAAAATAGGAGAGTATGTAATAATACATAAATAAAGGTGGTACCGCGAGAATTCGTCCTTTGATGAATTCTTTTTTTATTTTAATGGAGGAAATTATGGGAATTTATGAAGAATTAGTATGGAGAGGATTAATCAAAGATGAAAGTTCTCCAGAATTAAAAGAAAAATTGAATAAAGGTGGCATGACTTTTTATATTGGAACTGATCCTACAGGTGACAGTTTACATATTGGTCATTTCTCGTCATTTTTAATTAGTAAAAGATTAAAAGATGCAGGTCATAATCCAATATTATTAGTTGGTGGTGCGACTGGATTAATTGGTGATCCAAAACCTGATACTGAACGACCAATGATTACTAAAGAACAAGTTCAACATAATTTTGATTGTTTAAAAAAACAAGCACAAGATATATTTGGATTTGAAGTTGTTAATAACTATGATTGGTCAAAAGATTTAAACTTTATTGATTTTTTAAGAGATTATGGAAAATACTTCAATGTCAATTATATGTTAAATAAAGATATTGTAAGAAGAAGATTAGATTTAGGAATTACTTATACTGAGTTCTCTTATATGATTATGCAAGCAATGGATTTTTATTGGTTACATGAAAATAAAGATTGTCAAATGCAAGTTGCTGGACAAGATCAATGGGGAAACATTACTGCAGGAATTGAACTTATTCGTAAAAAAACAGGGAAAGAAGCTTATGGATTTACAATGCCTCTTTTAACTAAAAGCGATGGTACAAAATTTGGTAAAACAAATGGAAAAGCTATTTGGTTAGATCGAGAAAAAACATCACCATATGAAATGTATCAATTCTTTATTAATTCAGAAGATGATAAAGTAATAGATTATTTAAAATTCTTAACTTTCTTGACACCTGATGAAATTAATGAATTAGAGGAAAAAAATAAAATACAACCTCATTTACGTGAAGCACATAAAGCTTTAGCTAGAGAAGTCATTACTTTTATTCATGGGGAAGAAGCTTACCAAGAAGCATTACAAGTTTCACAAACATTATTTTCAGGACAAATTCAAAATTTAACACTAAGTCAAGTAAAGGCTGCTTTTGAAGGTGTTCCTACAGTAGAAACTAAAGAAAATCAACTTAATATTTTAGATGCCTTGATTTTAGTTGGCGCAGCTAAATCTAAAAGAGAAGCAAGGGAATTTGTTAATGGTGGATCAGTTTTAATTAATGGTGAAAAAATTAAAGATATTGAATTTGTTGTCTCAAGAGAAAATGCTTTTGGTAATGAAGCAACAGTTATTCGAAGAGGTAAGAAAAGATATTTTGTTTTAAAACATATTGATTAATGTAAAGAATAAGTAAAGTTATGGTTATAACTTTACTTTTTATTTTTGATTTATACAATGGATTGTAGGTGGTGGTTTTAATGAAAGCAATGTCAGTAAAAAAAAGAATATTTATTTCTAATACAATGATGGTATTACTTACTTTAATTTCTTTTTTTGTAGTTAATATTTTGTTTTTAAAATTTTATATTAAAATGATGGAATCAGATTTAATTCTTTCTGCAAAACAGATTATGATGACAAAGGGAATAGAAGATTTTGTAGAGTTTCTTACTCTTCATAGTAATAAGTTTCTTTTTTTATTTGTTATAGATGGATTAGTTTGTATCTTTATATTATTTATAATAAGCCAGTTATTTACATATCATCTTTCTAAAACGATTATGACACCATTAAATTATTTAACAGAAGCAACATCTAGAATTAAAATGAATGATTTAACAAAACCTATTGAATATGATGGTGATGAAGAATTTAAAGAAGTCATTCAGACGTTTAATGAAATGCAAAGTGATTTATTAGAATCTTATTTAAAAAATCAAAAATATGAAAAAAGCAGAGATGACATGATTGCGGGAATTTCTCATGATTTAAGAACACCATTAACGGCTATTAAGGGTACAATGAAATGTTTAATTGATGGTGTTGTTGATACACCGGAAAAGAAAATGCAGTTTATTCAAATGGCTTATGCTAGAAGTGAAGAAATGGAACTGTTGTTAGATCAATTATTTTATATATCTAGGCTAAAGACAAATCATATATCTATAAACAAACAATTTATAGATCTCAATCAATATCTAAATCAATATGTTTTATCTAAACGAAAGGTATTGCCTAATTATGTCCACATCATATTGAAATCAGTCGATGCAATTACAATTAATGTGGATGGCATGCAATTACAGCGTATTTTAGACAATTTAATTGAAAATAGCATCAAATATGTAGATAAAGATGTAGTTGATATTCAAATAGAAGCAATCAAGTGTGAAAATGAAGTAGAAATATGTTTGAGTGACAATGGAACAGGAGTTTCTACAAATCAATTAAGTAAAATATTTGAAGAATTTTATCGTGTTGATCCTTCAAGAAATGATAAAGAAGGGCATGGCTTAGGTTTATATATCGTTAAAAGTTTAGTGGAATTAATGAATGGACACATTGAAGCAACAAATGATAGGGGCTTATGTATAAAAATGTACTTTAAGTTAGAAAGGGAAGATGGGAATGGATAATAAAAAAATACTTATTATAGAAGATGACGCAGATATTGCATTAATTGAAGAAACATATTTAAAAGCTTCAGGATTTGATCCATTTGTTTTAAATGATGGATTGGAGATAAAACAATATTTAAGTCAACATCATGTAGATCTCATTATTCTTGATTTAATGTTGCCAGGTAAAAGTGGATATCAAATATGTAATGAAATAAGGCAAGAAGTCGAAGTCCCAATTATCATGGTTACAGCGCGAAATGAAATTCCTGATAAAATAAAAGGATTTGGTCTGGGAGCTGATGATTATCTTTCGAAGCCGTTTGATCCTTCGGAATTGGTTGCTCGTGTTAATGCTCATATTCGTCAATATCAAAGAATAAAACGATCTCATCAAGATGAAAATCAAAGTCATGGAATTATAAAAGTGAAGGATATTACCATTAGGCAAGATAGCTGGCGTGTATTTAAAGAAAACAATGAAATCAAGCTTCCTCCTAAAGAATTTGAACTGTTAGAATTTTTAGCTATGCATCCTAATATTGTTTTTGCTAAAGAAGATTTATTTGAAAAAATATGGGGATATGATTATATAGGGGATAGTGCAACGGTGATGGTTCATATTAATCGAATAAGAGAAAAAATAGAAGATGATTATAAAAATCCCCAAATTATAGAAACAATTTGGGGTGTAGGATATCGTTTGAATAATTAAAAATGATTGTTTAGAAAATGTTTAGATTTTACCTCCTTATTATTTAATATTCATTGTTATGATGAAATTAAAGTTAAGGAGGTTTTATTTATGTTAAAGATTGCTTTTAATGGCTTTATGATGGCACTAGCTGATAGTGTACCTGGAGTTTCTGGGGGTACGGTAGCATTTATAATGGGATTTTATGATCGTTTCATTTCATCTATTTATGATTTGTTGTATGGAAATATAGAACACAAAAAAAGCGCAATATGTTATTTAATTAAATTAGCGGTAGGGTGGATCTTTGGTATGCTGCTTGCAGTGATTATTTTATCATCGTTGTTTGAAAAACAAATATATCAAGTAAGTTCATTGTTTATTGGTTTTATATTAGGATCAATCCCCTTAATTATCAATGAGGAAAAAGATACATTTAAACAATTAAAGAAGGGAATTTTATTTTGTGTATTAGGAATAACTGTTGTAGCACTGATTACTTTTGCTAATAGTTATCTTCATATGCAAGAAATGAAGATGTCCCAATTATCATTGAGTTTATTTTTAAAGTTATTTATTGTGGGAATGTTAGCTATTTCAGCTATGTTTTTACCTGGTATTTCTGGCTCAACAATCTTGCTCATTTTTGGAGCATATATACCAGTTATAACATCTATTAAAGAAATTATTTCTTTACATTTTTCTGCATTTGGTTCACTAGTTGTTTTTGGCTTTGGAGTGCTGTTTGGTGTTTTTACAGTTGTTAAATTAATTAAATATTGTTTAGAAAAATATAAAGTGCAGACTTTATTTATGGTGCTAGGAATGATGATAGGTTCTTTTTATGCTATTATTATGGGACCTACAACATTAGCTGTTAAACAATTACCATTAGACTTACAACACTTTCATATTATTTACGCTTTAATCGGTTTAGCGTTAGTTTTATTTATGCAATTTATAAAAGAAAGAAGTGAATAATATGAACGGGGAATTAATGTTTTTAAACTTGATACAAAAAATACGATTTCCATTATTGGATACAATTATGGTTTTTATAACACACTTAGGGGATAAAGGGTTGATATGGATTGGACTTACCACAATTCTTATTATTTATCGTAAGACAAGGACGTTGGGCTTGATGATGTTATTAAGTATTATAATTGATTTAATTTTATGTAACGGTTTATTAAAACCACTTATTGCTAGACCACGTCCTTTTGTTTTTAATCCTCATATTAATCTACTTATTGCTAAACCTAATGATTATTCTTTTCCTTCGGGACATACAGCCATTTCTTTTGCGGTTGCAGGAATATGTTATCTTTTAAGACAAAAAAGATTATTTACATCAACTTTGATATTGGCTTTGTTAATGGGAATTTCTCGTATGTATTTATATGTCCATTATCCTAGTGATATTTTAGGAGGAATGCTTGTTGGATATTTATCTAGTTGGTTAGCTTATCGTTTTTACAATCAAATACAAAAATATAGTCAAACACAAAAAAAGAAGATTCCAATGCATTAATCTTCTTTTTTTCTTGGCTCTTTATGCCATAACATTGTATTTTCCTCATTAGATAGAGATGTTAATAAATTAGTTTTAGCTTGTGGATAAGTCTTATATATTGAGTGAAGAAGTTGTTTGAATTCTTCTCGCTTTGTATGTTTATCTGCTGGACAGGTAGAAATAACGATGGGAACATGTGCTTCATTGACAGCAGCAATGATATCATCTTCATTTGCATAAATAAGAGGTCTTATAAAATTCATTTGTGTTCGATCTAAATACATTTTAGGAGTAAATGTTGCAATTTTACCTCCATAGACCATATTCATAAGTAAAGTTTCAACAGCATCATCACCATGATGTGCAAAAGCAACTTTATTACAATCATATTTTTTTGCTCCATCAATCACAAGTGCTTTTTTAAATTTTGAACACAATGAACAAGGTAATCTTCCATCATGAGTAAGATTTCTTTTCAATATTTCGTATACTTGACTTGGTTCGTGATAAAGTTCAATATTGTTTTTCTTACAAAATTGATCAGCCTCACTAAAATCCATATTACCAAATCCCATATCAATATGGACACCTATGACATCAAATTTGACGGATGCAAATTTTCTATATAGAGATAAACAATAGAGTAATAACATAGAGTCTTTTCCACCAGAAACGCCAACACATATTTTATCTCCATCTTCAATCATTGAATATTCTTCATCGGCTTTTCGAATACAGCCTAATACTTTTTTCATTGTCATTTATATCACCATTTTTTATTCTATAGATTATAACGAAAGAAAGCAATCTCTTTCATTATATTTCATTATTTGTTAAAATAAGTGCGGTGATGAAAATGAATGGAATTATTTTGGTTAATAAACCAAGTGGATATACGAGTCATGATATTGTAGGTATATTAAGAAAAAAATTGAAAACAAAAAAAGTGGGACACTGTGGGACTTTAGATCCAGATGCTACAGGAGTTCTGGTTGTGTGTGTTAATAAGGCAACAAAAGCGATTCAATTTTTAACAGCTGATGATAAGGAGTATATTGCAACGCTATCACTAGGAACAAGTACGGATACTTATGATGCTAGTGGTAAAGTGATAGAATCTAAAGAAGTCCAACCAATAAAAAAAGAACAAATTGAAAATGTTTTAAAACAATTTGTTGGTTTTCAAAAGCAAATGCCACCTATGTATTCAGCTATCAAAGTAAATGGAAAAAAATTGTATGAGTATGCACGTGCTGGAGAAGAAGTTAAAGTTGAACCAAGATCCATTACGATTCATGATATTCAACTATTGGATTATCATGACCATCTTATAAAAATAAAAGTATCTTGTTCAAAGGGAACATATATACGTTCTTTATGCGTGGATATCGCCAAAAAACTAGGTTATCCTGGTCATATGGCAAAATTGATAAGAACATGTTCGGGTGATTTTAAAATAGAACAATGTGCAACGCTTGAAGAAATAGAGGCTGGTGATTTTAATGTGATTACATTAGATGAGGCATTAAAATGTTATCCTCAGTATGTTGTTGAAGATGAAAATATTGTTTTTCATGGTAAAAAGATTAAAAGTGATTTAACAGGTATGGTTGCTATTTATAATAAAGAAGGACATGTTCTTGCTATGTATCAAGATGATGGACAAGGTTATTTAAAAAATGTAAGAGGATTATGGTAATGGAAATTGTTCATATTAAATTAAATGAAACTTATCATCTTTTGCCATCTGTTTTAGCGATTGGTTTTTTTGATGGTCTTCATTGTGGCCATATGAGATTGATAGATCAGGTTTTAAAAGTAAGTGAAGAAAAATCGTTAAAAAAAGCATTTATGACATTTGATGTTCATCCTAAAACTGTTTATTTAAAGGAAAAAACGACTTATTTAATGACAATGAAACAAAAAGAAATAATGTTAGAAGAATTAGGGTTTGATTACTTTTTGATTATTGATTTTAATGAAGAAGTTGCAAAACTTTCGCCAGAACAGTTTATTCAAAACTATTTTATCAATCTTAATGTAAAACATGTTGTATGTGGTTTTGATTTTACTTTTGGATATCGTGCAAAAGGAAGGGCGGATCATTTAAAACAATTGTCTCAACATTTTTATGATGTGGACATTATTGATGAATATGATATGAATGATCAAAAAGTATCTTCTTCTTGTATCAAAGAGTATTTGCATCAAGGTGAAATTGAAAAAGCAAATCAGATGTTAGGAAGAAACTATTCAATTATTGGACAAGTTATTCATGGCAGACATAATGGTCATAAAATAGGTTTTCCAACTGCAAATGTAGATTATGGACACTATGTGACCATGAAAAAGGGTGTTTATGGTGTTTATGCGTACTATCAAAACAAACGCTATTTAGCTATGGCTAATATTGGTTATAATCCTACTTTAGGTGCTTTAAATAAAATGTCATTAGAGGTTAATATCTTCGACTTTAATCAGGATATTTATGATCAGGTAATAAAAATCGAGTTTTTGTTTAGGGTTCGTGATGAATGTAAATTTGAAAATGTTGATGCGCTTATTAAACAATTAAAAAAAGATAAAGAAAGTATTATTTGTCGATGTGATTAATACTTTCTTTTTTTGTTTATAATTGATAAGGTGATGATATGATTTATTTTTATTTGGTTATTGCAGGTGTAATATGGGGGTTAAATATAATTGTCGTAAAAATGAATAGTTTGTTTTTTCATCCTCTATTTTTAATTTGTTTAAAAATGATTATTTCAACACTTTCAATGGGCATTTATTTAGGTTTTACACATCATCGTTTGATAAAAGTTTCTATTAAATATATGATTATTGATGCTAATTTGGTTAATGTTTTAAATTTTGTTTGTACTTATTTCGCCATTTTTTTATTGTCTGGTTGTACCAGTGCAACATTGAATTGTTTATCACCCATTATCATGATTATACTTGTTTTTATTTTTGAAAGAAAAATATCTTATCAGGATATAATTTTACTGGTTTTAGGTTTGCTTGGTTTTTTGATAACAATACGTTTTCAAGTAAAAAGTTTATCAGTAGGGCATTATTTGATGCTAAGTGGACTTGTTTTATATAATGGTGGCAATTATCTTATGAAGAAGCGGGAACTTCAAGATGTTTTGGTTTATAATTTTTATTTGTTATTTTTAAGTATGATTGAATTAATTATAATTTGTGCTTTTATCAATCAAAACATGATTATTAAGACAGTTGACACTTTATCGTTATGGCTGTTAATACTGACCTCAGGAATAGGGTATGCATATATTCAATCTATTTATTTTCTAGCAATCAAACAAATAGGCGTGATTAAAACTTCTTTCTTTTTAAGTTTAAATCCAATTTTTACATGTCTTTTCTCATTTTTTATTTTACATGAACAAATGTCACAGTATGCTATTGTTGGCTTTTTGGTGATTGTTTATACATTGTTTTTAAAGTATCATTTTTCTTCCAAGTAATCATCAATCATATTTAGTAGTGGTTCTTGATTCATTTTTTCTGGGTGCCATTGAAAAGCAAGAATGTTTTTTCCTTCAATAGCTTCAATAATGCTATCAGAACTATAGGCAGTGATTTTTAAATGTTTTCCTAACTGGTCGATTGCTTGATGATGATAAGAATTGACTTGTATTGGATGAGGAATATATTGACTAAGTAAAGAATTTTTGACGGGATAAATGAGATGTTGGGTACCTTGATGATGGACGATATGTTGTTTTAACGTGCCACCAAAATAGACATTGATTGTTTGAATGCCTCTGCAAATACCAATAATAGGTTTTTGGTTTTGAATAAAGTAATCAATCAGATGTAATTCAATTTCATCAATGGATAAGGTTTCATAGGCTTCAAGGTGATGACAATTTTGATGATAAAAGTGAGGATGAATATCTTTGCCACCAGTTAAAAGTAATCCGTCACTTAATTGTATAAGTAAATCTAAATTTGTTTTTGATAAATCATAAATGGATATTAAATCTATTCCTTTTTGCTTTAAATAATCAAAGTAATTCTTATAAAGGTAGAAGGTATCTTTATTTTTGGTTCTAAGAAGGGTAAGTAATAGTTTTGACATGTTTTCTCCTTGTGAGTTTGTTGCCTTAAGGTTTGGACAATAACTAGACATTATGGTATAATTTTTTTAAGAAATTTTAATTAAAAGAGGTTGGAAATATGTCTTTAAATAAGATACTCATGTTATTAAGTAATAAATATGTTTTTTTTGGAATTATCGGTTTTTGTGTGCTTATTGCCTTTATTATAGTTTATCGTTTAATTAAATTAAAAATATATCGTAAAGATGTTGTTGAATTAGAAAATAGGATGAATGCAATTAAAACATTACCTGTTCAATACCGTTTAGGAAGAGTCAAAGGTATTTCTAAAAATATGCCTGAATTAGTTGATAAATATAAAGCTTACGCTAGTGAATATCAACAATTAAATGAATTTTTAAATAATGATATCGTTGCTTTGTTAACAGATATTGATGAAGCTTTATTCTACCGTAAATTAAAGGGTGTAAAAAAAGATATCGAACAATTAACACAGGAAATTAATGATTATGAAACACGTTCTAAAGAATTGCTAAAGAAAATAGAAGTGATTACCGAGATTGAAAATGTACAGCGTTTAGAAATTATAAAGGTAAAAGAAAAGTATCGTGCGACGAATGATACTTATGCAAGTGTACGTTTTAAAATAGAAGACTTTGTTCCTATTATTCCTCAAACTTTTGAAAATATTGATCAACGTTTTGTTGATTTAGAAAATGATATGAATAATCAAGATTTTGATTCAGCAAAGAAAAAGACAGCAGCTATTAGTAAAGATATTGATTTATTAGATGCTAATTTACGGGATTTACCTACTTATATTTCTATTGTTAGACAGTATTTTCCAAAACGTATTGAAGAATTGAAACGCATGATTGCAAACATGAAGGAACATGATTTTGCATTAGAAAGATTAAATACTTCAATTAGAATGAATAAAATTGAACAAGACTTAGAAAATGTAACGGCTGATATTAAGTCTTTAAAACTAGAAAATGTAGGTCAAACTATTGAAGTGATGACCGAAGACATGAATGAACTTAACAAAGATTTTGAAAAAGAAGAAGCTGCATATGAAGTATATGCACATAAAAGAAATGAATGTTATCAATTTGTTCAAAAGGTTGAACAAGGTTTAACAAAAGGAGTCAAATCGTTAAATTCTTTAAAGAAAAATTATATTTTAGATGATTATCCAATAACTGTCGAAGAAGATTATGATCAGTTTAAAGAAGTTTTAGATGAACTGGGTGAAGTAACACGTGTTATTGAAAGTAAAGATTTTTCCTATGCATCTATGATTGAACAACTTGACGCAATTCAAAAGAAAGCACAGCCTTTCTATGATTCATTATTAAAATATAATGAAATTGATGAATCATTAAAGATTCAAGAAAAAAGAGCAATGGATGAATTAGATAACATTAATATTGTTCTATTAGAAATTAAATCAGAAATTAAAAATAAACATTTACCAATGATTAGTGAATCGTATAAAGATTATATTGAAGATTCTTATCAAAAAGCAGATGCTATTTTGAATTTTATTAGAAAAAGACCTATTGATCTTGCGAGTTTGTCATCACAAGTGGATGCAGCAAGAGATGTGATTTATAAATTATATGATAATGTTCATAATTTAATTGTTACTGCTGAAATGGTAGAAGATGCTATTGTTTACGGTAATCGTTTTAGATCATCATTCCTTGAAGTCAATACAGAACTTACTAAAGCAGAACTATTATTTAGAAATGGTGAATATACTAAAGCTTTATCAACAGCAGTAGAAATTATTGAAAAGATCAAACCAGGATCTTATGAAATGTTAGTCAATAAAAATAGTCCTAAAACAAGTGAATAGGACTATTTTTAACGCTTTTAGTCATATATCAACAATGATGGAATAAAATAGATAAGGAGGCTAAAATGATATATTTAGATTATGCAGCAACAACACCTTTAAACGATGAGGTTTTGAATACTTATTATCAATTATTGCAAAAATACTTTTATAATGCTGATAGTATTTATCATAAGGGAATTGAAGTTAATCGCTTAATGGAAAAATCTAGAGATTTAATTGCTTCAATGTTTCGTGTAAAAAATAATGAAATTATATTTACGAGTTGTGGTAGTGAAGCCAATACAATGGCTATAAAAGGGATTGCTTTTCAATATCAAAATCGAGGTAAACATATAATTACAAGCGCAATTGAGCATTCATCGGTCTATGAATGCTGTAAACAATTGGAATCGGTTTTTGGCTTTGATGTCACATACTTACCAGTTGATCAAACTGGACATATTTCAATTCAAGATTTAAAGGAGAGTATTCGTGATGATACAATACTCGTATCAATTATGGCTATTAATAATGAAGTTGGAGCGATTCAACCTATTGAACAAATTAAAGAAGTTTTAAAAGATCATGAATTGGTTAAATTACATGTAGATATGGTTCAGGCTTTAGGAAAAATGCCAATTGATTTAAAAGGCATAGATTGTGCATCTTTTTCGGCTCATAAAATTAATGGGTTAAAGGGAAGTGGTATATTATATAAAAATGAACATACAAGTTTAGTATCACTTATTAATGGGGGACAACAAGAATTCTCATTACGAGGGGGAACAAGTAATGCTTGTACAAATATTGTTTTTGCTAAAACATTAAGACTTGCATTGGAAAATCAAAAAGAACATTTAGAAAAAGTGGAACATCTAAATCACTATTTAAGAGATATTTTAAATGATATTGATGGCGTTTTTATTAATAGTGGTGGAATATGTTCACCAGCTATTATTAATTTTTCTTGTATTGGTTATAAACCGGAAGTAATTTTACATGATTTAGAATCGAAAGATATTTATATTTCAACACGTAGTGCATGTAGTTCTAAAACAAGCGATGTATCTAGAGTCATGAAGGCTCTTCACATTGATCAAGAACGTGCTAAAAGTGCTTTAAGAGTGAGTATAAGTTATTTGACAAATGAAGAAGACCTTGATAAATTTGGGTATTGTTTACAAGAAACGTTAAAGAACATTAAGAAACAGAGGTAAGAAATGGAAGCAAATTATATATTAGTTCGTTTTGGTGAACTGACAACAAAAGGGAAAAATAGAAAACTATTTACGCGAAAATTATTGAAAAATACACAAGAGATTTTATCTGATTTTAAAAAATTAAAGTATGATTTGCAATATGATCGTATGTATATTTTATTGAATGGTGAAAATCATCTTGATGTAAATGAAAAGTTAAAAACTGTTTTTGGAATTCATTCTTTTTCTAATGCTTTTAAATTTGAGAAGGATTTAAATGTTGTTAAAGATGCCATTGTTCAATTGGTTAATGAAGATAACAAAACAACATTTAAAATTAATACAAAGAGAAGTGATAAATCTTTTCCTGGTAAATCTCAAGATATTAATCGTGAAATTGCAGGACATTTATTTCATCATGCAAATCGTCAATTAAAGGTCGATGTTCATCATCCTGAAATGTTAATTACAGTTGAAATTAGACATGATGCAATCTATGTTATGACTGATGTGATTAAAGGTGCTGGAGGCTATCCGGTTGGTATTGGTGGAAAAGCACTGTTAATGTTATCTGGAGGTATTGATTCACCTGTTGCTGGATATTTGACATTAAAACGTGGAGTTGATATTGAATGTATTCATTTTGCGGCACCACCTTATACAAATGAATTTGCCCGTGAAAAAATGCTTGATTTAGTTGACCAGTTAAGACATTATACACATGGAAAAATAACAGTTCATATTGTTAACTTTACCAAGTTACAATTAGCTGTTTATGATCATTGTGATGAAAGTTATGCGATGACTGTAATGAGACGTATGATGTATCGTATTGGTGAAAAAGTGGCTTTAAAAAATCATTGTTTGGCTTTGGTAAATGGTGAAAGTATTGGTCAGGTAGCTTCACAAACATTAAACAGTATGCAAGTTATTAATGAAGTGATTAAGTTACCGGTATTACGTCCAGTTTTATGTTTGGATAAATTAGAGATTATTGATATCGCTAATAAAATTAATACGTATGATATTTCTATTCGTCCACATGAAGATTGTTGTACAATTTTTACGCCTAAAGCGCCAGCTACTAAACCTAAATCATATAAAGCTGAAGCTTTTGAAGCTACTTTTGATTATGAATCATTAGTTGATGAGTGTGTAGATACAGTGGAAACAATTGTCATTGATAATCAATATAAAAATAATGAATTAATTTTTTAAAAAATGCATAGTTTTTGAATTCTGACACAAAATAGTTGTGTCAGGAGGTGATACACATGACACAAAACAGTAAAAGTAATCGTTTAGTTGTACCGGGAGCTCAAAATGCCATTGATCAAATGAAGTATGAAATTGCTAACGAATTTGGTGTTAATTTAGGTCCTGATACAACTGCTAGAGCGAATGGATCTGTTGGTGGTGAAATCACTAAAAGATTAGTTCAAATGGGACAAGAACAAATGTCTCGATCATCTTATAACCAATCTAAATAACAAATAAAAAAGACAATGCTAATGAGTATTGTCTTTTTTTGTAATCGCTATCATTTTCTATTGTTTTTGTGTCTTGAATTTTGTACAATAGAATTATGATGTTAGGAGGAGTATTATGGGAAAAGTAATGGCAGTCAATGCAGGAAGTTCATCTTTAAAATTTCAATTGTTTAATATGCCAAGCGAAGAAGTGATTACTTCTGGTTTAGTAGAAAGAATTGGACTAGAAAAAGGAAATTTTGTTATTAAGGTTAATGGTGAAAAAATAAAAAAAGAATTACCAATTCCTGATCATCAAGTGGCTGTAGAATTATTATTAAAGGCATTAGTTGATTATCATATTGTTGAAAATTTAAATGAAATAGATGCTGTTGGTCATCGAATTGTTCATGGAGGTGAATACTTTGATGATTCAGTTGTTGTTGATGAAGATGTTGTAAAAAAAGTGGAAGAATTAGCTGAGTTAGCACCGCTTCATAATCCAGCACATATCATTGGTTATAACGCATTTAAAGAGGCGTTACCGGATGTGGGACATGTCTTTGTTTTTGATACTGCATTTCATCAAACATTAGATAAAGAAAGATATTTATATCCTTTACCATTAGAATACTATACTGATTTAAAGGTACGTAAATACGGTGCTCATGGTACGAGTCATAAGTATTGTGCTCAACAAGTTATTCATATGCTAGGTGATCCTAAAGAATCAAGAATTATTATCTGCCATTTAGGAAATGGAGCAAGTATTTCAGCTGTTTTAGATGGCAAATGTATTGATACTTCAATGGGATTTACACCTTTAGCTGGATTGATGATGGGAACGCGTTGTGGGGATGTTGATCCATCTATTATGCCTTATCTATGTAAGAAGTTGAATAAAACACCAGATGAAGTTTTAGAAATTTATAATAAAAAATCAGGTATGTTAGGTGTTTCTGGTATTTCATCTGATTCGCGTGATATTGAAAATGCATTATTTAAAGAAGGGGATGAAAGAGCCTTATTAACTGGGTTGTTATATGCTCGCATTGTTTCTAAATATATTGGTCAATATTATGCTGAGTTAGGTGGCTGTGATGCGATTGTCTTTACAGCGGGTGTTGGTGAAAATGCTGCTTATTTAAGACGTATTATCATCGATAACGTGTCTCGTGCTTTTGGGGTATTCTTAGATGAAGAATTAAATAATACACGTAGTGATGAAAATCGTGTTATTTCGCATCAATACTCACAAATTAAAGTTATGGTTATTCCTACTAATGAAGAAGTTATGATAGCAAGAGATACAGTAAGATTATTGAATTTAGAATAATAAAAAAACAAAAAGATGAATGACGTGGCTTGATACTATTGTGATTCATCTTTTTTATTGTATAATTATTTATAATTAAATTCTTAAGCGAGGAAATTATTTTATGAAGTATAAAAAGGAATTAATCATCACTTTTTTTATAGCAATACTTATTTTGTTTTTAAAGTATATTAATGTATTTCAAATAGAAAATGGATTAGCAAAACCGTCAGTTCTTTTTTTGATGGTCGTTATTTTTAGTTTTTTTACGATAAAAATTCAAAGAAATATAGATATAAATTTTAAAACTCATCAACTTTACTATCAAAATTTAAATATTCTTAAATATATTTCATCAATTTTAATTATTATTCTTCACCTAAGACCATTTGCTCATTTCTCTAATGAATTGGATTTAGCTTTTAATAATATTGTTACGCGTATATGTGTACCTATTTTTTTTGTTATCACAGGCTACTTTGTCGCTAAAAAAGAAAAAGAGAATCCTTGTTATATTGATTTATATATAAAGAAAACAATTCCTTTATATTTATTTTGGAGTCTTATGTATGTGCCTGTTATGATTGCTTCGATTGTGCCATATTTATCCCAAATCAATGACTATTTAGGTGGTCCTCATATTTCTATGTTATGGTCAGTTGTTTTGATTGTGTTATTATTGCCCATTGTGGTCATTGTTGTTCTTTGTTATTCAGGGGTTTATTATCATTTGTGGTATTTTCCAGCAATTATTTTATCTTTGATAGTTTTAAAAAAATGGAAAAAGAAATTCAATATTCATAGTTTATTATTGATATCATTTTTGTTGTTGCTTTTTGGGGCAACGGAGACATATTATGGAGTATTACCGATATCAATTAAAGAAGTAGTATCTCATTATTATCATATCTTTTTTACTACACGAAACTTTTTATTTTTTGGTTTATTTTATGTTGTATTAGGGTACAAGATATCATTAAAAGAACATGCTTATTCAAATTATTGTTTTCTTAAATTAATTATTTCTTTTTTCTTTTTAATCTTTGAAGCAATATTATTACATGATACGAAAAGATTAGATAGTAATATTTTATTATCATGTATTCCTGTTACTTATTATTTATTCGTATGTACAATCTATATACAAAATAAATCTCATCTTTCATTTTCATTTGGACAATATTCAAAGTATTACTATTTAATTCATCCAATGGTTATTTTTGGCGTATCATTACAGTTTAAAAGAATTTATAATCAGCCTTTTTTATACATTATCATCGTATTATTGATTACACACATGATTTCAAAAATGATAATTGAATTAAAGAAACATGTTTTTTGGTAGGAATAAAAGAGATTTTAATGAGTTATTTATGATATAATCGCACTATAATAGTGTTGAATAATGTGAAAGGAAAATAAAAATGATTAAAGAAATAATTGAAAAAATAAAAGAATATCAAGAGATTGTTATTTATCGACATGTTAATCCTGATTATGATGCTTTTGGCAGTCAGTTTGGAATGTATGATTTGATTAAATCAAATTTTAATGATAAAAAAGTATATTTAGCTGGAGATTTTTCAAGTGATTTAGTAAGTAAATTTAGATTTGATGTTGATCAAAAATTACCTGATTTTAATCAGTCGGTTTTAGGAATTGTATTGGATACTGCAAATCATGAAAGAATTGATGGAGAAAGTTATCAACAATGTCAAGAACTTATCAAAATTGATCATCATATTGTTGTTGATCAATATGGAATTATTAATTTTGAAGATCCACAAGCCAGTTCATGTAGTCAATTAGTAGGCTTAATGTTGCAAGAACAATATCACTTAAATATAAGTAAACTAGGAGCACGTGCTATCTATATGGGAATAATTGGTGATACAAATCGTTTTATGTATAACAGTACAAGTGACGAAACATTTAATGTAGCATCATTATTAATGACTAAAGGGATTAATATTGAAGAAATTTATAATGCGATGTATTTAAAGAATGCAAAAGATATTGAAATTAATCGTTTTATTTATAATCATCAAGTTGTTGATGGTCGCATTTCTTATTATGTTTTAAAAGATGAAGATTTAAAAGAGTTAGATATTCCTCGTTCTAGGGGTTCTGATTTTGTTAATATTTTTTCGGGATACAAAGAATATTTAGTATGGATGGCCATTACTGAAAATGTAGAAGATCATAATTGGCGTGTGAGTATTCGTTCTCGAGGTGTTAAAATTAATGAAATTGCGAATAAGTATCATGGTGGGGGTCATGCTTTTGCTAGTGGAGCAACGTTGCAATCATTGGATGAATTACAAAGTTTAATTGTTGATTTAAAGGAGGCTATACATGAAACAGAAAATTTATGATTTCTTCCATTCTTTCAAAAATAATTCATTTCAATCAATAAAGCATCAGCCAAGTTCTAAAGCTTTACTTAAATCATGCTTAATAATGATAATTATTATTGGCATAAGTGAATATTTAATGTTAGTACCACTTAATCTAAAATCACCAGTATTTATTATTTATATAGTATGTAATTTAATGATATTTGGAACATTATATTCATTTTTACAAATGAAATTTAATAAAATATCTAAATATTGTTTTGTTTTGGCGGGGTTGTTTATAGTTTATCTAGGTGTTGGAACTTTTTATAGCCAACCATACTTTCATGCTAAAAGTTATCAAACACAATTAACACTTAATAAAAAAGCTGATTTTTACAAAGATAATAAAACCATTTCTTATCAATCAATTCCAGTTGTTGATCGTGAAAGTGCTATTAAATTAGGTGACCGTAAAATGGGTCAAATGGTGAACTATGTTTCACAATTTGATGTTGATGAATCATATGATCAAATTAATTATCAGAATAAACCCGTTAGAGTTACACCGTTAGAATACAGTGATTTAATTAAATGGTTTACAAATCGAAAAGAAGGTTTACCGGGATATATATCAGTTGATATGGTTTCTCAAGAATCTAAAGTTATTAAACTTAAAGAAGGTATGAAATATTCTAAGTCTGATCATTTTTCCCGTAAAATAGAAAGACATTTAAGAAAAAATTATCCTACAAAAATGTTTGATGAATTAGCATTTGAAATTGATGAGCAAGGTACACCATATTGGATTGCACCTGTATATGATTATCAGATTGGTCCTTTCGGTGGAAAAGATATTGTTGGCGCTGTTTTAGTTAATGCAGTTAATGGAAAACATCAATACTATAATATTGATAAGATACCAAACTGGGTCGATCGTGTTTATCCAGCTAAGTTGATTATTAATCAATTAGAAAACTATGGTAAATATGGTAAAGGATATCTTAATACTTTACTTTCTCAAAAGGGTGTATTACAACCAACGGATGGTTATAATTATTTGGCATTAAATGATGATGTTTATTTATATACAGGATTAACATCAGTTTCTAAAGATGCAAGTAATGTCGGATTTGCTTTGATTAATTTAAGAACTAAAGAAGGAAAATATTATAATATATCAGGAGCTGAAGAATACTCAGCAATGTCTTCGGCAGAAGGAAAAGTACAAAATCTACACTATGATGCTACTTTCCCAATTCTTATTAATGCGGGTGGAGAACCAACATACTTTTTATCTTTAAAAGATAGTTCTAACTTGGTTAAACAGTACGCATTTGTTAGTGTTAAAAACTATCAAATTGTAGCAACAGGAAGCACTGTTGCAGAAGCAGAAAAAGCATATTATGCAACACTTGGAGATAATGGCAAAACACATACAAAAACTAAGAAAGTCAAACTCACAGGGACAGTAAGTCAAATTACAGCAGCAGTAAAAGAAGGAAATAGTTATTATTATTTCAAATTAGAAGGTAGTGATACGGTTTATATTGCACCAATAAGTATTTCAGATCACTTGCCTCTATTACAAAGTGGACAACAAGTTACTATTCATTTTCTTGATACTTCTTCCTCATCACAAGTTGTAAGTGAAATCGAATATCAATAAGGCAGATGTTCATATCTGCCTTTTTTACGTTGAGGAGTTAGTATATTCATTTTAGATAAATTATGATATAATCTTATACATGAATCGAGGTGTAATTTATGAAACCAAAAGTCATAGTTGTAGATGATGAAAAAGATATTAGAGAGTTAATTAAATTTTATTTAAATAAAGAAGGATACGATGTCATTGAAGCCGGTGATGGTGAAGAAGCATTAAATCTTTTAGAATCAGAGTATATAGACTTAGCTATTATTGATGTCATGATGCCTAAAATGGATGGCTTTGAGTTAGTTGAAAATTTAAAAGAATTTAAAGATATTCCTTGTATTATGTTAACTGCAAAAGCAGAAAGTAAAGATAAATTGAGAGGATTTTCAGTAGGGGTTGATGATTACGTAGTAAAACCATTTGATCCTAATGAATTAATGGCACGTGTTCGAGCTATTATGAAACGATATGAAATTAATACCTCAAATGTAATTCGATTAGGTGAAGTTGCTTTTGATGGTGATAAATATGAAATACGTTATCATGATGAAATTATTCATTTGCCTTTAAAACAGTTTGAACTTGTTTTTGAACTTGCTAAACATCCAGATCAGATTTTTTCTCGTGAGCAATTAATCGAAAAAATATGGGGAATGGATTATGATGGTTTTGATCGTACTGTGGATGTTCATATCAAAAGAATTAGGGAAAATATTGGTCATTTACCGGGATTTAGTGTGGTTACAGTAAGAGGTCTAGGATATAAAATAGAGGTTGATCGATGAAATCGATTTATGCAAAACTTATTTTTGGCTTTTTAGTAACAATTATCTTTTCTTTTTCAGTAACAGGATATATAGCAGTAAGAAGCAATTACAGTCAAATAGAATCAAACGTACAAGAAGAATTAGAATCTACAGGTGATTTTGTATGTGGTTTAATTGAAAATGTTCCTGATGATAAGATTGATCATACATTACAAGAATATGCTTTATCTTCAGAAAATACGGTTGTTTGTTATTCAATGGATAATGGTTATCATGTTTATGGTAAAAAAAGTAATGCTGTTTCAAAAGAAAAAATAGCTGAATATTTTTTGAAAGATAATAACGATGAAAAGGTTTATGTTAATAAGCACAATATTCTTTCTTATGGTCATTTGAGACATATTAAAAATAAAGATTATTATATTTTTGTTCAAAAAGATATGAGCCGTGATAAAAATTCTTTTATTAGTTCTGCTGTTTTAATTTTAGGATGTATTTTCTTGTCAGGAAGTGTTGTTTTTCTGGCAGTGGCAGACATAATCGTTAAACCTATTACAAGACTTACAAAAGCTACAAAGGAATTATCAAAAGGTAATTATAATGTAAGAGTAGATTGTGTTGGAACAGACGAGTTATCTCGTTTGAATCAAGGGTTTAATCAGATGGCACAACAACTTGCCAAGCAAGATGAAACAAGGCAAAAGTTTATTTCAGATGTTTCTCATGAGTTTCAAACACCCCTTACCTCGATACAAGGGTTCGCTAATATTTTAAAAGAGGAAGATTTGCCAAAAGAACAAAGAGAAAAATATTTAGATATTATATTATTTAATAGTAAACGACTTTCAACATTAGCTAAAAATATGCTACAATTGACACTGCTTGATAGAGAAGAAATTACTTTAGAAATGACTACATTTTCACTAGTAGATCAAATAAATCGTGTTATTTCTTTACAAGAGTCTCAAGCAAACCAAAAAGATATTGAGATAGTATTTGAAAAACCTAAAAAAGATATATTTATTGTAGGTGATGAACAAAGATTAGAGCAGGTATGGACTAATATATTGTCAAATGCAATCAAATATACAAATCAAAATGGTTTAATTACAATTATGATTAAAAAGACATCTAAAGAAGTTGAACTTACTTTTGAAGATACAGGTATTGGTATGAGTAAAGAAGTTATTTCTCATATTTTTGAAAGATTTTATCGCGAAGATAAGGCACGCAGTGTTGATGGTAATGGACTAGGCTTAGCGATAGTTAAATCTATTGTAGATTTACATCATGGTCAAATTGATGTTCTATCAACGGTCGATGTTGGAACAACTTTTATTGTAAAATTACCAATAGAAAAAGAATCTTTAAAAGAAAGATTATCATTTAATAAATCTTAAAAGAAAGGTTAAAATATGTATTTAAAAAGAATAGAATTGCATGGCTTTAAGTCGTTTGCAGATAAAGTCAATGTTGAGTTTCAACCTGGTATTACAGGAATTGTAGGACCTAATGGTTGTGGAAAATCAAATATTTCTGATGCAGTACGTTGGGTCTTAGGTGAGCAATCTGTAAAATCTTTACGTGGAAGCAATATGGCTGACGTCATTTTTGCTGGTTCAGAAGATCGTCGTGCGCAAAATGTTGCTGAGGTTACACTGGTTTTTGATAATACTGATCGTACTATGAAGTATGATTATAATGAAGTTGAAATTACAAGACGATTATATCGTCAAGGAAATGAAGCTGAATACTATATCAATAAGCAGCAATGTCGTTTAAAAGATATTACTGAACTTATTATGGATACAGGATTAGGACGTGATTCTTTATCTATCATTTCTCAGGGCAATATTTCTCATTTTGCAGATAACAAGCCAGAAGATCGTCGTGCTATTTTTGAAGAAGCGGCGGGTGTATCTAAGTACAAAAAGAGAAAACTAGAGTCAATTAGAAAATTAGAGAGAACACAAGATAACTTAGAAAGAATTGCGGATATTGTTTATGAATTAGAAAAGCAAGTGAATCCTTTAAAAAGGCAAAAGGAAAAAGCTGAAAAATATTTAGATTTAAAAGAAAAACTTAAATCAGTTGAAGTGAATGTTTTAGTTAAAGAAATACATGATACAAAAATTGTACTTGATGAATTAAGTGGTATTATTAAAGAACTTAATGAAAAACAAGCATCTTTAGATGCTGATATTTTATTAAAACAAAATGCTAATGATGAAATAAAAAAAGAAATGTATAATTTAGATCGTCACATTGATCAATTACAAGAACAAGTTTATACAGCGATGTCTGATGTGTCACGATTAGAAATGGCAAAAGTTGAAATTGATCAAAAGCGTAAATATGTTTTAGAAAATACAAATAATGAAGATATTGCACTAAAATTAAGTCATTTAAAAGAAATGATATCAGAAGCTATTGAAGAGTATAACGATCGTATTGATCGTTTCCAACAAACAGAAAAAGATTTGAATCAAATGCGAAATGATCAAGATGAAATGCAACGGACAATGTCATCTTTAAAAGATGAGATTACACGTTTAACTTCTTCAATTCAAAGAGATAAATCAAGAAAAGATATTTTACAAGAACAAATAGAAAGTCGATCTAATTATCATGCCGGAGTAAAAGCAATTATGGATTTAGCTCATTCTAATCCTGGAATTGTAGGTGTTTTTGGTGATTTATTAGAATATGATGAAAAGTATGATCTTGCTATTAGTGTGGCTCTTGGAGGAGCTATGCAGTTTGTGGTTACTCAAGATGATATTCAAGCACGTAAAGCTATTAAATTTTTACGTGATAATCGTGCTGGACGAGCTACTTTTTTACCAGTTTCAATCATGGAACCACGAACTTTACGTCAAGAACATCATCTGATTTGCCAAAATAGTGACGGATATCTCGGTGTTTTAAGTGATTATGTTACAAGTGAAAAGCAAATCGATAATGTTATTTTAAATCAACTTGGAAATGTTATTCTTGCTGATACTTTACAGCATGCAAGTGCTATATCTAAAGCCACTTTTACACGTTATAAAGTGGTAACATTAGATGGCGATATTATCAATGTTGGTGGTTCATTAACAGGTGGTTCGCTCAATCGAAAAAATCATTCTACTATGGCACAAAAAAGAGAACTTGAACAATTAACTGTTGATATTAAAAATGAAGAGATGAACATGATTGAAAAAAGGGATTTATTACATAAACTAGAAAATAAATCACGAGATATTTCTCAATCTTTATTACAAAAACAAATGTCTTATGCAAAATTGGAAGTTGTGATTCAAAATAAAAAAGAAGAAATCACTCTTGCTAAAGGAGAATATGAGACATTATCTCAACAAAAGACAGAATTTGAAGATTTTTCTTCTGGAAAAACCAATAATAATTTAATTAACGAATTGAATAATGCGGTTAAGAAAAAAGAAGATCTTGATGAACAGTTACGTTCTTCAAGAGCAATTCGAATGAACTATACAAATCAAAATGAACAGTTAGATGTTGAATTAAGAGATTTAAGAAAAGGAAAAGACGGCATTCAAGCAAAATTAAATGAAAAAGCAATTCTTGCAGCAACTAAAGAAAGAGATTTAAATAATTATTTAAATCGTTTAAATGAAGATTATTCAATGACATATGAATTTGCTTTAGAAACTTATCATGAAGAAATAGATATTGAAAATGCAAAATATCAAGTTGCCACATTAAGAAATGAAATTCATGCTTTAGGACATGTTAATGTAGATGCGATTGAAGAATATAAAGAAGTATCTTCACGTTATGAATCAATGAATACACAACGACTTGATTTGATTGCTGCTCAAGATAAGATTCTTAAGGCCATTAATGAAATGGATGAAATTATGATTGAACGTTTTTCGACAACATTTGAAAAAATCAATTATGAATTTAATCATGTGTTTAGATCATTATTCGGTGGTGGTCATGCTGAAATTAAATATACTGATCCTGATAATATTTTAGAAACAGGAATAGATATAGATGTCCAACCTCCGGGAAAAGCAGTACAAAATATTACTTTGTTTTCTGGAGGAGAAAAAGCGTTAATTGCAATTTCATGTTTATTTGCGATACTTCGTGTTAAACCAGTACCAATGTGTATTTTAGATGAAGTAGAAGCAGCGTTGGATATTGCCAATGTGGAAAGATTTGCTAAATATTTAAGAGAATTTTCTACGCAAACACAATTCATTGTTGTTACTCATCGTGAAGGAACAATGGAAGAATGCGATCTTTTGTATGGGGCAACAATGCAACAAAAAGGGGTCACTAAGTTGGTAAGTGTTAAACTTGAAGAAGCAATAGGCCTTTCTGATAATCAGGCATAAAGGAGGATAGAAAATGGGATTTTTTAAGCAAGTTAAAGAAAAATTAGTTGGTAAATCAGCAAAACAAAATGAAAAATATGTGGCCGGATTAGATAAATCGAATACAACTTTGTCTGATCGTATCAATGAACTAGCAGCTCGTTTTAGAGAAATTAATGATGAGTATTTTGAAGAATTAGAAAATATTTTAATTATGGCTGATGTTGGCGTTTCAATGGTCATCAAAATTGTCGGTGAAATTAAAACGGAAGTGAGATTACAAAATATTACTGATCCTCGTTTAATTAATGATATTATTGTTGATAAAATGTTTGTGATTTATGCAAACGAAAGCGTCATGTCTACTAAGATTAATTACGCTAGTGAAGGACTTACTGTTATTTTGATGGTTGGTGTTAATGGCGCTGGTAAAACAACAACAATCGGAAAACTAGCACATCGTATTAGCCAAGAAGGAAAAAAAGTTATTGTGGCTGCGGGAGATACATTCCGTGCGGGTGCAATCGATCAACTTGATGTATGGGCAAAACGCGTTGGTGTAGATATTGTTAAAGGTAAAGAGGGTGGTGATCCTTCAGCAGTTGTTTTTGATGCTTTAAAACAAGCACAAGAATCACAGGCAGATGTTTTGATTTGTGACACTGCTGGTCGCCTTCAAAATAAAGTGAATTTAATGAACGAATTAGAAAAGATGAATCGTATTATTAAAAGAGTTGTTCCTGATGGTCCACAGGAAACATTATTAGTAGTTGATGCAACAACAGGACAAAATGGTATTTCGCAAGCTGTCGAGTTTTCAAAAATCACTGATATTACAGGAATTGTTTTGACTAAGATGGATGGAACAGCCAAAGGTGGAATTGTTTTATCTATTAAAGATCAATTAAATATACCCGTTAAATTTGTAGGCTTGGGAGAACAGGTTGATGATTTACAAGAATTTGATCTTGAACAATATATTTATGGTTTATGTAAGAATTTGGTTGAGGGTCAATAATGGAAGATTTATTAGAGAAAAAGCAACATATTAATTTATTGATGGATTGTTATGAAAATTTGTTAACGGATAAGCAAAGAGAGTATTTACATCTTTATTATGATGATGATTTATCCTTATCTGAAATTGCATTAATGAAAGATGTAAGTCGAAATGCAATTTATGACAATATTAAAAAAGCAATTCACTCTTTAGAAAAATATGAAGAAAAATTACAATTATTAAAAAAACATCAGGAAAGATTGAAATTAATTAACCAATTAGAAGAAGAAATTCAGTCGGATCATCAAAATATTGAGGATCATTTAAAGATGTTAAGAGAAATATAGGAGGATTATATGGCATTTGATTCATTATCTGAAAGATTGCAAAGTACTTTAAAGAAAGTATCTGGGCAAGGTCAGTTAACAGAAAAAAACATTGAAGAAATGCTAACTGAAATTAGGTTAGCCTTATTGGAAGCAGACGTAAATTATCAAGTTGTTAAAGACTTTATCGCAACGACAAAAGAGAAAGCGATAGGTGCTGATGTAGTAGGTTCATTAAAACCAGGACAAGTTTTAGTAAAAATCGTTCATGATGAATTAGTTGAATTACTAGGTGGTAGTGTTAGTGAGGTTTCTTTTGATACATCACCAACAGTAATCATGATGGTAGGTTTACAAGGTTCTGGTAAAACAACTACTTCAGGGAAGATTGCTAAATTAATTACAAAAAAATATGGGAAAAAACCATTACTTGTTGCAGCTGATATTTATCGTCCTGCTGCAGTTGATCAGTTAGTTATATTAGGAGAACAATTAGAAGTACCTGTTTATGAAAAAGGAACAAGTCAAAGTGCAGAGTCGATTGTTGAAGAAGCGATGGCTTATGCAAAAGAAAATCATCATGATGTTATTATTATTGATACAGCTGGACGTTTACACATTGATGAACCATTAATGCAAGAACTAGCAAATATCAAATCGATTGCGAATCCTGATGAAATCTTATTGGTTGTCGATTCCTTAACTGGACAAGATATTGTTAATGTAGCACAATCATTTAATGATAAATTAGCTATTACTGGTGCAGTGCTTACGAAATTAGATGGGGACTCACGTGGTGGTGGTGCCTTATCAATTCGTCACATTACAAATGTACCTATAAAATTTATTGGTACTGGTGAAAAATTAGATGCTATTGATTTATTCTATCCAGATCGTATGGCTGATCGTATTTTAGGAATGGGAGATGTTGTTTCTTTAGTTGAAAAAGTACAAGATGTTTATGATGAAAAAGAAACAATGAAAGCATTTAATCGTATGCAATCAGGACAATTCGGTTTAGATGATATGTTGGCACAAATGCAACAGTTAAGAAAGTTGGGACCATTATCAGGAATTTTAAAAATGATTCCTGGAATGCCTAAAATGCCAAATATTAATGATGAGGACTCAGAAAAGAGATTAAAAGAAACTGAATCTATTATTTTCTCAATGACAAAAGAGGAAAGAAGAGACCCAAGTATTATTTCTTTATCTAGAAAACAAAGAATTGCTGCTGGATGTGGTAAAGATTTACAAGCAGTAAATCGTTTATTAAAGCAATTTGATCAATCTAAACAAATGATGAAAAAAATGTCAGGTTTAGATCCTAATACAGGAATGCCTATGCCTGGACGTGGTGGTAATCATTTTGTAGGAAATGCAAATCGTAAAAAAGTCCGTCATAAAAAAAGAAAGAAAAAATAAAGGTGTTAAGTAAAAATACTTGACACCTTTTCTTTAGTATGTTAAATTAACCATGTTAATTAGAAATTATAGGAGGAAATATAAATGGCAGTTAAATTAAGAATGATTAGATTGGGAGCTAAAAAAGCACCTTTCTATAGAATCGTAGCAGCTGATTCAAGAGCACCAAGAGATGGTAGATTTATCGAATTATTAGGAACATATGATCCTACTAAAAACCCAGCTCAAGTTACTTTAAAAGAAGAAAACATTTTAAAATGGTTAAACACTGGAGCTCAACCATCTGATACTGTTAGAAACTTATTATCTAAAGAAGGTATCATGAAAAAATTTGCTGAATCTAAATCAGGAAAATAATTATGGATTACGCAAAAATATTAAAAGATATTGCAATTGAATTGGTAGAAGACAAAGAACATCTAGAAGTTCGACAAATGCCTTCATTAGATGAAAACGTTGTGGTTTTACATGTATTCTCTGCAAAGAGTGACATTGCAAAACTTATTGGACGTAAAGGTGTTATGGCAAATTCGATGCGTCAGTTCATGTCTGTTGCAGGACGTTTATCTGATAAAAAATTAGATATTAAGTTCGAATCTTATGAATAGATGTGCTTGGCACATCTATTTTTTTGGAGGAATGAGAATGTTAAAGATAGGTAAAATTTTAGGAACACACGGATTAAAAGGTGAATTAAAAATTAGATCATATAGTGATTTTTCTGATCAACGATTTGTTGTAGGGAATGTTATTTATATTGATCAAAACCCTTTCGTTATTCAAACAGTAAGAATGCATAAAGGAAACTATTTAGTGAGCTTTAAAGATATGCAAGATATCAATTTGGTTGAAAAATATATAGGATTATTTGTATATGGTTCAAAAGATGATATCGAATTAGATGAAGGTGAGTATTTCTATGAGGATTTAATTGGATGCGATGTTTACAATTATCAAAATTATCTTGGAAAAGTTATTGAAATATCTAATAATGGGGCTCATGATATTTTAGTTATAAAAACAAATGAGAAAAAAGTGTCTATTCCTTATGTTGATGCATTTATTAAAAATGAGGACATTGATAATCAACGTATTGATGTTGAGTTAATTAAGGGGTTTGTTGATGAAGATTGATATACTCACACTTTTTCCTGAAATGTTTACTGGATTTTTAAATACATCAATTATCAAAAGAGCAATTGATAAGAGCCTTGTTGAAATTAACCTTCATAATTTTAGAGAGTTTACACTTGATAAACATAAACATGTTGATGATTATCCCTATGGCGGAGGACAAGGGATGGTGTTAATGTGTCAGCCAATTGTTGATTGTTTAAAAACAACTGTTGATGATGATAGCTTTGTTATTTTAATGTCGCCTCAAGGTACGACTTTAAATCATGGTGTAGCCCAAAAATTATCGACATTTAAACATCTTGTTATTATTTGTGGTCATTATGAAGGTTTCGATGAAAGAGTAAGAGATTATGTGGATTTAGAGTTATCAATAGGTGATTATGTTTTAACGGGTGGTGAATTATCGAGTATGGTAGTGAGTGATGCTATTATTCGTTTACTTGATGGTGCTATTCGTCAAGAAAGTCACGATGATGATTCTTTTGCTGCTGGCTTATTAGAATATCCACAATATACGCGTCCTTTTAGTTATGATGGTAATGATGTTCCAGAAGTGTTGCTTTCTGGTCATCACGAAAATATCCGTAAGTGGCGTAAATATCAATCATTAAAGAAAACATATATTAAAAGACCAGATTTGCTAGAAAATTATGAATTTAATGAAGAAGAATTAAAAATGTTGGCAGAAATAGAAGAAAAACATTGATTTATTATTTAATAATGGTATAATATACAAGTCGCAAGACTGCAAATGTTCCGCTGGTTAATCGAATGAACATCTAAGACTATTAATGAAGAAAGAGGAGAATGAAGATGAATTTACAATTAGTTGAAGAAATTACAAAAAAACAATTAAAATCTGATATCCCTAATTTCAAAGCTGGAGATACTTTAAAAGTATATGTAAAAATTAAAGAAGGTAATAAATACCGTATTCAGTTATTTGAAGGGGTTTGTATCGCTAAGAAAGGTCAAGGAATTGCTGAAACTTTTACAGTTAGAAAAATTTCTTACCAAGTTGGTGTAGAAAGAACTTTCCCAGTTCATTCACCAATTATCGATCGTATCGAAGTTGTTAAAGTTGGTAAAGTACGCAGAGCAAAATTACATTACTTACGTGGTTTATCTGGAAAAGCTGCAAGAATTAAAGAAATTAGAAAATAAGAAATGGGAAACCATTTCTTTTTTTCTTTCTTTGACAAATAAAAAAGAGTATAATCTTATTACATGAATAAGAGGAAATAATATGAAGAAAATATCGCAGTGGATTAAAATAATTATTGAACTATTAGCAATGGTTTTAGCTATGGTTGTAACTTTTCAATATTTGTTGTTGCCAATTAAAGTAGAAGGAAGTTCAATGTATCCCACATTGAGTGATCAAGATATTGCTTTAGTATCAATGGTTAATTTAAACAAAAAAAACATTAAGCGTTTTGATGTTGTTGTTTTAAATTGTGAAGTATTGGATAAAAAGATTATCAAAAGAGTAATAGGTTTACCGGGTGAAACAATTGTTTATAAAAACGATAAACTTTATATTAATGGTGAGTTTTATGAAGAAAATTACTTGAATAAAAAGTATGTTGAACAAGCCAAAAAAGAAAGTCATGCCGAACAGTTTACAAACGATTTTTCAATTACTTTGAAAGATAATGAATTTTTTGTCTTAGGTGATAATCGTTTGCATTCAGCTGATTCAAGAACTTTAGGTACTTTTCATTTTAAAGATATTTTAGGAAAAAGAGGATTAGTTTTATATCCTTTTAATCATATGAAATGGATGGATTAAAGATGGCACAAATACAATGGTTTCCTGGTCATATGGCTAAGGCAAAAAGAGAAATAAATGATAAAATAAAATTAATTGATATTGTTATTGAACTTGTGGATGCAAGGGCTCCTTACGCATCAAAAAATCCTATGTTCGATGGAATTATCAACCAAAAACCCCGTTTGATAGTAATGACAAAGAAAGATCTTGCTGACCCTTTGATGAGTCAACAATGGTTGAATTTTTATCAAGCAAAGGGCTATTATGCAATGCTTGTTAATTTAAAAAACTTTAATGAATATCAACAAATCATTTCTATGTGTAAAGATATTTTAAAAGAAAAAATGGAGCGCGAACGCAAAAAAGGTTTAAAACCAAGAGCAATGAGAGCAATGGTTTTAGGTATTCCTAATGTTGGTAAATCTACATTTATTAACCGTTTAGCTAAAAGAAAAGCAACAGTGACGGGTAATAAGCCAGGGGTAACTAAAGCACAACAAATTATTAAGGTTGATAAAGATTTTGAATTATTTGATACACCAGGAGTACTATGGCCAAAATTTGAAAGTGAAGAAGTAGCAAGAAATATCGCATTAATTGGATCAATTAAGCAACAAATTTTACCTTTAGATGATTTGTTTATTTATGCTGTAAAATATATTGTTAATCATTATCCTGGAGCTTTTGAAGACCGTTATCAAATTGAAATTGATTTAGATGGGGATTGGGTTGAAAAGTGTTTTGATGATATTGCTAATAATCGTAAAATCAAACCAATACGAGGACAAACGGATTATGATCGTGTGATTGAATTGGTTTTTAAAGATATTTTCGACGGTGCAGTCGCTCGTATCACTTGGGAGACGCCACATGATTGATCATTTGAAATTTGAAAACGAGTACTATCAACAGGGTTATCAGTATATTATCGGTCTTGACGAAGCGGGAAGAGGTCCTATGGCTGGTGAATTAGTTGTTGCTGGTGTTATTTTTCCAAAAGGTTATTATGATGAAAGGATTAACGATTCAAAGCAACTGAGTGAAAAGAAACGATCTTTGCTTTATGATGAAATTATTAAAAATGCACTTGCTTATCATATTGAAATCATTTCTGTTGAAGATGTGGATGAATTGAATGTTTATCGTGCCAGTCAACTGGGAATGGAAAAATGCGTAGAAGCATTAAAACGTGATGGGCTCTTTGCTTTAACTGATGCTATGCCACTACACGATATTGAACATCTAGCAATTATTAAGGGAGATGCTCTTTCAATGTCAATTGGAGCAGCTAGTATTTTAGCCAAAGTAACGCGAGATCGTTTAATGATAGCACATAGTAAAACTTATCCTCAATATGGTTTTGAAAAGCATAAAGGATATGTAACTAAATACCACAAAGAAGCATTAGCTCAATACGGACCATGTCCTATTCATCGTAAAAGTTTTAAGCCAGTACAAGCGGTATTACAAAAACAATTATCTTTAGACGTATAAAGGGGTAACCAAATAATTTAGGGGGAAAGCCAAATTATTTAGGGGACAACTTTAG
>NZ_QUIN01000013.1:20783-57556 GCF_003480255.1 Erysipelatoclostridium sp. AM42-17 | reverse complement strand
ATATAAAAAACCTATATCTTTATGTAAAGGTATAGGTTTGTCAACAATCTGAAGGAACAATCTATAATTGATTGTTCCTTTTAAGTAGACTGTTTATTGATCTTTAGGACTACCCACTTTCAATATAATTTTCTAAAAGTCTTAAAGTTATCCCTTTACAAAGAATTTAGTTACCTAGATTTTTAATAATTTTGAAATATGTTATTTTTAATGAATATATTTCTTCGTTATCAAGTAATAAATTCCTAACAAACTTATACCAAATAAACTTATAAACATCATACCATTAGTATTATCACCAGTTTGAACTTTCTTCGTTTCTTTTTTCTTTTCAATTGTTTCTTGTTTATCTGATGAATCAATATTTATGAGTCCTTCTACTTTTGTATCTTTATATAGAATTGCATAATCACTAAACTTATCTGTTTCAAATGTTATACTATTTGTCTTTTCATCATATTTTGCTTCTAAGATATCTACTTTTCCATTATGACTTCTTGCTACAAAGTATTCTCTTTGAACATTTTTATCTTTATTGATCAGTTCTTCTGGAATCTTGATTGTTAATTTCATGCCTTTTGTAAGTTCATGAATACTTTCATTTGTTCCATCAATATTTTTATATAATGTAATATCTAAGTATTTCCCTACTTTATATCCTTTTGTATTTTTTTCAATAAGTTCACTTGCTTGTGATTCTTTCACATTTAATGCAATTTCTACTTTCTTTCCTTCTGCTACTTCACTTAGTTCATTGGCTGTTATTTCTTTATTTTCAATAAGTAGATCAATTAGATCATCTCTCTTGATTTCTACATTTCCTGTTGTTTTAACAGTAAATGAGCCTGTTCCTATCTTATCATTTTCTTTTGGTAAAATGACATAACTATATTCAATTAAGCCTATATGGTTATTGCCTTTTGCCTTAATCGTAAGAACATGTTTTCCTTCTTTAGTTGCTTGATTATTTAATACTTCATAATCATCTTTGCTTAATACTTTTCCATTAACTAAAACTTGTTCTACTTCTTGTGTTTGTTTTTCTCCTGTATATTTTAAGACTTTACCTAGTACAACTGTTCCATTATCTATTGATAATGGTTTGATTGTATAGGTTCCATCTTTAAAGGTAATGTCATAGTTTAGATTTGATCCTTCTTTTTGGCTTACTTTAATCTTGTATGTTCCTACATCTTCTCCTTCTTCTCTTGTAAGAATGATTCCAGTTAATCTATCATCCCTTGCAAGTCTATCAAAACTAAACATCAACTCATAGCCTTTTTCTCCATATGTTTTTGATAAATCGATTGCTGAAACTCTTATTTTCATTTTTTTAATTGTAAAGTCTTTTGTTACTGATGATTTTTCATAATTATCATCTGCAGGATATATTACTCTTACTGTATATTCTCCTGCATCTTTTGGTTTTATTGTAGTATATTCATTCTTTCCTTTTAACGAATATTCAACAACAGGAGTGGTTGTATTGTTAGATGTTGATTTTACATCTACAATTTCATATCCATCATATTCTTTATTCAATTCATTATCTGTTGTTGTAATTCTTGTATCTGATTGATCTGTTTTACTAATTGTCACCGTTAACATTGGCCATGCAGTTTCTAATAATTCATAGTTATCTTTATCATCACCACTTAAAGTGGATTTAGTGTAACTTACTGCTTTATTTTCCCCTGCTTTTGAACTCTCTACTGTTCCAATTTTTGGCATATCAATAGATACTTTATCTTTTTCAAAAATACCTACAAGTTTTCCACCTTGTAATGTAATCTCGTTCTTTTCGTTATATTTTCTATTTATAGCTTCTAGTCCTTCAACAGATAATTGTTTTTTAGAAATTGTATAACTTGTTGTTGCACTTTCAGGTAACTTATAATTTGAATTATCTGCATTTGTAGCTATCGCTTCATAAGTACCTACATTTTTATGTTTATCTCCCTCAACAGTAATTTTGCAGTTATCACCACTTACTAAATTACTTACTGTAACTTCTGGTAATTGTTCTTTACCATTGTAAGTTAATTTATTGTTCCATTGTAAATCAATTATTCTAGGATTGATTTTATTTGTAATTTCCTGTACATCTACATCTTTAAAATTTTTGTTTCCTTCTACTTTATAGTAAACTGTATATTCTTTGGCATCTTTTCCTGTTGGAATAGCTATTGACCAATTCTTATTATCTATAGAATATTTTACTGTTCCTCCATTAGTAGATGCTTCATTTACTAATTCTTGTTCAGTTCCATTATATGTTAATGTCTTTGTTGTTGGTTTTGTAAGAACTGGTGTTGCTTGAATAATATTGAATTTTAATGTTGTAGAAACATGACCATCTTCCCATCTATAATTTGTAGGATCTTTCAATGTTAATTGAACATCGTATTCACCTACATCAATACCTCCATCATTTTCTGTAGCTATATATAAATCACTATTTGAAATATTCGCAGTTAATTGTTTTCCTGTATATACTTTGCTTTCTAATGTTGGTTTTTTTACTTTTTCCCAGTTAACTGTAATATTCTTTAATGTTGTTTTATTTCCTGATTTATCAGTTACTTCGATGGTATAGAATCCTTGTTTAGGAACTAACGTATAACTACCATTAGTAAATTCAACTGGTTGCCCATCTACTTTTACAGTATCTAGATTCTTATCAGTTACTGTAAAGGTTTGTGTTTTCGTATATGTTTTATTACTTTCTACACCTGATACTTGTGGTGCAATCGTATCAATAACGATACCATCTGTTGAAACATATTTAATATTTCCTGCTTTATCTGTTACCTTGGCATAAATAACATAATGGCTATCTTCACCAAATGAAACAAATTCTCCTTCTTTCCAAGAAGCTGCTTGTAATTGTTCTTCTGTTAGAGGTGTTTTACTACCTGATTTATCAACATAGTAATAATATTTATTGACTCCACTACCTTCATCCCTAGCTGTAATTTCAGCTTTTTGTGTTTCTTTAAAGAATAAACCAAACGTAATTTTATTTAAAATACTTTTCCATGTATTATTTGATACCTTTATTTCTGTATCAGGAGCTGTAATATCAGCTACTCCTTCAACTGTAATATTTGTATCTTTTTGAATATTTTCAATTTTATATTGATTCTTGTTATCTAATTGAACAGTTTTTCCATTTACCTTAACAGCGAAATCTTTCGTTTTTGAATAGCCTTTATTTAATTTAAATGTTAAAGTACTTGATTCATTATAATCAACAACTGTATGATCAACACTTAAAGTATAACCAACTTGGCTAGCTGGAATATGTACCTTAATTTCTTGTCCATTAGCGACATACACTTCTTTTTCAGGTGAAGTATAATAATTTTTGCTATCTTTGTATCTTACATAATACTTACCAGTAGATAATCCTTCTACAGTATTACCTGTAATATCATGCCATTCAGTTTCACCATCTTTTCTATATTCCATTGATGCATCAACATCATTTAATTTACCATCTGTTCCACCTTTATATGTTGTTCCTGTGGCAGTCACAGATGTTGGTGCTTCTCTATGAGCTTTAACAATTTCAAATATTTTTGTTACAGTAGCATGACCATCTTCCCATCTATAATTTGTAGGATCTTTCAATGTTAATTGAACCTCATATTTACCTACATCAATACCACCATCATTTTTTACAACTTTGTATAAACTACTATCTGGAATATCTGCAGTTAATTGCTTTCCTGTATAAAGCTTACTTTCTATTGTTGGTATTTTTACTTCTTCCCAATTAACAGTTATATTATCTAACGTTGCTTTATTATCTGCTTTATCAGTTGCCTCAATTGTATATGTTCCTTCTTTAGGAATTAACGTATAACTACCATCATTAGGTTCAATTAATTGCCCATTTACTTTTACAGTTGCTAAATTATCCTCAATAACCGTAAATGATTTAGACTTTGTATACGTTTTATTACTTTCTACACCCATAATTTGTGGTGCTGTTGAATCAAGTGTTAGACCGTCTGTTGCAATATATGTAGTATTTCCAGCTTTATCTACAACTTTAACATAAATAATACAATGTTCATAGTTACTTAAAAAAATAGAAGTTCCTTCTATCCAATCCACTCTTTTATCTAATTGAGACATTGTCTCAGTTGGGTTATTAACATCATTACCCGAATCATCAATAGCATAATAACATTTATCGATGCCACTTTCTCCATCTGTAGCTGTAATTACAGCTGTTTGTGTTTTACTAAAAAAGTATTTCCCATACGAAATTACATATTTAAACCGGGACCATTCATTTTCACCTATCTTAATTTTAACACTTGGCGATATTTGGTCTTTAAATTTCTCAACTGTAATTATTTTATTTTCTTGAATGTTATTAATTGTATATTGACCTTTATCATCTAAATTTATCATTTCATCATTAACTTTAATGATAAAGTATAGACCTCCTGCATATGTCGACTTTGTAAACGTTAGAGTACATGATTCACCAGATTTAACAACATTTTTATCAATTTTTAAATTATAATACTGATTTTGTTCCTCTGATACCGTTACTGTAAATGTTTGTTCACTTTCAACATTTAAATTGTATGTATTAAAATCATAATAATTATTATCTTTTTGTGAATCTTTTTCAGTATTACTTGCTTTATCAGTATCTGGTACTTCTAATTCCGTCGCAAATACACTTACCGATACTTGTGTAAAAATCATCATCAATGTAAGTATACTTGCTATTATCTTTTTATATATTTTCATTTCCCTTTCCCTCTTCTTTTCTCTATAGTTAAGTTATTTGATAAACATAAAACTGATTACACTCTTATTTTACTATCTATCATACTTATTTTTTGTAATGGGTGTGAAATGTCGTTTTTAGGGTGCGAAATGCAAAAAGAAGTCTCTATTTACAGAGACTTCTTTCTTTAAATTATTCATTTGTTTTATTTTTTGTCACTTTTTAAAGATAATAATTGAGACAACACATCATCACTTATTCTAGCTGGTGATTTTTGTGGTTTACCCAATAAATATCCTTGTAATAAATCCACATCTAATTCCACCAAGGTTTTCATTTCTTCAAGGGTTTCGACACCTTCTGCTATAATTTGAATATTTTGTTGATGTCCATAAGTAACAATGCTTTGAACCATCTTTTGTTTACTTTCATCCAAATATATTTGTCTTACAATTTCTTTATCTATCTTTAGATAATGAGACTTAAGATTAAGTAATACTTTTCCACTATTATAGCCTGTTCCATAATCGTCAATAGCTACTTATCCATGCCATTTATTAAGATAACTTATCTTAGTGGTTTGAAACTCTTGATTTATTTGTTCATTTTCTGTCACTTCTACAACAATATGAGATAAATAGTCTTGATATTATTCTTCAAATTCATCTAATTGTTTTTTTGACATGATTTGAGATGGAATAGAATTAATAAACACTAAACTATCAGATGCAATATAGCCTTGTTTTATATTTTCAATAAAATCTTTCATTGCATGAAACATTGTCAATACTTCAATTTTATCTAAACAATTTAATTGATTAGCTAATGATAAGATTTCTTCAGGATTATTAAGAGTTGGCGTCATTGACCTCATAAGCGCTTCATAACCAATAATATGCCCATCACTTACTCTTACAATTGGTTGATAATAATACATAACTTGTTTTCTATCAATAATCATTGCTAATTCATCAACCTTGCGTTGTTTATATTCATCTGTTTTATAACTTTGCAAATCAAAATTAGCGAATCCACATTTTGTTGATTTTTTAATTTTATACATTGCATAATCAGCATAACTACGTAATTGTTCAAGAGATTGGCTATCACGAGGATACCATGATACGCCTGCAGAAGCACGTACATAAAACTTTTCATTATTTTCTAACAATATAAATGAAATAAATAAACTATTCTTTATTTCTTCAATTCTTTTTTCAATTTCTGCTTCGTCATCATAGCCATACATAAACATATTAAACTCATCTCCTGCCATCCTTGAAACAAAAGTATGTTGATCATTAAATTTTGCAAGAACTTTTGATACTTTTAAAAGATATTGATCTCCACTATTGTGACCAAATTGATCATTTAATAACTTTAAGTTATCTAAATCAATCATAATAAAGGCTGCATTTTTCATTTGACTATGATTTTGGAATAATTGCTCTATATGATAATTAAATGCCCTACGATTATATAATCCCGTTAAATAATCATGATCTCTTTCAAATTCAATATATTTCTTTTCTAAAGTACGTTCAGTAATATCTTCAATGAGACCCATAACATGTCCATTTTCAATCTCATTTTCATTAAGTTCAATATAGATATGCTTTTTATTATTAGGTATCTCATAAATATATTTTTTATTTTCTTTTCTTACAAGATATCTATTTAAATCGTTCATAATACTTTTAAAAGTATCGACATCTTCTACCTTCTTTGTACCTTGACCTATCATACTCATAAAATTATCACTTAAAAAGAAAATATTTTTATTATCATCAATTTCAAATATTCCTAATTTAATTCTAGATAACTCAATAACTTTATTAAAACGTTGTGCATATTCAGCCACATTTTCATTCATCTCTTGAATTGTGTCAACCAACTGATCAATTTCACTAATACCAGTTTGTGATAAATGTTTATTCTTTTTATTATTCATTAAATCTTGAGATAATGTTGTAATTGGTTTTGAAAGACGATAAGCAATAATAACACTTCCGATAATTCCAACAATTAACAATAAAGATATAGCCTTAATTAATAATTCATGAATACTATTAGCAAAACTTAATAAATCTTGATTATCAACAAAAACCATTAGCACCCAATGATCTTTTTCAAAAGGTGTGTTACTACTATAAGTTGATATAGATGTGTAAGTAGCATATGTTTTTTGTGAACTATCTTTTAAATAAAAATCATTGTTATCTTTATTTAAAGCAAAATTTTTATTTAATCCATCTAAACTTGAATAAACTTTTTGATAACTCTGACTTCCTGATTTTTTTATAGCTAGACAGTAATTAGATGTATACTCAGAAATATCGTTATTTGGTAATAATTTACTTAAATATTCATGAGTAAGTTCTATCCCTACTACTCCATATAATATTCCTGTATGACTGACTAAAGGAATGGAATAAGAAATAGATTGATGGCGATCATCTTTGAGTTGATAACTGCGACTCCAATATCCTAAATCTTTTGTAGTATAGTTCTTTTGATTATGTAAAGCTTCTTGAAACGGTTTATAAATAAAATCATCTTTTTTAGATACATCTAATTGCGGTTTCCAAGAAGAATCAGTAGAAATATTAAGCTTTTTAACTGTTTCTCTTGGTCCCCTTACAATGAATAAATCTTGATTATTCGCACTCGATTTAGATAAAGGATCTAAATCTCGAATATATAAACAAGGTTTATTTTGCTTATTTTGTTTTATTTCTTGATTATTAAAAGCAACATAAACACCTGTTGTTTTTAATAATCTAAGTTGATCTATCATTTCATCACTAATACTATTTAAAAACTGCATTGATTGTTGATTGTTTTCATCAATATGTTGTAAATCTATACTGCCATCAGCTGTTAATTCATCTGCTTTTTGATTAATCCCATTCACCAATTTATCTAACTGAGTCCAGCTATTAATCATCTCATTTTCAAAATAAGACTCCCGATTTATTAAACGACCATGTAATATTTCTTTTGGATATTGTTTTAAATGTTGAATAACACTACCATTAATAATAACTCCACCAAATATTATTGCTTCTAAAAATAATAATAAAACTACCGGAACAAGTATATATTTTAAAATACGCTTTTTCTTCATTGTCTTTTTCATAAATAATCTCGATTATTTAACTAAAGATTGTAATTTTTGATATGTTTCATTATACCAATCGTTAAAGTTTTCATCATTATCAAACATATCAATTACAGTTTGATAATCTATACCTTCATCTAAATATTTAACAACATTTTGGCAATCTGCAGATGCTTTATCCTGTAATGAATACTCTAAAACTTTTCTTGCACTTGTTCCATTTTTAAAAGCTTTTGATGTATACATTTTTGAAGTATTAACTGTTTTTACAGCTACCTCTACTACATCACCAGCATTTTTTTTAGAAGTATATTTTCTCACCTTTTTAATCTTATTACCACTTTTTGTTACTGGAAGATAACCACTAGAAATTGAAAAATCAATATTTTGTTTATCTTGAGTAAACCATTTTAAAAATTCTTTGCAAGCTTCTATTTTTTTCTTTTTAGCTTTTGTAACAACCATTCCTGCCCCTTGTTGAACAGCTACTTTCTTTTGTCCCTTAAAAGTTGGTGCTGGTAAAACAGTACTGGTAATATCATGACTTGATTCATTATCATCATAGACTGTTTTAGGAAAATATGTTGCTGAAGAACTTGACCCTATATAACAAAGCACATTTCCTGTTTTAATATCATCACTACGGAATCTACCTGATGATGTAAAATAGCCTTTAATGTAAGGAACATAATAATTATCCCATAATTTACGCACAACTTTTTTATCAAAATTTAATTTCACTTTTCCCTTTTTATCAACACTAAAGACATCAATACCATGTTGTTTTAAACCAACAATAAAATAATTAGCCATAGCATCACGGTCAAATAAAGCTTTACCATCATTTGCCTCAGGAGTAAGTGAATCTGTCCAATCATAATATTGTTTAGCTATTTTAACAAGTCCCTCGTATGTAGATAATGTACTTGTACTTACATGACATGCTTGGCTAAACTTATCCCAATCTGTTTTATTTAACATAATAACTTCAGTTGATTTAGCAACTGGGAATATCTTTAATTGACCTTTAAATACCCCTTCATCAATATAACTATCAATGTATTGCTTACGTTCTTCTTTAGTAAAGTAAGCATTCAAGTTTTGAACATAGCCCATTTGATCCACTTTATAAGCCGTATCTGCATAAGCCGCAAAAATATTAGGCATCTTTTCAGCACCAACTTTACCATGAATAGAATCTAAAATATGATTTTCTAAATCATTAACAGTTCCTTGACTTGAAGCTTCTACAACAACACCCTTTTCTTTTCCAACTGTATTATTAAACTTATCAACTAAATGATTAAAACTATCTAACTGTGCCCCCATTATAATAATGCCACACTGTTATATGAGTAGGATGACTTGCATCTAATTCACTTTTATTAGATGATTGACACCCCGTAATAGTAAACAGCATGGCAATAACAATCCCAAAACACAAATATTTTCTTTTTTTTTACATTTACCCTCTTTTCCCTCTATAACATATTTATCATAGCATACAATGGTATTTCATTTAATTTATGCTGATCTTCATCCTTTCCTTAAAAACAAAAAAAGTCAAGGTTAAACCTTGACTAATTTTTAGAGAACTCTAATAACTCAATATCTTTATTTTTATCACTTGCCCAACGAACACCCCAATCATTAGTAAATAACAATAATGGTTGCCCTTTTAAATCTTGAACAATACGTGTATCTGATGATAAATTTAATGATTTTAAATCAACACCTTGATTAACCCAACGTACATAACGATATGGTAATGGTGATTTAATGATTTCTACATTATATTCAGTGTTTAAACGATGTTCTAATACTTCAAATTGTAAAACACCAACAACACCTACAATGATTTCTTCCATTCCGCCACCCAATTCAGTAAAAATTTGAATAGCTCCTTCTTTAGCAATTTGTTCAACTCCTTTAACAAATTGTTTTCTTTTCATTGTATCTTTATTTCTAATTAATGAGAAATGTTCAGGAGCAAAGGTAGGAATACCTTCAAAAGCAAAATGTTTTTTACCTGTAGTAATTGTATCACCAATAGAGAAAATACCTGGATCAAAGACCCCGATAACATCTCCTGCATAAGCTTCTGTGACTTCACTACGTTCATCTGCCATCAATTGTTTAGATTGGTTTAGTTTAATCTTTCTTTTTCCTTGATAATGATAGACTTCCATTCCTTTTTCAAATTTACCTGAACAAATTCTAAAGAATGCCATACGGTCACGATGTCTAGAATTCATATTAGCTTGAATTTTAAATACGAAAGCACTGAAATTTTCATCACATGGATCAATGACTAAATCCTGTGCTTTTCTTGGTTGTGGTGGTAAAGTCATCGCTAAGAAATGTTTTAAGAATGGTTCAATTCCAAAGTTCGTTAATGCTGAACCAAAGCACACAGGCGATAATTGACCGGCTCTTACTTTATCTAAATCAAAAGCATTTCCTGCCATATCTAATAATTCTATATCTTCTTGTAGTTTGTCATATAATTCATCTTCAAGAATTTCTTTTAACTTTTCATCATGATAATCTAAAACTTCTGGATCTACTTCTTTTTTTCCACCATCAACAGGAATAAAACGAATCACCTGTTTATCATTTCTTTCATAAACCCCAGCAAAACGTTTTCCTGAACCAATTGGCCAGTTTACCGGACAAGTCTCAATTCCTAATTCTTGTTCAATATCCTCCATTAGTTGATAAGGATCTCTTGCTTCACGATCCATCTTATTAATAAAAGTAAAAATAGGAATATGTCTCATCGTACATACTTTAAATAATTTTCGTGTTTGTTCTTCGACCCCTTTACTAGCATCTATAACCATCACTGCACAATCAGCAGCCATTAAAGTACGATAAGTATCTTCTGAGAAATCTTGATGTCCTGGGGTATCTAAGATATTAATACAGAAACCTTGATAATTAAATTGTAATACTGATGAAGTAACAGAAATTCCTCTTTGTTTTTCAATTTCCATCCAGTCACTTGTAGCGTGTTTACTATTTTTTTTACCTTTAACAGTACCAGCTTGTTGGATGGCTCCTCCATATAATAAAAACTTTTCAGTTAATGTTGTCTTCCCAGCATCCGGATGGGAAATAATTGCAAATGTTCTTCTTTTTTCTACTTGTTGTTTTAACTCACTCATGTGTATTCTCCTCGGCATTTATATTATACATTTGTCTTAATGAAGTCAATATCATATCACTGAGTGTTTTTACTAAAATACAAATTGACCATCTTTGAAGATTGTTACAACAGAGCCATCTTGACATGTACCTTCAATAGATAAATCACTTGTACCTAACATAAAATCAACATGAGTTAAAGAATCATTAACCCCCATTTGTTTAAGTTCATCTTTATCTTTATCATTGCCACCTTGAATACATTCACTAAATCCTTTTCCTAAAGCAAAGTGACAAGAAGCATTTTCATCAAATAAAGTATTATAAAATAAAATTCCTAAATTATGGATAGGTGAATCATAAGGAATTAAAGCTATTTCTCCTAAATGATGACTTCCTTCATCAGTTTCAATAATACTTCTTAATAATTCATAACCCGTTTTTGCTCCAAAATCAATAACACGCCCTTCTTTAAATCTTAGGTAGAATTCATCAATAAGGTTTCCACCATAATTTAAAGGCATTGAACTATAAACAATCCCTTCTGCTTCTTGATAATTGGGTGAAGTAAATATTTCTTCAGTAGGAATATTAGGAAAATTATAAACACCATTTTTTAAATAACTTCCCCCTCCAGCAAATAAATAATTCGGATTTAATCCTATTGTAATATCAGTACCTAAACTATTTTTATAATGTAAAGAAGTTAAATTTAAATTATTTAAATAATTAACTCGTTTTTCAAAACTTTGACGATGTGCTTGCCAGATTTCAACCGGATCATGTACCCCATCAATTTTAGCTGCCTTAAAAATAGCATTCCATAAAGCATCCTTAGCCTCTTGATCAGACATATCCGGAAAAACAATATTTGCCCATCGTAATGAACTGCTTGCTACAATACACCAAGCATTAGTCATATTATCTGATAATTCATAATAAGGTTTAAATGCTTGATGACATGCTTTTTGCCAAGTTGAAATCTTTAAAGGATCAATGCCTTTCATTACTTCAGGATCACTATCTTCAATATATAAGAAACATGCATTTTGTTTAGCATAATCATTTTTAAAAGATGATAACCATTGTGGAACATCTTCAAAAAATGAGACATCATTATAATCATATTTCATTCTTGATATTTCATCATCATGGAAGTGTACAACGACTTCCTTAGCTCCTATTTGATAGGCTTGTCTTGTTACTTCTTTGATTAAAGGTGCACTTTCAATAGATCCTTGAATGACAACAGTTTGTTGTTTTTGCACATTTAATCCTGATTCTACTATTAATTTTGCATATTGTTTTAATTTTGCTTCAAAACTCATTTTTCCACCTCAATTTTATCTAATTCTTCTTTAGCTTCTTGTATTCCACCTTGCATAGCAAGGGTATAATAATATTTTGCTTGTTCAAGATCTTTTTCAATACCATCACCATAATGATACATATATCCAAGCATAAAACATGCTTCAATCTGTCCACCACAAATTGCTGTTTTAAAAAGATCAAATGCTTGTTTTTTATCTAAACTAGGATAAATACCATAAAACAACATTTTCCCTACATGGTAATAACCATCTGGGCTCCCTGCTTGTAATGCTGTAAGATAATGAAAATAAGCTTCATGAACATCTTTTTCTACATATTTTCCATATTCCAAACACTGACCATATAAAATATGGGCTGGTATATAATTTTGTTCAACTGCTTGTTGTAAATAATGAATCATTTCTTTCTTTTCTAAATAACTATATCCTTCTTCAATACATAAAGCATATTGATATAAAGCACCCGGTTCATGATCCATTTCAATTGCTTCATGAAAATAATGCATGGCTTTTATATGGTCTATTGCTTCGCCTTTCCCTTCTTTATACATAATACCAATACGTGTTAAAGCCGGAGCATAGTCTTTAGATGCTAATTTATAATACTGCATAGCTTGACTATAATCTTGTTTTATCACTTGACCCTGTTCGTATGCTAAACCTAAAAAGTATTCACCTTCTGGGTAGCCCTGACTGGCTGCCTTTTGATAATAAGGAAATGCTTTTTCAGGTTGTGGATCACAGTATTTACCTTGTTCTAAATAATTTCCATATAAAACCATAGCAGGTGCATATTCTTTATTAGCTGATTCTTGTAAGTAAGAAATCATCTCTTGAGACTTTAAAGACGTCATTCCTTTTTCAACATATAATGCCATTTGATACATAGCTCGTGGTTCACGATCCATTTTAATCGCTTGATAGAAATAATCCATAGCTTTTGTATCATCTTGACTTACCCCTTTACCATCTTTATGCATCATCCCCATACGATAAAGTGCTGGAGCATAAGTTTTACCAGCTAATTGATAATAATGCAAGGCCTGTTGATAATCTTGTTCAATCAGATCCCCTTCTTCATAAGCAAGTGCTAATTGGTATTGACCTATAGGATATTGTAGCGTAGCAGCTTTTTGATAAAGTGCTAATGCTGTCTCTTTATCTTGGGTTGTACCAATACCAAATTCATATAAATAAGCTAAATTACACATAGCTCGAGGATACCCCTCAATCGCTGCTTGTTGGTAATAATGAATAGCTTGTTTTATATCAACTTCTGTTCCTATTCCTGTTTCATAACAATAAGCAACATTACACATCGCAGGGACATAATTTAAAGCTGCGGCTTTTTGATAAAGCTGAAAGGCTTTGTTTTGATTTTTCTTCACACCAAATCCAGTCTCATAAAAATAACCTAGAGCTATCATAGCTTGAACTTCATTTTGTTTTGAAGCTTGTTTATACCAATAACTACTACGGTATGCATAATATTTTATTTCTTCATGTCTTTCATAAAAATATCCTAAACAAAACTGTCCATGACGATATCCTTGTCTAGCAGCAACTTGATATAAGTGTCTTGCCTTTCCAATATCTTGGTCTACTCCTTGACCATAGTCGTAACATAACGCTAATGATGTAAGTGCTGGAGGATAATTTTCAAGGCTGGCTTCTTGATACCAATAAACAGCCTTTTTTAAGTCTTGTCTGCATCCTCGTCCTAATTCATAAAACCTTCCTAAGCGGTATTGACAACCAATATGTCCTTGATTACTCGCTTGTTCATAATAAATAAAAGCTTGATGATCATCTTGATTGACACCATCGCCAAATTCATAACACTCACCTAAAGCACAAATGGCTTCTAAATACCCCACTTGGGCTGCTTCCACAAAATATTCAATGGCTTTTTTTTCGTCTTTTTTTACCCCATAACCATTTTTTAAACAATAACCTACATTGTAAATGGAACGAGGGAACTTCACCGGTAAACCTAAACTATAGAAATGATAGGCTTCATTATAATCTTGTTCAACACCTCTACCGGTTTCATAAAAATACGCTAAATTACAACTCGCTACAGCACTTCCTAAATCCGTTGCCTTACGATAATATTTAGCAGCTAATTGAAAATCTTGAGGCAATCCAAAACCACGTTCATACATATAGCCAATAATACATAAACAATCAGGATCATCAACCAGTTCACCCTGCTTAAAATATTCTAAAGCTTTAATATAATCATGATTATCATAGTAATATAATCCAATATCATATAATCGTGAAAAATCTTGAGATTCAAACATCTCTTCATCATATTTTTCTTGATCAAGTAAAATACATAAATCAATACCTATAATGTTTGCTTGATTATCTTCAATTAAATATTGTTCATCATCTTCATAGTGATCACTATTTAACATAGATTCTTTCATTTCTTTAGCTTGGCTTTCTAATTCTTCAACAGGTAAATCATGACCATATATCGAAATAATTTTTACATATGCAACACTTTGTAAATAATCATCTTTTTTAACTCTGATAATTGTTTCATTATCATGACTATCAATCACTTCTTCAACATAGTAATGTTGAAATAGTGGCTCATAACTTGTTAATCGATCTTTAATATTCATCAAAGCACCTCCTTAACTAAAATAAGCAGACCACTCTGCTTATTTACGACTATTCACTAATTCACTAATTTCAGTAGAAAATTTACCCATAATCACTGTAATTTTTCCCGTAGATTGAATAATACCACTTGCTCCTAAAGCTTTTAATTCATCTATCTTTACAAGATCATCATCATTTAAGAAAAATGTCATCTTACTTCCATTGGCCACACTTTCTTTAATATTATCTATTCCCCCTAATGAAGCAATTAAATCATCAATAGAAATAGGTAATTCTCTATTTTCAATTCCTTTAGGTGTTTTATTTTTTAACACCTTTGAAAAAATAAACCAGCCAATAAGTAAAATGGCAATAACAATAGCTATATAAATAAAATACGCTTGCATATACAATCCTCCATAAAAAAATCTTTATTTATCATATATTTATAGTATACTATATCTTGAATTTAAAAACTAGAAAATAAGGAGGAACAACATGAAAAATAACAACGAGTCACTGATATGCTGGCCCCTCATTATCATTATAGCAATCTTATCAACTATTAGTTGTATTGCTGTAAAATGTGCCGCTCCTTATGTTACGACGATACCTAATCCCGGCAGTTTATGGTTAAAACAAGTTCTTTATTATGGTTTAGGAGCTATCATTATTTTTTGTATATTAAAATTTAAAAATGATCGTTTATATTCATCAATGTGGATTATTTATGGTATTTTGATGGTGTTTTTAATAGGATTGGTTATTGAAAGATTTTCTGTTTACCACTTTGGTGCTTCCATTGTTCCTTTTGCACATGAAACCAATGGTGCAACATCTTGGTATAATTTTCCAGGCTTTTCATTCCAACCATCAGAATTCATGAAAATTGCCTTAATTATTTGTATGTCACAAATTATATCTGATCATAACAGCACTTATACAGTTCATGACTTTGAAAGTGATATGCGCCTTATTGGTAAAGTTTTAGCTGTTGCATTACCACCAATGATCTTAGTTTATCTCCAAAATGATGCTGGTGTTACATTAATTATGCTTGCTTCTATTATTTTTATTCTCTTTGTCGCAGGTATTAATCATAAATGGTATGCCATAGGTGCAGGTGCTTTAATTATAGGTATTACTATTTTAGTTTACTTATTTATTTATCAACATGATATTTTTACTCATATCTTTACCGGGCATAAATTAGATCGTATTTATGGTTGGCTAGATCCTGAAGGAACTTATCAAGATCAAGGCTACCAGTTATATAATGCTATGATGGCTTATGGTACAGCTGGTTGGTTTGGTCATGGTTTTAAATCAATTATTATTTCTTTACAAGAACCTCAAACTGACTTTATTTTTGCAGTCATTACCTTAGGTTTTGGATTTGTTGGCGGCATTGTTACTTTAGTTGCTATCTTAGCACTTGATGTCATTATTTTAAGAATTGGTTTACAGACTAAAAATAATAAGGATCGTTACTTCATTGCCGGTGTATTTGGTTGCTTAATATTTCAACAATTTTGGAATATTGGTATGCTTCTAGGATTACTACCGATTACCGGTATTACTCTTCCATTTATTTCTTATGGAGGATCATCATTACTTTCTTATATGATTGCTATGGGAATTTGTTTTGATATTTACCGTCAATCAAGAATTGAAAATAGAAAAAATAGATATTACTAGGAATTCAATAAAATGAATTCCTTTTTTATTAAAAAAGACGATTACTCGTCTTTTTGATTGTTTTTAAAGCATATCTATTCCTTACTTAATCTTTACAATCATATTTATCCTCTTTTTTAAATTCTAAAAATTCTTTCGTATAAGGATGAACAAAAGAGAGTTCGACACTATCCAAATAAAACAATGTGTTTTCTTTAGCACCATAAAGCTGATCTCCAGCTAAAGGATAACCAATACTACTTAAATGAACCCTAATTTGATGAGTTCTTCCTGTATCTAAGATACATTCAACAAGTGTTTTATCCTCAATATTTTTTAATACACGATAATATGTTCTTGCTTCTTTACCATCTTTAGAAATAATTCTTTTAATCGAATCATGAGCTTTAGCGATAGGACTATCAATGATACCTTCACCTTTTAATGTACCTTCTACTAAACAGTGATAAACTCTTTTTACCTGTTTAATATCTTGACTTAATAAATAATGTGATCGACTATCTTTAGCAATCAACATTAAACCTTGCGTTTCTTTATCTAATCTATTAACAAGATGTACCGTAGCTAAAATATGATGATCATTGAAATATTTAATTAAGCCGTTGGCTAACGTGTGATGAGGATATCTTTTTGTAGGAATACAAGGAATGTTTGCCTGTTTATCAATGACTAAATAGTATTCATCTTCATAAACAATCTTTAAAGGAATATCATCCGGTTCAATACAAGATAGTTCTAAAGGAAAGATGATGTTTAAGACATCATCTTTTTGTAATAAATAACGTACTGTCACATGTTGACCATTAACTAGAAAATCACCATGATTTTTAATTCTTTTAATCATTGCTTTAGAAATATCAAGCGTCTTTAAATAATCTTTTAATATTATTTTTTCTTGAATAATTCTTCTCATGAATGAATATAAGCCCTTCTTACTCTTTTAATAAATGACATTTCTTTATACTCAATGAATTTCATAGCTCTCTTTGATAAATGAACTTCTATACTTTCCACATCTTGAAATGAATACTGCAAATGATCAATTCCTAACCATAAATCTTTAAAATCACCTTTTAATTTAATAGTTTGTCGATCATCTAAAATCAAACTCGATCCTAAACTACGATAAGCATTATGATGAATTCCTGCTACTTCTGTTAACTGCATTAAAGGAATACCTGGATAAATCAAAGCACCACCTAAAGACTTATTATAAGCTGTTGATCCTGAAGGAGTAGAAACGCATAAACCATTTCCTCTAAATACCTCTAATAAAACATCATTAATATAAACTGAAATCACTTGAGTTGAAAAACCATGATCCAAACGCATTTCATTTAATGCATAAAGTGTTTTGGTTTCATCCTTTAAGTGCACCTTCACTTCTAACAGATGTCTTGGCATACAATGATATTCATTCTTTTTAATATCATGAATTAACTCGTCAACTTCATCTCTTTGATAATCTGTAAAAAAGCCTAGCGTTCCCGTATGTATGCCAACATAATAACAATCAACATCCATATATTGATGAACAGCCTCTAATATTGTTCCATCCCCACCAACAGAAATCACTAAATCTGGTTTTTGATTATCATATATAAGTTCATCTTTTAATCCATGATGAATATCTTCTGCCAATTTCTTAGAAAGATCATCATTTCTTACCACTAATGTGTATTTCATCTTCGCTTCCTGCCTGTCTTATATTATAATATCATTATATATCACGAAAAATATTTATAAAAGAGGGAAATATGGAACAACTAGAAATTGAATTTAAAATCTTACTCACTAAAGAAATGTATCAAAAAATAAAAAATGATTTTAAAAATCAAATAAAAGAAACTTACAGTCAAACAAATTATTATTTAATGCATCCTATATTAGACCAACTGCAATATTCTTTACGTATTAGAAAAAAAAAGAATAGTTATGAACTAACATTAAAAAGACCATCCTCATCCGGTCTTAAAGAAATGAACATTCAAATTGATGAAACAATAAAAAATAAAATATTTCATCATCAACCTGTAGATAATGAAATATTTACTATTCTAAAGGATTTAAATATTGCCTATCAAGATTTGAACTGTCAGCATTATTTAAAAACAATACGCAGTGATATTGAATTAAAAGAAGGTATCCTTTCTCTAGATGACAATGAATATAATGGTGTCAAAGATTATGAAATGGAATTAGAGGTATTAAATAAAGAAGAAGGATACCAAAAATGGTTATCTATTTTAAAACATTATCACTTATCATATAAAAAGAATTGCGATAGTAAAATTAAAAGAATGAAAATGACGCTTAAATAAGCGCCATTTTTTTAATTATCCATTTCTGTAATTTTCCATTTATCATCAATCTTTGATAAAGTTAATTTTGATTTAAATGAAGTTGATTTAACATCTTTTAATTGATTTTTCAAAACATCAAACATATCTTTAGAAACATCATCAAATAATTTAACAGTCATTTCTTTTTGACTTGTCATTCCAGCAAATTCACTCATATGTTCATTGATATAATTTTGAACTAAAGTTTCCACTTCGCTTGAGTCAAAGTTTATTCCATTATAATCTTTTGCTTTCCCTGATACAACTACTGTAGCTTTATCATCTTTAACAGTGATTTTCCCAATTTTTATATTTTCAAATAATGAGCTAAAAACGTCTTCTTTGAATTTATTTGCTTCTTTAATAAATGTTTCCCCATAAGTTTCAGTGTCAGTAAATTGTTCAAATTGTTGATCTAACGCAGTTAATCCTAACTGTTTACTAACAGAAGCAGAACATAGTTTTTGTACTTTATCAGTATCTCCTTTTTGTAATGCAGTAAAGAAACTATTGACTTGTTTTTTTACCGTTGCTGATTCATCATCCTTTGATGAACATCCAATCATGGCTACTGAAAGTACCAGCACCAACATGAACTTCCATAATTTTTTCATCTTTTTTCCCTCCAAATATATTTCGACTTTTTTAAAGTAAAGCCCCTGCTATTTTGGATTTGTTTTAAATAAAGTAAATCCAAATACTATATTCATTATAGCATATAAATGACATATTTTGTTTAAATATTAAACAAAATATAAAAAGTCAAACTAATTGTTTGACTTCATTTTATCTTTTAAATATGCTTCTTTAAAACTTACAAAACCTTTTTCTTTTTTAAATTGTGGACAATTTTCAACATGATCACATTCTGCTAATTGTCTTAATTCACGAGGAATAAATACACGAATTTCTTCTGCATTATATCCAACCTGAAATCTCTTTTCATCAATCATAATAGGTCTTTTTAAAATTGAAGGATTCTCTTGAATAAATTCAATTAAATCATTAACTGACATTGATTCAATGTCTACCTTGTTTTCTTTAATAATTTTACTACGTTTAGAGATAATATCATCGGTTCCATTTTCACTACGTTCTAACAGTTCTTTTAATTCTTCTTTACGAAGTAAAGTTGAAAAAATGTTTTTTTCAACATAAGGAATCTGATGATCTTTTAACCATGCTTTTACCTTTCGACATGATGCACAACTTGGTGCTGTATATATGCGAATCATCCTATCATCTCCTTTATGACAATTATACATGATTTTTACTTATTTTCTATCTTTATTTTTATTATTATATATAATAGCTCATATTGACAAAAGAATTTCTCTATGATACTTTTAATAAGTAAATAAACTTGTGATTGGGAGATAAAACAAGGAAAGCCCTCAAAGAGAGTCTAGGATGGTGAAATCTAGATAGTAAGCAACTTGGCAAATGGACCCATGAAGGCAAAGGGGAAAGGCAACGAGTATCTTTTGACGTAAGCCCACGTTACAAGGCAAAAATGTGATAGCATTCAAAAGGTGGTATAACAGACAACATCTGTCCTTTTTAGGATAGATGTTTTTTTATTAAAGGAGGAAATAATATGAAAAGAATGTTAAGTGGTATTAAACCAACCGGAAGAGTGACTCTAGGAAATTATATTGGAGCCATTAAACCATTTGTAAGTTATCAAGATGAATATGAAATGATTGTATTTGTCGCTAACTTACATAGTATGACAGTTTATCAAGAACCTAAAGATTTAAGAAAAAACACAAAGGATTTAATTGCACTCTATTTGGCAGCAGGTCTTGATCCTCAAAAAGTAACTTTATTTTTACAATCTGATGTGTTAGAACATGCCCAACTAGGTTGGTATCTAGGATGTATGGTTTCTATGGGTGAATTATCAAGAATGACTCAATATAAAGATAAAGCAAGTAAAATAGGTAAAAATGAATCAATTGGTGCAGGAATATTTAATTATCCTTCATTGATGAATGCTGATATTTTAATGTATGATCCTGATTATGTACCTGTTGGTGAAGACCAAAAACAACATTGTGAACTTGCACGTGATATTGCTGAAAGATTTAATAATCGTTATAGTGAAACATTCAAATTACCTGAACCTATTGTTCCTAAAGTTGGTGGTCGTATTATGGATTTACAAGACCCTACTAAAAAAATGTCTAAATCTGATGAAACAGGTAAAGGATGTATTTATATTTTAGATGATATTAATGTATCTAAAAAGAAAATCATGTCTGCGGTAACTGATAGTGATAATAAGATTATTTATGACGTTAAAAATAAACCAGGTATTTCTAATTTACTTACTATTTATTCTATTTTAAGTGAAAAATCAATTCCTGAATTAGAAAAACAATATGAAAATAGTGGTTATGGAACATTCAAAAAAGATTTAGCTGAAGTTGTTGGTCAAGAACTACAAAAAATTCATGATCGTTATCAAGAAATTATTCAAGGTGATTATATTGATACTGTATTAAACGAAGGAGCCCAAACAGCTCGTAGAATTGCTCGTAAGAAATTAGCTAAAGTAGAAAGAAAAATGGGTATTACAATAAAGAAATAAGCAAAGCTTATTTCTTTTTATATTGTGGTTTAAGTAATTCATGATAAAGATATTCATGAATAAATGAATAACCGTGTTCTATTTTCTTTTTTAAAATAAAATACATCTTCATATTCTCTTTTTCTTTAATATATAGTGAACGAACAAGATGAATAAAGTCACTCAACTGATGAATATAAAGTTCATCTAATCTTTGATCAATAAATTGCTTTTTTATTCTTTCATCACGAGTTAAACCATATTCCTTCATTTCCCCTTCATCATACATAAAATAGGTGATGACTGTATGTGGTAAACTTGCAATCTCTTCATTGATGCGTTTTCGATCTTCAATATTTAAAACACTGCGATAACATAATTTTCCTTTTTCATCCGTTTCTACTACAATCGTATAAAAACCATTACCTAAAGCAAATACTTTATTATATAAATGATGATCTAATACTTGCAGACAACCATATATAAAATCATGTAAAGTTTCATCATCAACATGATACATTGTTAAAGAAGTAATAAATTCTATATCGTCACCCGGATACCACTCATATGGTTCTAGTAATTCTTCATCTTCTTTAACCCAATTTACGATAATCCTCTCCATAATCTCCTCCTAATATATATATATATGTTTTTAACCATTAAAAATGTTTTAGTATATTTTTATATTTATTTAATATATAATGAGTGTCGAGGTGAAATTATGAAACTATTAAAAGATATTATTGTGTACGCTATTTTAGGTGCCATTCAAGGTTTTTCTGAACCTATTCCTATTTCTAGTAGCGGACATTTAGTTTTATTCCAAAGTCTTTTTTCTAAAATGGGGTTAATGGTTCCCCAAATGAATGATGTGACTTTTGAAGTTATTGTTAATACCGGATCACTCATTGCGATTATGTATTATTATCGTCAAGATATCATTCGTTTAATCAAATCATTCTTTAGTTATATTGCTAAACCTGAAGAAAGACAAACTTTATTACCTGATTTTCGTTTTTGTATGTTACTTATTGTAGCTACCATTCCAGCTGCTATTGGTGGAGCATTGTTTAATGATAAAATTGAAAGTGCCTTTTCTAACGCTAAATTCGTAGGTTGTATGCTTTTAATTACTGCTATCTTCTTAATGCTTATTCATAAATTTGGTTATAAAGGAAGAAGAACAACAAAGAATTTAAATTTATGGGATGCCCTTAGAATGGGAATTTTCCAATTATTTGCTTTACTTCCTGGGATCTCTCGTAGTGGTTCTACTTTAACTGGAGGAATGCTTGGTGGTTTAGATCAAAAAGCAGCCAGAGATTTTTCATTCTTTATGTTTATGCCTGTGAGTTTTGGGGCTATTATTTTAAAATTAAAACACTTTTTAACAAGTTCAACTGTTGCTGCTTTATGGCTTCCTTATTTAATTAGTTTTATTGTCAGTGGAGTTGTAACTTACTTGGCATTACATTTATTATTTAGCATCTTAAATAAAAAGAAACTAAATTATTTTTCATATTATTGTTTAGTTGTTGGTATTATCGCCATTCTATTTTTATAAAAAAAGAGCTTATGCTCTTTTTATTTTACTGCGATAACTTCTACTTCTAATAAAGCTCCTTTAGGAAGTTTTGCTACTTCTACTGCAGATCTTGCAGGATAAGGTTCTCCAAAATACTCTGCATAAATTCCATTTACAGTAACAAAGTCATCCATATTATCTAAAAATACTGTTGTTTTAACAACATCTTTAAAAGATAATCCTTGGCTTTCTAATAATCCTTTAACATTTTTTAATGCTTGATGTGCTTGTGCTTCAATACCTTCTGGCATTTTCCCTGTTTCTGGAACTAATGGAATTTGTCCTGAAAAATAGTAAGTGTTACCTACATGAATTCCTTGACTATATGGTCCAATAGCACCAGGAGCTTGATTTGTTTTAACAACTTCTTTCATGTTCTTCCTCCTTATGCTTGTTATTATAACAAACAACGCCTATAATGTTAAGGAATAATCTATACATAAAAAGGGGAACAACAATGAATTATCAATACTCAAAAAGATTTAATCAATTCACACCTAGCATGATTCGTCAAGTTCTTGTTGATGCTGCAGGACCTGATATGATCAACTTTTCGCCAGGATTTCCTGATCGTGAATCATTTGCGGTTGAAGAAATCCAAAAATTATCACAAGAGGTCTTAAATGATTCTATTTATGAAATCTTACAATATGCACCTAAACCTGCTTATACTGGTTTACAAAAAGCTATTAAAACTTTCTTTAATTCTTTAGAACCTGTCGTTAAGGAAAGTGACGATATTATGATTACTTCTGGTTCCGGGGAAGGACTAGAAATGGCTGCTAAAGTCTTCTTAGATGAAGGTGATTACATGGTTGTTGAAGATCCTAGTTTTATTGGTGCATTAAATGGTTTTAAAAGTAATAATGCAAAATTAATTGGTGTACCAATGGATGATGAAGGATTAGATTTAGAATTATTAGAACAAGCTTTTCAAAGAAAGCCACAACCTAAACTTCTTTATACTATTCCAACATTTCAAAATCCTACTTGTCTTACGACAACACTAGAAAGAAGAAAAGCAATTTATGAATTATGTAAAAAATATCATGTTTTAATTCTTGAAGATAATCCTTATGGAACTTTACGTTTTAAAGGAACATCTGTTCCAAGTTATAAATCATTTGATGATGCAAGAATTGTAATTTATCTTGCTAGTTTATCAAAAATCATCTCTCCAGGTATTCGTCTAGGTGCTATAGTGGCTGATAAAGATATTACTGATCACTTTGCTATTATGAAAGGTGCGAGTGGTGGTGCTGCTACAAACTGGTCACAATATGTCATTACACGTTTTTTAAATACCGTTGATATGAAACAACATATTAAAAGAGTGAGTGAAATTTATCAAAGAAAAAGTACACTTATGGTAGAAACAATGAAAAAAACCTTTCATCCTGATGTTCAATTTAAAGCACCTGATGGGGGGATGTTTGTATGGTTTACTTTACCAGACAAAATCAAACCTGAATCGTTCTTGCAAGCGGCTGTTGCTAAGCATATTGCGATTGTTCCAGGGTATTGTTTTGCTACTAACTACCCTAGTCAAGGATTTAGATTATCCTTCACGAGTGAATCTCCTGAACAAATTGTAAAAGGAATTACAATGCTTGGTGAATTAACTTATGAACTGATGAACCAATAGAATTGAGGACTTAAAAATATCTTTCTTGGTATTTTTAAGTCTTTTTTTGTATAATTTATTTATAAGGATGTGATGTTATGAAATATGGTTTAGTTTTATCTGGCGGTGGCGCTAAAGGTGCTTACGAAGCTGGATGTATAAAAGCTTTAAAAGAATTAGGATATGAGTTTGATATTGTCACAGGGACTTCTATTGGTGCTTTAAATGGTCTATTAGTGGCACAACATGACTATGATAAACTCTATCATTTATGGGATACATTATCTTTAGATCAAGTATTAACTGATCCTATTCAATTTGATTTTTCAATTGAATCTATGTTACAACAATCAAACTTAATGATGTCCTTTTTTAAATCTTATATTAATAAAAAAGGAGCTGATATTACTCCTTTAAAGAATTTAATTCATTCACTTTATGATGGTAAAAAAGCAAAAAATTCATCTACAAAATATGGTTTGGTTACTGTTACGTTCCCTCAATTAAAACCTATTGAAATAACAGTCGATCAAATGAATGATACAAATATCGTTGAGTATGCTATTGCTTCTGCATCATGTTTCCCTGCTTTTCCTATTCATGAAATTGATCAACAAGGATACATTGACGGTGGTTACTTTGACAATCTTCCAATCTCTCTAGCCTTAGATATGGGAGCTAAATCAATTATCGCTATTGAACTTAATCAAGAAGCTACTCATGAGTATTTACTTCATCGTCCTGGTATTAAAGTCATCAGACCAAGTTTACCACTAGGTGGTTTCTTAGATTTTGATCGTACTTTATTGGATTTTAGAATCTGTCTCGGTTATTATGATACCCTTAAAGCATTTAACAAACTAAAGGGATATCGCTATACATTTAAAAATGAAAAAGTACCTCAGAATATATGTCAAACCTTTTATCACAAAGTTTTAAATTACGAAAATCAACTGAATCATACTATTTTAAACCGTGCTATTGGTAATGACAGTATTCCCCTTACTCAACTACTCAAAGCAGATACTTATCTTGATCAAATTCAGTTGGATGATTATTTTATTTTAGGATTAGAGATTACTATGGATTACTTATCTTACCAACATGATACGATTTATGAATTTGATAATGTTATTCAAGAAGTCAAAAAACATTTTAAAATTAATGAAGATGATCGTCTTTTATTTAAACAATTAGGACAAAATTTAAAAGATCTTACCAGCAAACAAAGTCTAAGTTATTTTTTATCTAATCCTGATAATTTACCTAATATCATTCCTAGTTTATTTACTAAAGAATTTCTCATCGCTTTATTCGTTCAAAGTCTTTATTGACAAAAACCTTGGAGTTTGTTAGGATAACTCCAGGAGGTGTTTAGTTTGAACTTCAAAGTAAAAGAAATATGTTATTGTGCTTTAATGGTTTGTTTATTAGCACTTTTATCACAAATTAAAATTGATTTACCGGGTTATGTCCCTATTACCTTACAAACTTTAGCTGTCTATCTACTTTCATTAGTATTGACTCCTCAAGAAGCATTTTTTACTTGTTTTGTTTATTTACTAATGGGTGCCATTGGATTACCTGTATTTGCTGGATTTCATGGGGGTATCGCTTCTTTAGTAGGTTATACTGGTGGTTATTTATTTGCCTTTCCAATCATGGCTATGCTTATAAGTTATTTATCAAGAAAATATTCATCCTATATAGCCTGTTTTATTGGATCTTTAGTTTGTTATATAATCGGAACCGCATGGTTTATGTTACTTACAAAAATGGCATTAGGACCCTCTTTAATGATGTGTGTTATTCCATTTATTCCCGGTGATTTTGTTAAAATACTTATTTCAGTTATGATTTACAATAAAATAAAAGACAGAATATCTTTAACATCTGCCTTTTAAAGAACCTTACTGAGGTTCTTTTATTATACTGATTTCATGAATATGACTCCACTTTTCATAAAATAAATCATCATGAGTAATCATGCTATGTACAAATACTTGATAAACAAAGTAAACTAATGTAAAAATACAAACAAATATGATGAGCCATATCAATAAATGACTATGATTTAATTGACTCATTTCATATTGTAAAATTTGGGGAATACCAGCAATCACAAACCAAAGTGAGCCATAACGAATCATTAGATTCGTTATTCTAGGAACTTCATTTTGTTCATCTCTCAATGCAATTTTCACTATCTTTTTGCCCAATGTTTGACCATTGCATAACGCTGGAATAACACAAAAATAAATGAACACAAAGATAACCAATCTTACATTTTTATCTATTTGCTTAAATAAGCATATTATGATCATATCAAATAAATACATCACAAAAAGATCAATCACAAAACCTACTAATCTTCTAATAAATGAAACTTTTGTCCCTTTAATATATGATTTTTCAATAAGCTTATCTTTACTCGGTAAAAAACAAGTCAATAATGGTGTAATCCAATACCCTACCATTGCTCCAAAGGTATTTACAATGATATCATCTACATCAAATAAACGATAAGGATATTGATAAACCCCACATATCCCTGTTAATTGTAATAATTCAAATGATAAAGACATCAAAAATCCTAAAATAAAAACACTGAACCAGCTTTTTTTAAAATAATATCTCAAATATACCCCTAAAGGTAAAGTAAGGAGAATATTGAAAAAAGCTTGGTAAACATAAGGATTTTTAACAAAATCAACAATAGAATGAAAATGACAAGCTAAAATCATATCTACAAAATGAAAAGGAACAAGTTGCATTGTCGTTGCAAGTCTAGGAATATCTTCTTTTGGTAAAGGAAGTAAAACCATAAAATATGCACATAATAAATACAATATAAATGAGTAGACAACCACAATTCTTGTAAGCAACATAGCCCCATATTTACGATATTGACTGATAATATAAGGAATTGTAAAAATAATCGCTAAGATAGGAAAAATCATCAATCCTGCTTTAATTGGATAAATATAAACTGACATAATACACCTCACTAAAAGCATTATATACTTTTTTCTTTTATTAGAATAGTGAATTTTGTTATAATGATTGCGGTGATAAAATGAAAGATTTTAAAAAAATGTTGCTGACCTTATTATGTAGTTATCTTATTATTGGTCTATGTTGGATAAGTAAAGATATCATTATTCATGAAAATAACAAAGATGGCTTACCAGTTTTAGGTTATCATGGTGTAGTCAGTGATCAAGAGAAACAAAACCACTACCAAAATAATCCTTATTTTTTAAGTCAAAGTCAATTTGACCAACAAATGAAATATTTAGCACAAAATAACTATCAATGTCTTACGATGCAAGATGTTGAAGATTATTACCGAGGAAATAAAAAAATTGCAAAAAAGGCTGTATGTTTAACCTTTGATGATGGTTATCTTAACTTTAACACAGTCGTTAAACCAATCATAAAAAAATACAATCTACATGCCACATGTTTTGTTATTGGCTATAAAGTAAAACATAATAAAGCCGGTTATCTACATCAAGCTGATATAAAGAATGATCAATATGTTTCCTACTATTCACATTCATATAATCTTCATCATTTTGCTAGAATTCATCACTTAAAAAAAATAGAAACTTTATCTACAGAAGAAATAAAAAAAGACTTCGATACTAATATAGTTAGTAATCAGTATTTTGCTTTTCCCTATGGAGTAAGTAGCCAAAATGCACAAAGCTATTTAAAGAACAGCTCTACCCATCTTGCCTTTAGCTATAATCAAAATAGAAATATGACTAGAGCCGATCAACAATACTTATTGCCTCGTTATTTGATGTTTGATAAAATGCCTTTTTTCTATTACAAATGGATAATTGAATAAAACTAAATAAAGGTATCAAATAAAAATGATACCTTTTTCTTATTATTTCAATTCCCTTTTCTTAATAAACAATACGACCATAATAACAAATATATTATATAATGAGGCAATCGCTACTGGTCTTACTAAATGATAGTTACAATTTAGCATTAATATGTATTGTAATACATGCATGACTATAAAAAAGATAAGAAAATATACATCGTCATTTTTTGTCAGTTGCTTGTCATAAAAGAAATAAATAGCCACAAATACCAATGTCATTATTCCATAAGTAATGGGATATACTATATTAAAGACATTCTCAAAATGAGCACACTTACTTGCAATTTCAGATGAATAAAAATATGTAAATCGATAACCATTATATTTTAATAGACCATAGCCACACAATTCAATAATCAAAAATAAGGAACAATAAAGCCTCTTTACTCGTTTCGTTTTTAACTCCCCCATTATAACTTTTTAGTAACTCATATGGTTCTGTGTAGAAAACGCCTTCTCTATAAAAAGTATATTATCTTATCACTATTTATTCGTTCTTTTATCATAAAATACATAATTATCAACACCAATAGCAAGTTTCATTTAACATAATAAAAAGACCTATAAGTTATTTAACAAACTTATAGGTCCTTTTATTATTTAATAACTCTTACATTAATAATTCCTTTAGCTGCTTCAATACGTTCAATAATATCTTGACGTACATCATCATTCGTATCAATTAAAGTATAGGCATAATCCCCTTTAGAACGATTAACCATATTTTCAATATTTAAAGAATGATCAGCAAATAACTTAGAAATTAAAGCTAAGATATTAGGTACATTACGATTTGTAATACATAATCTTACTTTTGATTCACGAGGTTGATTAACTGCTGGGAAGTTAACTGAATTAGTAATGTTTCCATTTTCTAAGAAATCCTTTAATTCTTTAACTGCCATTTTAGCACAGTTATCTTCACTTTCAGGTGTTGATGCACCTAAGTGTGGTAAAACAACAATATGTTCTTTACCAATATATTCTACTTGAGCAAAATCAGTAATATATCTTTCTACTTTTCCCTCATCAATGGATGCAAGTAAATCATCACTATTAACTAAATCCCCTCTAGCAAAATTTAATAGTCTTACACCATCTTTCATTAAAGCAAAAGCGTCTTTATTAATCATACCTTTAGTATCTTTATTACTTGGAACATGAATTGTAATATAGTCACATTCTTTGTAAATATCTTCTACATTTTTAGCTTGATGAACATGTTTTGATAAAGCCCAAGCTGCATTAACTCCAATAAATGGATCATAACCATAAACATCCATTCCTAATTTAACAGCTGCATTAGCGACATTAACACCTATTGCCCCTAATCCAATAACCCCTAATTTCTTTCCTTCAATTTCAGGACCAACAAATTGAGATTTTCCTTTTTCTGCTGTTTTAGCGACATTTTCATCATCTTTTAAAGTATCAACCCAACGAATACTTTCAACAATTTTTCTTGATGATAAAAACAATGCACATAATACTAATTCTTTTACAGCATTCGCATTTGCTCCCGGTGTATTAAAAACAACGATCCCTTTTTCACTACATTTTTCTACAGGAATATTATTAACGCCTGCTCCTGCTCTGGCAATAGCTTTTAATGATGCCGGAAAATCATATTCATGCAAAGATGCACTTCTAAGTAAAATAGCATCTTCTTGATTTTCATCTTCCCCATAATGATATTGATCATCTAATTGCTTTAAACCAACATCAGCAATCTTATTCATTAATTTTACTTTATACATATTGTTCCCCTTATTTATTTTTTGCTTCAAAATCTTTCATAAAAGCAATTAATTTTTTAACACCATCTAATGGCATAGCGTTGTAAATTGATGCACGAATTCCCCCTACAGAACGATGACCTTTTAAGTTAGTCATCCCTGTTTCAATACTTTCTTTTACAAACAATGCATCTAAGTCTTTATTAGGTGTAGTAAATGTGACATTCATTAAAGAACGATTTTCTTTATCACTATGAGTAATATAGAAATCACTACTATCTAAGTAATCATATAATAATTGTGCTTTTTCTTGATTACGTTTTTGCATAACTTCTAATCCCCCTAGGTTATCAATCCACTCAAGCACTAATCCTAATACATAAATCGCATAAGCTGGTGGTGTATTATACATAGAATCTTTATCAATCATTAATTGATAGTCTAATAATACTGGTGTTGTATCAGATACTTTTTGAAGTAATTCTTCTTTGATAATAGCGACACCTAATCCAGCAATCCCCATATTTTTTTGTGCTCCAGCATAAATCATACCAAATTTTGATACATCTACTGATTTAGATAAGATATTTGATGACATATCAGCTACGATAGGTACTCCATTGGTTTCAGGAACATATTTCCATTCTGTTCCATAAATTGTATTGTTTGCACATAAATGTACATAAGATGCATCTTTTGATAAATCTAATTCATCTTGTGTAGGAATATGTTTAAAATCATTGCTACTTCCATCATATGCAATGTGAATGTCCCCGTATTTTTTTGCTTCTGCAGCTGCTTTTTTAGAAAACGCTCCAGTAATAATGTAATCAGCTTTCCCATTTTTTAATAAATTCAATGGTACCATTGAAAACTGTTGTGTTGCTCCCCCTTGAATAAAGACAATTTGATAATCATCTGGTATATTCATTACTTTCTTTAATAATCCTTTAGTCTTATTAAAAATATCTAAATAGGAAGAGGATCTATGACTCATCTCCATTACACTCATACCACTGCCTTCGTAGTTTAACATTTGCTTAGCAGCTTTTTCTAATACTTCTACTGGTAACATAGATGGTCCAGCAGAAAAGTTGTAAACTCTTTTTTCGGTCATATATTGAACCTTCCTTTCTATTTTATTTCCACCATTATATTGTATACAATCTTCTTTGTCTAGTAATATCATAAAAATTGTATACAATTATAAATTCCTATCATCGTGATAAATTTACTACTATACATTTTATGCTCTCATATTTGTATTTAGACGTAAAAAAAATCGCTAAAAAATTAGCGATAACAAGCATCATAGACATCTTTTATACAAGTTCCCACGTCACTTGGCTTATGAGCATCACTGGCTGTAATGATATCAACACCATACTCTCTAAAAATTTGTAATAATTCTTTAGATAAACCTTTATCTGGATGATGATAACGATAATAACATCCTGTATTACATTCCCCTTTTACATGATGTTCAACTAATAACTGTGCTAGTTTTTGATATGTTGGTGTTAAATCATATGTTGGATAATAACCAAACATCTTAATCGTATCTGGATGTGCTAACTGTGTAAACAAATCACTTTCTACTAAATCAAAAATCAGTTCATAATATCTTTGATAAATCTTATTGGTATCATATTTATCCCATAAGATTTCTTTAGACCATGACATATCGTATAATAACCCATCAATTGAATGAATAGCCCCCACTAAAAAATCAAAATGATAAGGTTCTAATATCTTTTTTATTTCTTCTTTGTATTCTGGTACATAGCAAACTTCTAAGCCAAATAAGACTTCTATTGGTAAATCACATGATTTAACTTCTTTTATTAATTTAACATAATCATCCAAAGTATCTTTAAACTTCATCTCTTTATTTGCTAACCACTGTTCTTGCTTGTCACAAGCGTCTTTCACTCCTTGATATGTCCCCTCGAATTCTTTAAAACGATGAGTATGATCTAATATTTGAATACGATCAAACCCCTGTTTATATGCTGCATTTACAAATTCCATTACATAATCTTTAGTAAGTGGTCCATTTTCTAAATGCATATGTCCATCTATAAGCATTCTTTTTCCCCCCCCCTTTAATTTTTAATCATTATAAGCATTTTAAATCTAAAAAACAAATTATATGATTATTTGTCTTTAAATGTTTTTAAATAAACAATGATCATCAATACCAAGGATATAGCTAAATAGATAAAAGATAATACATGTAGAAATGATGTATCAATCGTTACTTTTTGTCCTAGTAAATGGGTTGATAAGTAATATGAATTGTTTTGAATCATATTGATTAAAATGATATCTAAAATAAAACTGATAAAATAACTGATTCCTTGAAGAAAAATAAAGAAAGAAGATGAACTATTTTCTAATAATAAAAAACTTAAAATCAAATAACCGGAAATTAAAATGACTTTAAATAATAGTGAATGAAGGACTCGATAAATCCTAATCATTAATTTGCCTTTACTTGAAATTCTATTTTTTAATACTTTTATTTTTTGTTTAAACAGTTGCTCAAAATTAATATTTTTCTTTAAGTTTTTTTTTAATGATATCACCTGTTTAGATGTTAATGTCTTATTTAAACGTTTTTCGACTATATCAACGATATCATTATAAAATTCATCAACATGATTTTGATTGATTGTGATATTTTGATTATTTAAAATATAATCAATTGAACTATCAAAATAATCACTATTAAGTTTGTAGAGTGATGCACTTCTTTTAATATCACTTTGCATATTTAATAATTGTTGATTATTTAGATGTTGAAAATCATCAAAAATAATATCACCGATCCTATTTGAAATATTAGGACTGATATTATAATCTGAAATCGTTTTAACACAAATTCTTTTTATTGATAAACTTACTGAAAAAAAACTTAATACTATCGTTATTCCCACAATAAGTCCTATTATTTTCTTTTTCATAAAATCACCTTATTTATATTATAAAACAATTGTATCTTAAACATGCAAAAAAGTAAGCGAAATTCTTCACTTACTTTGTTAGATATCTCATTAATAAATTCATTGTCGCTAAAACTGCCTTTTGATGCGTTCTTTCATAACCATGACTAGCAAACACGCCAGCACCAATCAATGCCCCTTTAATATCATTTCCCCCACGCAATGCTGCAGAAACATCACTACCATACATTGGATAAATATCAACAGCATAATCAATATCATACTTCTTAGCTAAATCAATTAAACCATTTACCATATGATAATCATAAGGTCCTGAAGAATCTTTAGCACAAATAGAAACTTGATATTCACTACATTGTAAGTCATCACCAATGCATCCCATGTCAATGGCTAGTAGTTCTTGAATATCTTGAGGAATAGCACTCATACCATGACCTACTTCTTCATATGTAGAAATCAATACTTTTAAATGATGACTTGGTTTGATATCCTTCTCTTTTAAATATTTTAAAACCGTAAAAATAATTGCCACACTCAATTTATCATCTAAAAATCGAGATTTTATAAATCCTGACTCTGTTATGACAGTTTTAGAATCAAAACAAATATAATCTCCATTATTAATCCCTAATTTTAAAACATCTTCTTTATTATGAACAATTTCATCTAAAATAACTTCCATTGTTTCTTCTTGTCTTACTTCTTGACTTGCTTGTTTATAAACATGTTTAGAAGGATGATTAGAGAAAAAAGTACCTGTATAGACTTTGCCATCACGGCTATGAATACGACATAATTCACTATCTATTGATGCCAAAACCGGACTGCCAATAGGCGTAAACGCTAAATGTCCATTGTCTTTAATTGAACGAACCATCGCTCCCAAAGTATCAACATGTGCACATATACCAACAGTTCTTTCATCCAAACCAGGTACCTCAATCATCATATTCCCTTTTTGATTACGTGAAAAAGGATAACCCAGTTCTAAGGCATACTCTTCTATTTTTTTTGCGATATTGTCACTGAATCCACTAGGACTATCAATACTCATCATTTCCTTTAATATCTTTTTAAAATAATCTAAATCAAACATCTTTCTTTCCTCCTAAAAAACATTCTTCTTCATGATCATTAATAATACCTATGGCTTGTAAAAAAGAATAAATCGTTACTGTTCCTACAAAAGACATTCCTTTTTTCTTTAAATCCTTAGAGATTGTATCAGATAAATCATTATGTGTTAAATGATGATCTGTTGGATAAACGATTTCATGATTGGTAAAATGCCATATATATTCACTAAAGCTGCCCCAAGATTGTTGAATATCAATAAATTTTTGAGCATTACAAATAGCTGCTTTTATTTTTCTTTGATTTCTAATAATAAGAGGATTATTCATTAACTCTATAATTTTATTTTCTTGATAGTTTGCGATTTTATTTACATCAAACTGATCAAATGCCTCTTTAAAAGCCTCTCTTTTCTTTAATATCGTAATCCAAGAAAGCCCTGCCTGAAATGTTTCTAATAAAAACATTTCATATAATTTTTGATCATCATATACAGGTTGACCCCATTCATAATCATGATAATCTTTATAAATTTGACTTGATTCATCTACCCAATGACATCTTTTCATCTTTTTCTCCTATATTAACATATTATAAATCATAATCATCAGTGGCATTGTTACTACACATAAAATCACACTCATAGCATTAATCACACTGGCTCCTCCAGGATTATTGTCATAAATTTGAGCAAACTGTGTCACTGTTGAAGCACTTGGCGCACTGGCAGCTAGAAGTGAAATCAAAAGTATGGATGTTCCATTTGGAGCGATATGATCAATTCCTGAATAAACAAATATGAATAATATAACCAATGGTAAAACAATTAATCTAAAAAAACAAATAAAATAAACTCTTTTTTTACGAAAAACAGCTTTTAAATCCATCTTTGCTAGTAACATTCCAATAACAAACATGGATAATGGTCCCATTAAATTAGACATACTATTCATGGCACTTGTAACCGGAACAGGTAAACTAACTTGTATAAAAAATAAAATAATACCAATTAAAATAGATAAAATATTAATATTAAATAATATTTTCTTTAAATCAAAAGACTTATCTTTACTAATCATAAATTTACAATGAGTCCAAAGTAAAATTGTTTGTACAATCATATACCCACTAGCATAAAATACCATTTCTTGTCCTAAAACAATTTGAACTAAAGGTAAAATTAAATTACCTCAATTAGAATAAATAATAGATGCTTTTTCTATTGTATTGAAATGAAAAAACTTTCCTAATATATAGGTAAGCATAATATAAATAATATGGACAATGATTGCTGCAACAATAGCTAATATAAAACCTTTCATCTTTTCTGGTGTACATTTAATTAAAAAAGAATTAATAATCGCACATGGTGCTGCTACGTAAAGAACAATAGCTGATAACATTTTACTATCATCGATGCGACAAATCTTCTTTTTAATCAATATAAACCCTACTAAGATCATAATAAACATTGCCATAATTTGCTTAGTCAACGATATACTTAATTCCATAACTTTCACCCAGTAAACTATTATAATCCTTATCATTTTAAAAAGTTTATTTTTTCTAATTATGAAATGTAATCTATCCTTTTCATCAGTATAATAAAGTGCTATTATAATAGGGTATGGTCCATTGGTGAAGCGGTTAACACACTAGGTTCTCATCCTAGCATTCAGGGGTTCGAACCCCCTATGGACTACCATATAAAAATAAAAAGCCATTTAGGCTTTTTTATTTTTTAATCCTAAAATGGCTTGTTCAATTCTTCTTAACGATTCTTGAAGACCTAGAATAGAAACCAGTTCAACAGCACCTCCAGGTGTTACTTCTTTAAAAGATAAAGCTACTCTTAAAGGGTACATAATTTGTCCATTTTTAACATGCTTTTCTTTAGCTAAAGCAACAAATTGTTGATATAAATTATCTATACTGGTATCTTTACAATGCTTCAATAATTCTTGTAACCAAAGTAAGGCTTCTAATGATTGTTCTTCATTGGTTTTCATTTTTTTATTAATAAACATACAAGCATTAAATGGTAAAGGATCTTGAATAAAGTCAATCATACCCTCAATTTCATCTAAATAAGAAACACGTTGTTGTAATAATTTACTTAAAGCCAGTAAATCTACAGCACGAGTAATCTTTTGATAATGTGACAAAGCTAATTGATGAAACTGTTCTAAACTCAGATTTCGTATATAAATCCCATTCATCCATTTTAATTTATTAATATCAAATAATGCTGGTGCTTTAGAAATTCTTTTTATATCAAATTGTTCAACTAATTCATCTAAAGTAAAA
>NZ_QUIN01000013.1:0-20773 GCF_003480255.1 Erysipelatoclostridium sp. AM42-17 | reverse complement strand
AAGTAAAAATTTCTTTTTCTTCTTTAGGAGACCAACCAAGTAAAGCAATATAATTTAAAATTGCTTCATTTAAGAATCCTTTATTAATTAAATCTTGATAACTAGCATCACCATTACGTTTAGATAATTTATGCTTATCATCTTTCATAACTGGTGGTAAGTGAATATAGGTTGGTACATCCCACCCAAATGCTTGATAAATTAAATTGTATTTAGGTGTTGATGATAAATATTCATTTCCTCTTACTACATGGGTAATATTCATTAAATGATCATCTACGATATTAGCAAAGTTATATGTAGGGTAACCATCACTTTTTAATAAAACCCCTTCATCTAAAGTGCTGTTGTCTACTTCAATATGTCCATATACTTCATCTTCAAAAGAAGTTACGCCAGTGCTTAAAATTGTTTGTCTGACAACATATTTTTCACCACTAGCAATTCTTTTTTTAGCTTCTTCTAAAGAAATATGAATGCATGGATCTTGGTAGTTTTGATTGTTTTCAATATCTTTATTTTGATCAATTGTTTCTTCATCACAGAAACAATAATGAGCCCCACCCAGCTCAACTAATTGATCAGCATATTCTTTATAAAGTGCTAATCTTTTAGATTGAATATAGGGTCCTTCATCATAATTTAAACCAGTTTGTTTCATTGTCTGGTAAATGACATCTAATGCTTGATCTACTTTTCTACTTTGATCTGTATCTTCAATTCTTAAAATAAAATCTCCATTATTTTTTTTAGCAATTAAATATTCATATAATGCTGTTCTTAAATTACCAATATGCATATAGCCAGTAGGACTAGGCGCAAAACGGGTTCTCACTTTCATATACTTCACTTCTCTCTCTTGAATTTTAAATCTAAAAGTAATACAATTAATATGTTATCTTGGGGTGTAGCCAAGTGGTAAGGCATCAGACTCTGAATCTGACATTTCCTTGGTTCGAATCCAAGTACCCCAGCCATAAACAAATAAAAGCAGGTTTAACCTGCTTTTTATTATATACTTTTTATTAAGAATTTCTAGCCAGCTTTTTTGAATAAAAACCTGTAATAAAAGTAATGATAACTCCTATTACTGTAATTGTACAAGCAAAGAAAAGCATCGATTGTATACCAAAGGTATCTTGTAATACACCACCAAAAATATTACCAATCATTGATCCTAATCCAGAAGACATAATCCCAATCATTGTTTGTCCCATCATTTGATCATGACTTTCTAAATTATAAGTTACATAATAAGTAATAACAGCTGTCATCAAACCATAAGACATACTTTGCATTAACATACCAATAAATAGTATCGGTAAATTAGGGGCTAAACAAATAGTAAAATTACGAAGAATATAGCAAAAAGAAGCAACCATAATTAAAGTTACACTATCAAATTTTCTAATTAATCTTGGAGTAATTGTCATAACTGGCATTTCACTGGCTGCCATAAAGAAAACAGCAACCCCATATAAAGATGTACTTCCTCCAAGTTTTCTTACAATATTAACAAGATATGTTGATAAAGTAGTTGACGCTGCAAAAGTACAACTAAATCCTAATAAAAGGAAAAAGAATACTTTATATTTTTTAATAATTCCTAATATATTTCCTTCTTTTTTGGCACTTTGTACTTGGACTTTACAATCTGGTAACCAATATAAAACAACCAAAGCCAATATAATCGCAATAAAAAAGACATAAGCTAAAACAGTTGGATTTAAATATTCTATTAATCTACCTAACATCATAGCACTTACAGCATAAGAAACCGAACCTAGTCCCCTTGCAAATCCAAAGTTTAAAGTTTCTCCACTTTGGATATAATTCATCGCAATCATAGATAAAAAAGGGACTGTTGAAATCAACATCGACCATAACATCATATATAAAACCATAATAAAAACAGTTGGTAATTCAAATAAGGCTAATACCATAAAAATAACAACCAATGCAATAAAAATAATGGTTAAAATCATTTTAATAGTTAAACCTTTTATCTTATTAATGAGTGATGAAACAAAAGGTGATAAAAAGATAGAAACAACACAAGCTCCTCCTGTAACAATCCCTATTTCTGTATTTGACATTCCTCGATATTGAAGAAATACCGCAATATATCCACATACACAACCACTTGCCATCCAATATAAAATATGTAATAAATTATACCTCAATTGTAAACGCTTCATTATATAACCTCCACCAATCCGTCATACAATATATCATCTTTTATTCAAAAACATACTTATTTTTAAAATATGAAAAAAAATGATGCTAGATAGCATCACTTTGTCTGTAAGCTTTTAATACTTTTTGATGAGCTGTAGATATCGGTTTTAAATCTAATTGTTCTAATGTACAAAGTCCTTCTATTGGTTTATTTAAAACAAAATGATAAACATTCATATACCAAGTACGATGAGTAAATACATGTTTAACTCTTTTAATAGAAGAAACAATATTTAATTCTACACCATATTCTTCTTTAAATCGTTCTATAAAAGTATAAGGACTTTCTACTTCATATTGAACAAAACCATAAAGATTTTCTAATAAACCAGGTGGATTTTTAATAATGAGAAATTGATCCTGGTAAGTAATGATACCAGTAATGTAATTTATTTCTTGATGATTAATTTTCTTAATTGAAATAGGTAAAACATTTTGTTGATGAAATTCTCTTGCTTTACAAAATGAGGCAATAGGGCAATTTGAACAACGAGGGTGAACAGGTCGACATATGGTAGCCCCTAAATCCATTAAAGCCTGATTAAAAGATGAAGCATCATATCCTTTCAACAATCCTTTAACCTTATCATAAATTAATTTTTTGGTATTCTTTTTCACAATATTTTCTTTAATCAAATAGACTCTAGAAATAATACGTAAAACATTCCCATCTACTGCTGGATAAGGTTTAAAGTAAGCAATAGATAAAATAGCACCTGCCGTATATTCCCCTACTCCCTTTAAAGCAATAATATCTTCATATTGACAAGGAAAAACTCCTTGGTATTGATCAACAATCATTTTGGCACTTTCATGTAAATGTTTAGCTCTTCGATAATACCCTAATCCTTCCCACATTTTATAAACATCTTCCAAACTAGCCCAAGCTAAATCATCAACAGTGGGAAAGTGTTCAATAAAATTTTGATAATAAGGAATGACTGTTTCTGTTGTTGTTTGTTGTAACATAATCTCACTGATCCATATATGATAAGGATCATGATCTTGGCGCCAAGGAAAATCACGATGATTTTCTTGGTACCAATTTATTAAACATTCTTGAAGTGATGTCATGATAGTTCCCTTATTTGTTGGTATTGTTTTTTAGCTGCCGGCGTCATTGTCTTAAATAAATCTTTCACTTTATAAATTTTCTCTTTTCCACTTTGATTAAAATACTCCTTTAATAACATCTTTTCATCATGATCACTTTCTACAATAACTAAATAATCGTAATCCTTTAATAAATTAACGAGATTATCTTCATAAAAAGCACATAAACCATCAACATGATCAGCAAATAACATATAACGTGTAATGTATTGTAAATAATAATTTGTTACTTGGCTATCTTTATCACTGGCATACACAAGATAACGATGATGATCTATTTTTTGATGATTCCAACAATCATGAGTGACGGCTTCTACCTTGCAAGGCAAAGATGTAGCATATTGTTGTTGATTATAAACCATACCGTTATATTCTGAAAGTAATGTAATAATAGAAAGTGCACTTAATACAATAATACTTACTTGATAATATTTCTTAGTTTTAACAGAATGAAAAGCTTTATAATCATGAATCATTCCCATTTTAATTTCAAATGATTCTTGCAAATCAATTGTGGCACATAAAACCAAAGCCCCACAAAATAGAATGACAATACTTGATGTATAACGTTCAAATCCAGCTAAATATAACGCTTCATCTAAAGGCATAGAATAAATATACATAGCAAGGATACCAACAAAATAAGCAACTAACATCACATCTAAAGCAACAATAGCTTTCATCAGTGACCACTTTTTATGAAGCACACGATATACAACAAAACATGCGATAATTGCGATAATTTCAAAAGCAAAGATTCCTATTGTTTGTCGTGATGAAAAATCAAAAGAAGATTGAACAAACAAATGAATAATCTTATTCACTTGACCTGCTGTTTTAGTTTGTAGATGAGCTGTATCAAATTTTTGACTTACACCACTAAACACATGATTGACATGTATTTTCCATAATAGCGTAGGAATATAAGATGTAAGCAACACTACAAAAGCTAAAATATTCTTTTTCATTCTTGTTTTTTGATCAATAAAAGCAATATAAACAAAATAAAGAAGAGCAAATAAAACAAATAAGCTTCCTGTACTTTTAACAATCGTCAACAATCCTAAAGCCCACACCAAAATAAAAGTTGCTTTTTTTAATTGATAACGATAAGTATAAATAATAGAAAAACCTGCTAGTGTCATCACCGGCAAAATAAAATCAACTAATAAATTATTAATACGAATAGTAATATTAAAAATAGATAATAAAGAACATCCTGCTCCTAAAAATACATACAAAAGAAATCTTTTCTTTTCTTGAATGATTCCAAACATGGCATAAAAGCACGAAAAGATAAATATTCCTTGAATAAATAACATCATTCCTTGGCTATGACCTAAAAATTGACATCCATAATAAATCCAACAAGCCATTCCTAAAGGGTAATTTGTAAAATCAATAACGGTACTACTGCGATTAGGAAAAGCATGAGTTAATAACATATCTTTAACAACTATTCCCCAATGAGAAAAGTTATCATAGTGAATAAAGTGAGTCCGTAACAACAAACCTAGAAATAAGATTGTTCCTACTATAAAACATCCATAAAAAAGCAATGAACCTATTTCAACATCATGCCATCCTTTTTTTATCAAAAAATAAATAAATCCTAATAATCCTAATCCTAATAAAATATAGGTTATGATTTGTAAAATTTGGCACAAACCACCAAAGTAGGTGATGACTGTAATAAAAGAAAAAGTAGTTAAAGGGATAAATGCCCCATCAATTTTAAATAAAGTTTTAATAAGATAAAAATAACCAATTAATGAACATATAAACATGACTATATTTAAATAAACCATTTTTCTTCCATCCTTAAATTAAATTTAATTCTTTCAATAAATCATTTAATTGATTATTTTCTAATAATTCTTCCATATTGTCTATTTTAAATAAACGTTGACCATTTTTAACAATACGATCTGTTGTTTTTAAAACAAGCCATAAATTTTTATTAACCTTTAATACATAAGTGTCCGGTTTCCCTTTACCTTCTTTAAAATGACTCATCGCAACATAATGATAGTTAAAGTCTTCAATAATCCCACTTGCTCCATTAACAAATGTTACGGGTTGATGAACCTTAAAGCGTGGTTGTTTTCTTTTTTCTGTCTTTAAATGATTCATTCTTGATGATATATTTCTGGTCATATCATCATAAGCCGTAGACCATAAATCCATTTCCACCGGTAATGAATGATTTCGATCATAAATGATTTGCATATATTGACTTTTATTTTGGTCATCAACAGGTTTTACTTCTAAAGCATATAACCAGCCTTTTTCATGTTTTCTTACATGCACCACATTTCCTATTAAATGTGCTTGATAATGCCCATCTTTCACTTCTAAATCAACTGTACAATCATCTGGAATATACTGATCTTGATTTACAACAATAGACATTCCTTCATCGCTGACATCATTTGTTGTACCTATCACATGATAATGATAAAAGTTGACTTTGACCTGTGTCTTTGCTTTAATACGCTCACTTTTTCTTAAAACATTTCTTCCAAGCATAAAGAATAGAGCATAAATAATAGCTACTAAATTATAAACTAACCAGAAAATAATAATACTACTATAAATAAGTGCCCAGCCATATTTACCTCTTACAAAACGAATAATCGCAAGAATAGATAACACAAGTAAAATCATATGTGGTAAAGCATAAACAATATTCTTTTTACGACTATGATCTTTCTTTTTACTTGTTACTTTAAATTTACGTTGATGAATATGTAATGTTTCTAAAATAACAGGAAAAATAAGATAAGGCGCTAAGATGGTATCAATAACTTGTGACCACCTTTGATTTCTAATATTACTGGATAAATAACGCATTGACATACTATAAAAGAAATATGCCGGTAACCAAAAAATTAATAATGAAATAAAATCAGTATTAACAACCTGAAAATCAAATAAAGCAAACATAATAGGTGCTAAAATAAAAATAATACGGTTAAAAAATGACCACTAATATAAATAAGCACTTAAATAAGTTAACCTTGCTCCAATAGATAAATGAGGAGTAAAAATAGCATGTGTATTTTGTAAACTTTGAATAACCCCTCGTGCCCATCTGGTTCTTTGTTTAATCATGCTTGCTACCGTTGTAGTAGAAAGCCCTGCTACTTGAACTTCCTGTGTTGCATAAGTAATATAACCTTCTTTTTGAATTCTAATACTTGTTTCAAAATCTTCGGTAATTGTTTTTAAAGGAAAACCATGAATATCTTCTAATGCTTGTCTAGAAATAACGGTATTACTTCCTGTATAAGCAACGGCATTAGAAGAGTTTCTCATAATATTAACTTCTTTTGAAAAGAAATCTTGTTCATTAGGAATTGTCTTTTCAGCATAAAGATTATATTGGAATAAATCAGGATTATAAAAACTTTGTGGTGTTTGAATTAATCCTATTTTCATTTTTTCATCAATTTCATCTTCTTCTCTTTTACGCCGCTTACCATCCTCCTTAATATAATAAGGTAATAAAAAGTACGGTACTGTTTTCATTAAAAAAGTATGACGTGGAATCATGTCAGCATCAAAAGTCGCTACTAACGGTGAATGTGTATTTTCTAAAGCATGATTAAGATTGCCTGATTTAGCATCTTTATTATCAGCAAGTCCTAAATAACAAATATGTAATTTTTTAGCCAATAAGGCAACTTCTTCACGGTTACCATCATCACAAAAATAGATGTGTGCTTTAGACAAATCTGGATAATCCATATAAGTACAAGCATTGGCTGTTTTATAAAGCAATTCTGTATTTTCATTATGAGTCGCTATAAAAACATCAACATCAGGGTAATCTTCTAAAGCAATATCAGGTAATTCTAATTCATAAGCATCACTTTTGATTTTACGATAATAAAGTTCAAAAGTTGTAAATACTGTTATGGTTTCGGCAATAATAAGTAAAATACCAAAAATAACTTGTGCTATTCCTTCTTGAAATGGCAAAGTAAAAAAGATACGCCATAACAAATAAATAGTCATTAAGATAGCAGTAATGATAAAAAAATCATCTTTCTTGTACGTTTATTCATGAATTTCATCTTCTTTCCTAAAAACCCATTTCACTTGAACTTGATAACTTAATAAAAACAAAAGTGAATCAACAATAGGTTTTGCTAGTTTTTCATTTAAAATACCTAAGCGAGAAGCTAAATATACAAAACAAGTTGATAACATCATTACCATAAAACATAATACAAAAAATCTAGCTAATGTATGTGAATTAGACTTTTCTTCATCAAAGACATATTTTTTATTAATAACATAATTAACAATGGTAGAAACAATTCTCGCAATAACTGTCGCTAGTGCAATTCTTAAAAAATCATGATGAACCCATAATTTTAATAAGTCCATTAATCCCCATGCCATGACAATATCTAAAACTGAACTTATAATTGATGATGATATAAATCTTAAAAACTGACCTATTAAAACCTTAATAATCATTAAACTATCTTGTAATGGTCTAAAATGAGTGCCATTGTTATGATCATGATAAATAGTGGAAATTGTTGTTGTATAAATAGGAATTTCATCTTCAACGCACGCGACTAATTGTTGTGTTTCATATTCAAAACGATTTCCTGGTATCTCTAACATTTCGTCAATTAATGATAAATCAAAGGCTCTAAGTCCTGTTTGCGTATCTTGAATTTCTTGATGAAATAATAATGAAAATAATTTTGATGAAATGACATTTCCTATTTTTGATTTAAAAGGCACCTCTTTGCCAGAAAAATCTCGTCCTCCTAAAACAAGTTCATGACGATGACTATGTAACTCCCCTACTACTTTTTCAACATCTTTTAGAGTATATTGCCCATCACAATCTACAGTCACAATTCCCTCTATATCACTAAATTGTTCCTTAATATAAGCTAATCCTATTTTTAAAGCATAGCCTTTCCCCATATTTGTTTCGTAATGAATAATATGACAATAAGATTCTATTTTGTTAAATAACGTTTGATATTTTTCACCCGAACCATCATCTACCACAACAATATGATTAAATCCTTTTTTATTTAGTTGTTTTACATATTGGATCATATCATCATGAGGTTGATATGCCGGTATCAAAACCACACTTTCTTCCATTATGTTTACCTTCCCTTTTCCGATATGTATCGTACCTCAGTTTTTATTATTTCACAAGAAAAAAGAATGATTATTGAAGTAAATCATCCTTCTTTGACATATATTGTTTTTCAAATTCTTTCTTAGTAACTGGTTTACCAAATAAATACCCCTGGATATAATCGGGATGTAACTGATCTAATGCTTGTAATTCCTCTTTCGTTTCAACACCCTCAATACATACTGCTAAATCAATACTATGGGCCATATCTACTACATGTTTAAGAATTTTATTTTCATATTCAGAAGAAATAGCCTTCATTGTTAGTGAACGATCAATTTTTATATAACGTGGGTATAAATCACTCAAACGATGCACATTAGAATATCCGGTTCCAAAATCATCAATAATTACAGCAATACCTTCACTCTTTAACTTATTCCATAATTTCTTAAAATGAGGATTATTACCTAAGTAACCACTCTCTGTTACTTCTATACCTAAGCAGCTAGAATCTAAATCATATAATCTAAGAGCAGCAATAATTTCATTTAATACACTACTTTTAATAACTTGAACATAAGATAAGTTCACATTGATTTTAAAATGAGGTATTTCTTTTTGCCATTTTTTACAAGTAGATAAAGCTTGATATAAAATCCATTTTCCAGCAGGAATAATAAGTCCTGATTCTTCTAGAAGAGGGATAAACTCTACAGGAGAAATTCTTTCTACTTTTTGTTTTTCATCTATTAGATTAAAACGCATGAGTGCTTCTGCACCTAATATCGCATGAGTCTTTGAATCTACTATTGGCTGATAGTATACTTCAAACCCTTCATAACTATGATTAACTGAATATTGCAAAGCAAGACGAATACAACGTTTCCTCAAAAAGCCATCATAATTATCTTGACTAAATACATAATAACTGTTTTTCCCTAATTGTTTGGCTTCATTTAAAGCAAATTCACAATACTTAACGATTAAATCGTATGATCCTCTTACATCCTTTACATCTAAAATACCTGCAGATAAAGTGAAAACAACATGATATTGATTTTTTTCAATAAAAGTATCAATTTCTTTTCTAATTTGCTTGTATAGTTTAATTGCATCCTTTTGACTTCCACCTTGAAAATCTACAATCATAAATTCGTCACCATTTAAACGGAATAAACGTTGCCCTTTATGCATACACTTTTCAATACATCTTGCAGTTTTTTCTAAAATAAAATCTCCGTATTTAGAACCAAGACGCCCTGTAACAATATTAAAATCATCAATATCAACTTGCATTAAGAAACCTTGAGGACGTGTCATTGCCATATCATGAATATAAATTTGTAAACTTGGTTCTCCTAATAAGCCACTTACATTATCTGCTTTTTGTTTTTTACCAATCTCATTAATACATCCTACTAAAAATTGAGGTTCTCCCTTTTCATTTAATACTACTTGTCCACGACAATTGATCCAAGCCGGATTTCTATTTCTATCTAACCAACGATAATGTAGATTATGATAATCACTTTTCCCCTGTTGGATATCATCTAATTGTGCTTTAATAGCAGGAAAATCTTCTGGGTAGATAAATTTTTGAAACTCGGCTACTGCATTATAAAATTGATTACCAGGTAATAAAAAACGGTTTGTGGCATGTTTGGAAATATAATAATAATCATTCTTAAAATCTAAAACATACAAATAATCATCCATACTCGTATTAAATAAACGAATCATATATTCAATCTGTTCTCTTGAAAGCCGTTCATTCGAGTAATTCATTCTCCCCACCTCTTTATGTTTTATTCTTCATTTCATTATATCATATTATGTTATTTTTGTTTATTGCCTTTCTTTTCTTTTTATTGCGATACATCATTTGATCTGCTTCTTTAATGACATCATCAATAGGTTCTCTACCTGGAACATAAAGACTATAACCTATTGATACTTCTGGTAATCGTGGTTCTTTTTCTCTTCGCTTAGCTAGATTTTTAACAAATTGATCATTCATTTGATCTACATGAAGTATATTCTTTCTAACTAAAGCACAAAATTCATCACCACCATAACGAAAACATAAACCATATCGACCATAAGTATGCATTAATTCATCAGCGATAATCTTTAAACAATAATCACCAAATAAATGTCCATATGTATCATTAACCATTTTAAATCGGTCAACATCATAAAATAAGATCATTTGCTTTCGTTTTGCTTGTGCAATTTTACGTTCAAAACTTAATCTACTTAATAAATGAGTTAAACCATCAGACTGTAAAACGATAGCATTAAAATATTGATAATAAATCACAGTAAAGATAGCAATACTCAACCATGTTGTCCTTACTTCAGGAAAAATAAATTGAGCACAAACACCACTTATAGTAAACAACATCATTAATAATAATGCCCCATATCTTTCCTTTTTATAATAATGATTCTCTCTAATCATTGTTTCATAAAAATAAAGCATCGCAACAATAAAAGAAATAACATATACAAAATATCCATAACTTCGATGATATACATTAGATTGATCAATATAAAAAACAAATCCAAAGAAAACACTAATTATTTCAAAAATAAAATGAATAATTGGAAAATATATCATCTTCTTTAAAGGTTTAGGATGAACTGTTAATGCACAAATAACCGGTGCTGCAACAGCCATTGTAAACTCAATAACCTTAATCAAGATATGAACATATCTGTATTGATTAGGCGTACCATTCATAATTTGAGCTAAACATTCAAAACTAGATGCTAATGCAACATCTGCCCTCACCATCCTAATTCATATTATAATACACATTAATGCAAAAGTAAGGTTTTTAGTTTGTAATTTTTTATATTTATGCTAGGATAGACACTGTATTTTAAAAAGGGAGAGAATTTTATGCAATTTATAAAAAAGAATTACCGTGGATTTTTATTATGTCTTATTATCGCTATTCCTTGTTGGCTTCTAGGACAAGCCTTTCCTATCGTTGGAGGACCAGTATTTGCAATTCTTGCTGGAATGATAATAACATTATTGATTAAAGATAAATCATCATATCAATCGGGTATTACTTTTACCTCTAAAAAGATATTACAATATGCGGTTATCTTACTTGGATTTGGGATGAATTTATCGGTTGTCTTACAAACTGGAAAACAATCATTACCTATTATTTTAGCGACCATCTCAACATCTCTTATCTTATCTTGGATTTTACATAAAATTATGCATATTCCTGGTAAGATTTCTACTTTGATCGGTGTTGGATCTTCTATTTGTGGTGGTTCTGCTATTGCAGCAACAGCACCTGTTATTGAAGCCAATGATGAAGAAGTAGCTCAATCTATTTCTGTTATCTTTTTATTTAATATGATTGCTGCTTTATTTTTTCCAACCCTTGGAACAATACTTGGATTTTCTAAACATAGTGGTGAAGCATTTGGTATTTTTGCTGGAACGGCTATTAATGATACTTCGTCGGTAACCGCAGCAGCTTCAACATGGGATTCTATGTATCACTTACATAGTGCTACTTTAGATAAAGCTGTTACCGTCAAACTAACAAGAACCCTTGCTATTATTCCTATTACTTTAGGATTATCTTTATTTAAAGTGAAACAAGCTAAAGGTGATAATCAAAAAGTAGATTTAAAAAAGATTTTTCCATTCTTTATCCTTTATTTTATTCTTGCTTCATTGATGACAACGATTGCTATCAATATGGGGGTATCCCCTGATTTCTTTACACCACTTAAATCATTAAGTAAATTTTTTATTGTTCTAGCAATGGCAGCCATTGGTTTAAATACCAATGTAGTAAAACTCATTAAAAATGGTGGTAAACCTATCTTATTAGGATTTATTTGTTGGGTAGGTATTACAATTGTCAGTTTATGTATGCAACATATACTTGGAATATGGTAAAAGCAGGTTATCCTGCTTTTTTATGTTAAAATAAGATTAAGGAGGTTATTTAAATGTTTAAACATAAAATAAAAAAATGGATGATCTTGGTTGTTTCATTTTTATTATCTCTTTCTTTATTTACTCATCCTGTCTTTGCTAGTGAAAATACATATGCGAGAATTCATTTTATTGATACAGGTAACTCTGATTGTATTTTTATTCAAAGTAAAGAAAAGAATATCCTTATTGATGCTGGAGATAATGATGATGAACAAAGAATTGTTAATTATTTAAATCAATTAAAAGTAAAGAAAATTGACTATTTAGTTAGTACTCATCCTGATGCTGATCACTGTGGTGGTCTCGATGCCGCAGTAAGTAATTTTGATATTGGTCAAGCCTTTGTATCTAACGGCTCTTCTAATAGTAAAACTTATCGAGATTTTATTTATTCTCTCACTAATAAAGGGTTAACCCCTGCTGTTCCTTTAGAAAATAATAAAATTGCATTAGATAAACATAACTCTATTCAATTCTATAACACAAAAGCCACTGGTACAGGTAATAATCTTTCATTGGTTACCCTGTTACGTTCAGGTCAACATAAATTTCTATTTACCGGTGATGCGCCTAAAAAAGTAGAAAAATCAATTCTTGATCAATTACCACAAGTTGATGTTTTAAAAGTTTCCCATCATGGAAGTAAAACCGGAACAAGTCAAGAATTACTTAATAAAATCAAGCCTCAATACGCTGTCATTGAATGTGGTAGACATAATAAATATCATCATCCTAATCAAGAAGTTACCAAAAGATTAAAAAAAGCAAATATAAAAATACTAAGAACAGATAAAAAAGGAAATATTATCTTTAAGTCAAAAAATAAAAAACTGACTTATAAATGTACTAAAACAACATCAAATAGTGGATCTGCCAATGTAACAAGAGATCCATCAGATGAAATAAAAAAACAAGAGGAAGCAAAACGTCAAGCAGAACTTGAAGCTCAAAGACAGGCTGAATTACAAGCTCAACAAGTTGCTCAAAGACAAGCCGTGTTGCAAGCCCAACAGGAGGCTCAAAGACAAGCCCAGTTACAAGCCCAACAAGAAGCCCAAAGACAAGCTCAACAACAAGCTCAACAAAATAGCACTTATGTTTATATTCCTCGTACCGGTTCAAAATATCACTCCAATCCAAATTGTAGTAATATGAAAAATCCTACTTCCATTCCGTTATCACAGGCGCAAAGTCAAGGCTATCAACCTTGTTCTAAATGTTATTAAAAAATAAAGGTTCATCATGAACCTTTATTTTTATTTTGCCATTGTTCTTTTGTAAGCATATAATAATGCTCTGTTTTTACTTCATTTAATAATACACATAATTTATTTTCTTCACTATGGTGATAGACAAAGCCACATTTTTCCATACATCTTTTAGATTGGATATTGCCATCAAAATAACCACACCATAAAACATCATCATTTAAATCTAAAAACACATGTTCTTGAATTTTTAATAATGCTTCTGGAACATATCCTTTACCCCAAAAAGGAACACCTATCCAATATCCAACTTCTATTTCGAAATCAGTTGTCACTTTTTGCGTTTGTCCTGGTTTTTTCAAACCAATACAACCAATAGCTTGATTATCTTCTTTTAAACAAATGGCATAATTTTCATCAACTGATAAAACATTTCTAATAATATTTAAACTATCTTCTTCGCTAGTATGAACCTGCCATCCTGCTCTCGGTCCTACTCTTGAATCTCTAGCATACTGATATAAACTTTTAGCGTCACTTTCTTTCCAGGGCCTTAATATTAATCTACTCGTTGTCAAAGTATTCATCATGTTTTTTTTCCTCCTACAATAATGCTTAAAATGTATATTACATCTTTCATTATAAGTATTTGATTATTCATATATTCAATTTTACAATAAAATTGAATATATGAATAGGGGGTTATTTAATGGAATATCGTCAATTACCTCATGGTAAAGAAATGATAAGTGTTATTGGTATGGGAACAAGTTCCATCGGTGAAGCAGATGAACAAGAAATTATTGATACTGTTCATTTAGCAATCAAAAGTGGAATTAATTATTTTGATCTTGCGAGTGGCCATGCTTGTACCTTTAAAGCTTTTGGTAAAGCTATTAAAGGAAAAAGAGAAAAAGTATACTTACAAATTCATTTTGGTGCTAACTATGAAACAGGAGAATATGGTTGGACTACCAATTTAGATAAAATAAAACAATCTGTTGCCTAGCAATTAAAAATGTTACAAACAGATTATATTGATTTTGGTTTTATTCATTGCATTGATGAACAAGCTGATTTAGATAAAATAAAACAAGCAGGTGTGTTAGATTATATTTTATCATTAAAAAAACAAGGAATTATTAAGCATATTGGATTATCTTCACATACACCCCAACTTGTTCACCAAGTATTAGATTTAAATATTTTAGATATGTTAATGTTTAGTATCAATCCAGCATACGATTATCGTCATGGTACATACGCTATTGGAAATACAGATGAACGTTTAGAGCTTTATCGACGTTGCCAAAAAGAAGGTGTCGCTATTTCTGTTATGAAAGCATTTAGCGGTGGTCAATTATTAGATCCAAAAAAATCACCTTGTCCTCAAGCTTTAACAGAAACACAATGCATTCAATACGCTTTAGATAAACCTGCGGTTGTTACTGTTTTACCAGGAATAAGAAACCAACAAGATTTAAAACGCATCTTAAAATATACAACAGCTTCTACTCAAGAAAAAGATTACTCTATTCTTGGTACTTTTAAAGCTACCAATCATCAAGGATTAGATATTTCTTTAATTAATAAATATTATGATTTAGCTTTATTAGGTGATGAATTGGCTAAAGATCATTATCATCATTTAGAGAAAAAAGCCAGTGATTGTATAAATTGCCATCATTGTGATCAACGTTGTCCGTTCCACGTTCATCAATCACAAAGAATGAAAGAAATTATGACTTATTTTTATACTTTAAACTTTAACGATTGTTCTAGAAAATGATTAACTTTTTGTGCTGTATCTCTTTCATGAAAACATGTATGACCTGTATCTAAATTACCTATCAGCTTCATTTCTTCATTTGATAATTCAAAATCAAAAATTTCAATATTTTCTTTCATTCTCTTTGGATTTGCACTTTTAACAATTGGAATAATTTGACGTTGATAAAACCATCTTAATACAATTTGAGCAACACTTTTTTGGTGATGTGATGCAATTTCCTTTAGAATTTCATTTTCAAAAACTGATGCCTTTCCCGCAGCAAGTGGTGACCACGCTAGCATCTGCATATTATTTTTTTCTAAATATTCCTTTTCATCATCTCTTTGATAAAAAGGATTACATTCAATCATATTGACAGCTGGCTTAGTATCATTAAAAAATAGAAAATCTGCTAATCGATCCTGTTTAAAATTATCTACACCTAACGCTTTAATCTTACCTTCTTGATATAATTCTACCAATGCTTTATAAGCTCCATAATAATCATGATAAGGCTGGTGAATCAAATATAAATCAACATAATCTAATCCTAAACGTTCTAATGAACGATAAAAACCTGCTTTTGCTTTTTCATAACTTGTATCACTTACCCATAATTTAGTAGAAATAAAAAGTTCTTCTCTTTTAATACCGCTTCTTTTAATAGCACGTCCTACAGCTTCTTCATTTTCATAAGCCGCTGCTGTATCTATAAAACGATATCCTGTTTTTAAAGCCTGTAACACGGCTTTTTCACAAGCGTCTAAATCGGTCATTCTAAAGACCCCATAGCCAATACAAGGAATATGGATTCCATTATTCAATATTAATTCTTTCATTTATATTTCCTCCTTTTTCAAATCGATATGCTGGTCGATCTATTATTAACAAAATAAAAATTAAGATTGCTGTTAATGCCAAACTAACAGGATATACCATCATCAATGTAAAGAACGTCTTACTACCTTCAAAGACAAAATAAACCCATAGTATTCTTACACCACATACGCCTAGTATTGTCACAATCGCAGGCATAAAAGAAATCCCAAATCCTCTTAAATATCCTGACATCACTTCATAAAGCATACTAAACAAATAAGCTAAAAAAACTAATTTTAAACGGCTATATCCTGTTTCAATAACCTCAGGATGACTATTAAAAATCCCTAACAATGATCTTCCAAACATGAGAATCATCATCATCAAAAATAACGATATCATGAAGTCTTCTAATAAACATAATCCTAATATTCTTTTACATCTTTTAATTTGTTTTGCTCCATAATTTTGTCCTACAAATGTTGTACAGGCTTGACTAAAAGAATTAAAAGTATAATATACAACCATTTCTATATTAAATGCTGCACTTGATGCTGCCATAACTTCTGTTCCTAAACTATTAATAGCAGATTGAATAACAATATTAGCTAAATTAAAGACAGCACTTTGAATTCCAGCAGGTAACCCTATTTTTAATATTTTCTTTAAACAATATTTATCTAACTTTATATCATAAAAAGAAATAATATAATTTCTTTTTATAAGTAAACAAAACAAAATGATTGCACTTATGGCATTTGCTATCACAGTAGCAATAGCAACACCATTGACATTCATCTTAAAAACAATAACAAAAAATAAATTAAGTAACACATTTAAAATACCCGAAAAAATAAGGACCAATAATGGTGTTTTCGTATCTCCGGTACTTCTAAAAACTGCCGTTTCAAAATTATATAAGAAAATAACCGGCATTCCTAAAAGATAATAACGCATATAAATTAAAGCATAAGGATAAACTTCTTTAGGTACACTTAATAAATGAAGTAAATAACCAATTATTCCTTCAACTACTATAACCATGATGATGCCACCAATAATAGCCATAATAATAGAAGTATAGATAGCTTTGGATATTTCTTTTTTATCTTTTCGACCAATAGCGTTAGCGATAACAACATTGGTACCAAGCGAAATTCCAATAAACAAATTTAAAATCATTCCAATAATAGGACTATTCGCCCCTACTGCTGCAATCGCAACAGTACGATCCATACTAGCAAAATTTCCTACAATAGCCACATCAGAAGCATTGAATAATTGTTCTAATATACCCGTTAAAGCAATTGGCAACGCATAACGTGGTAACTTGTTATAAATAGAGCCATTTAAAATATCTATTTTCGTACTTTCCATCTTTTTCCCCCCTTTTATTCGATTTGTATTATAGATTTCTTTCCCAACAATAGCAAATACCTATTAACTATCATTTATCATAGTTTGTAGGAATGATTATTTCATGATAAAATACAAATGAGGTGATCAAATATGGATATACGTGTTTTACGTTATTTTCTTGCTGTAGCCAGAGAAAAAAATATTACTCGAGCTGCTAAAAGTTTACATATAACGCAACCATCTTTATCTAAACAGTTAATGGATTTGGAAGAAAATTTAGGAAAACAACTCCTCATCCGAGGGAAAAGAGAAATAACATTAACTGAAGATGGTCTTTTATTAAAAAAAAGAGCTGAAGAGATTATCGACTTAGTAGAAAAAACCGAGCAAGAAATCTCTACTGATGAAAATGAAATCATTGGTCATTTATATCTAGGAGGAAATACAACACCAACGGTATTAAATGCCATATCGCAATTAAATCAAAAATATCCAGATATTCAATTTCATTTCTATTCTGGTGATGCTATAGAAATAGGGGAAAAAATTGATCATGGAACACTTGATTTTGCAATCATGTTAGAACCTATAGATAATACTCAATATGATTTTTTATCTCTACCTGATACAACACAATGGGGTATCCTTATGGATAAAACAGATCCCCTTGCAATCAATCAAGTCATTACCAATAAAATAATTAAACAGCTTCCTTTAATCTTACATCAAAGAATAGGCCTTCAACAAAATATTGCTCATTGGGCTGAAACTGACTTAGATAAATTACATATTGTTGCTACTTATAATATTTTACATGGTGATCCCATTTACTTAATACAACATCATTTAGGCTATTATCTTACAACGAGAGATTTATTGGGACCAACATTAGATGAACATTTATGTTTTATTCCTTTAAGTCCACAAATAAAAGAACATTATGCACTTGTCTGGAAAAAGCATACTCCCTTCAATAAAATAGCTCAACTCTTTTTAAAACAAATAAAAACATCTCATGATTAATTAGTGAGATGTTTTTATTATCGCTTCATATATAACAAAGGATAGGGATTTCCTTCTTCATCTAATGCAGTACGTTTATATACTTTAAAGCCTAGATGTTGATAAAAACCTACAGCCTGAGGATTTTGTTCATTGACCGTCAATTCATTCATATTATATTGTTTTATGCAATAGGATATGACTTGTTTGCCAATTCCTTTTCCCCTTTGATCAGGTAAAAGAAATAACATTTCTAACTTTTGATTATTAATTCCAGCAAAACCTATCTTTGCTTCTTCATCATTTTCAATAACGATCAAATGATTAACTTCTTTTAAGGCAAGGGGAACATATTGTTCTATTTTATTTATTTGTTCATCTGTTAAAAAAATGTGTTGCTTTTACTGACTGTTTCCAAATCTTTGTTAGTATTTTAATAATGTCTTCTGTTCTTTCATGTGTTTCATACATTTTCATTTTTATTTTCCTTATTTATATAATTCGGGTCTTCTAAGTTGCGTGTAAGGCTTTTGTTTTCTTACATTTTGAGATTGTGCCATATCTATATCTACATACATGATTGCTTCTTGATCTTCAAGTTTAGAAACAACTTCACCACAAGCATCAACCACAATAGATTCTCCAGAAAAGTTCATCTTATCTTCTTTTCCTACACGATTACACATCGCTATTATCACACTATTTTGAAATGCTTGAACTCTTAATTCCCATTCAAACATATCTGAAGGTTCTGCTTGAGTATTAACAGTAGGAATTAAAATCAAGTCAGCTCCTAATAATACTTCACTACGAATACTTTCTGGATAGTGTCGATCAAAACATACAACAATTCCTATTTTCCCAAATTTTGTATCAAATACTTTAAATCCATCATTAGCTGGAGTGTAATAATCTTGTTCATAAAATTGTTCAGCCTGTGCTACATGCACCATTTTTTGTATTCCTTTGATTGTTCCATCTTGATCAATTAAGATACTTGCATCATAAGTCTTTCCATCTTCTAAAAGATATACATTAGGAACTGCCATTATTTTATTTTCTTTACACACCTTACATAATTGATGAATAACTGGTGATTCTAAAGACATAGCATACTTTGTTACATCTAAACCAGGGTTTTGAGGAAAGAACTCTGTAAACTGCACTTCTGGAAATAAAACCAAATCGGCATTGTTGTTAGCTGCTTCTTTAATAGCTTGAATACTTTTTTCTAAGTTACTTTCTATTGTCCCTGAATTAGACATTTGTACTAATGCTAAACGCACGATATTCACCTCACAATTTTTTATTATAAATCTTCTTTATATGTTGATTGATTACAGCCACACCTACACCATATAGCGTAACCATCTTCTGTGTCAATCATATATTCTCATTCTCATAACGTATTTCAATGCTACCCTGCTAGTTATCACCAATAAAGGCAACAAAAGTTAAGTTTTCTGCTAGAAAAAACGGATGTTGATTTGATCTTTTTTATTTGCTAAATAGTATTTTCTCCTTTTTTCTCTCTTTACTATATTCAATATTCTTTATAGTAATCAACACTATCATAATCATTATAGTTTCATAATTACCAATAGACTTATTACCCTCTCGATTGTGGATTCAAATAAGTAATTGGATTCTGTGCTGATTGATTTAGCTTCAATTTAGTTATCGACTTTCTAATATAAAACTCTTCATTATCATCAGGTGGAAGTCCTTGTTCATATCTTTCATCCACGAAGAATAATCTATTCTCTGTTTTTGGTGTAAGAACGATATCTTGTCTTGGGAATCTTTCTTTTGCCTCTTTACAAACAAACCACTTTGAAGGCTTATATACAGCTAAAATCAAAGAATTATATACACCAAAAACATATTCTATTGTCTTGACTCTTTCTTTCGATGCCCTCCAAACACCACGAACAGCATCATATAAAGCTTTTTCATCCATATCTCTTTGATAAAGTCTATTTATTTTAATAACAAGAATTTTATGTCTGATGTCCTTTTCTTCAAGTTCGATAGCACCATTTATTCTTTCAAACTCATCAACTGATAAAGCTTTTGTTGAATGGTGCCCAGCTACAATATTAGTAAGTCCTGTGGATTGTCAACACTTTTTTGGACACTTTTTATGAGAACGCACGATATTCAAT
>NZ_QUIN01000012.1 GCF_003480255.1 Erysipelatoclostridium sp. AM42-17 | reverse complement strand
TATAAAAAACCTATATCTTTATGTAAAGGTATAGGTTTGTCAACAATCTGAAACTATGCCTAGCATAGTTTTTTTTCTCGTTTAGAAATTAAATATTCACGCCTTTGATTTGTGCTATAGTTTGAATATAGTGGAGGATAGGTATGAAAAAAGTATTGTTTTTTGATGTGGATGGAACATTAGTTGATCATGGAAATCATATTGATAAAATTCCAAATACGGTAAAAAAGGAAATTAAAAGATTACAAAATAAAGGATATGCTTTATTTGTAGCCAGTGGAAGACCAAAGGCATTTATATCAGATACGATATTAGAAGCAGGATTTGATGGCTATATTTTATGTAATGGAGCACATGTGGAATTAAATGGAAAAATGATTAGTAAACGTCCTTTAGATAAAAAAGCCTTAAAGAAGTTAGTGGATATATTAGAAGGTATCAAAAGTGAATATATTTTAGAAACAGCACATCACTGTTATTTAAAACCTGAATATGAAGTTTTAGAAGCTTTCTTTAAAACATGTGACGTTGATTTTAACCAAATAACACGTCATTTTAATGTGGACGATGTTTTAGAAGATACCTTAAAAGTAGAAGTGAATACCAAAGATGAAAATAGTCAAATGATTGTTGACTATGTTGATGGTTTATTTGACTATGATAGTCATGGTACGGATAATGCCTTTGAAATTTATTCTAAATCAGTATCTAAAGCAACAGGAATTCAAGAAGTATTAGATTATTTACAAATAAGTAAAGAAAATAGTTATGCTTTTGGTGATGGTTTAAATGATATTGAAATGTTACAAATGGTAGGACATGGTGTAGCTATGGGTAATGCTTGTCAAGAATTAAAAGATGTAGCTAATGAAATCACAGATTCTATCTTAGACGATGGTTTAGCTAAATATTTAAAAACAATAGAATAATAAAAAAAGCTCGTTTGAGCTTTTTTTATTTAATGAATTTAAAATGTTGACCAGGTTTAATGAAATCTAGTAAACCTAAATCTTCTTCTTTAATTGTACCGATAAGGTTACGTTCACCATCATTAGGGATTTCTGTTAAAACAACTTCTAGTTCTCCTCTATAATGAGCTAAGTTATCGTTTACAACAAGAACATCTCCTCGAGTGAAAACTTTTTTACCACAATCATGATGTGGAATAGATTTATCATGCACTTTTAATTCTTTATCACCAAATCCAGAATCTTGAACAGTAGCTTGATTTTTGAATTCTAATCTTGGGAAACTTGATCTTAACATAAATGATGAATGATCATAACGATCCCAATGAGGAGCAAATTCATACATGATATATTTTTCATTATCACTTATTTCTGGTACTTCATCAACACGTAATTCTAAAGCTTGATAGTTTACTTTTGATAAAGCTTCTAATTCTGCAGTTGTTGCAGGGTAGTTACCAACGATAATATCATCAACATCTCCAGTAACAAGTAAGTATCTTGCTTGTACTTCGATTGGTAAGTTTCTCATGATTTCTACAGTTGGTAAACCACAAAATACTTTCCATGGTCCAATTGTATTTTCATTTGTACTTGAAACAAAGGCAGCAGTATGAAGATTTAAAGCTTTCCATTGTTTGTTATATTGTTGGAATAAATCAAAATCTAATCCTGTATATCTTTCAGGGAAGAAGTTATGACACATGATAATTTGGTCTTTATTTCCTCCGTTTTTAATTAATAAGTCAACACCAGCATCCATACTTGCATTAAATTCAATTTGAATACCATAAGGGTTTCTTGTTACAGCGATATCTCCTTGAGTACCAAAGTTACCATCTAAACGAATGATATCTAATCCTAAATCAGCAAATGGTTTAAGGTTATCAGGTGTAGCCCCAATTAACTTAAATACAGCTGGGTTTGTATCTGCAGCAACAATAAATCCTAATTCATGAGCTTTATCCATGAATTGTTTAAATTCTTTTAAATAACTTTCTCTTTTATCATCTGGAATAGATAAAAAACAAGTAAAGATTCTTTTGAAACCTAATTTAGCAGCAGTTTCCATATAATCATATACTTCTTTAATATCACTTTTATCAGGATAAACAGAGATTCCTAGACTATGCATATTACTTCCATCCTCCTTTGTCTATCTATATCTAGTATATACAAGAATTCGATTTAATGAAAGCCTTTTATAAATTAATAACTTGTATTTTTATAAAAAATACAAGATAATATACAAGAATAGGAGTGATATTATGTCTTTGAACGTTGTTCTTTCATTTGTTGTAACAACATTAATTTCATTTATCTTAGTTCCTGTAGTTATGAAGGCAGGAAATATATTACAAATTGTTGCTCATAAAAATGCTCGTACTATTCATAAAAAAGAAATTGTGCGTATAGGTGGATACGCTATTTATATGAGTTCATTAGTAGGGTCGGTGTTGTTTTTGAAAACTGATCCACAAATTAATGCTATTTTGGTGAGTGGGTTTATTATCTTTATTACAGGGTTATATGATGATGTTCATGATTTGTCACCTAAAATTAAGTTAATTTTTGAAGTGATGGCATCCGTTATTGTTATTATATGGGGAAATATTTATATTAAAGGATTTAATTTCTTTCCTGAACCTTATGGAACCATTGTTTCAGGAATTGTAACTTTATTTTGGATTGTGGGTATTACCAATGCTATTAATTTAATTGATGGCTTAGATGGATTATCAGCAGGTATTTCCGTTATTGTTTTATTCACTATTTCGATGACTTCGCTTATTTCGGGAAGAACGGATATTGCTTCTTTATCCTTGGTTTTAGCGGGAAGTATTATGGGATTTCTATTTTTCAATTTTCATCCTGCTAAGATATTTATGGGTGATTGTGGAGCATTGTATATAGGTTTTATGATATCTGTTATTTCTTTACTTGGCTTTGGATATAGTATGTCGGCTTTCTTTACTTTAGGGGCACCGATTGTGGTATTAATGGTTCCTATTATGGATACATTAATTGCGATTGTTAGAAGAAAGTTAAATCATAAAAAATTTAGTGAAGCCGATCGTTCTCACTTACATCATAATTTAATGTTTAAGTTAAATTTAGGACAGAAAAAAAGTGTATTAGTTTTATACGCTGTTACATTTTTATTTTCTTTAACATCTTATATTTATTATTATGATCCAACGATTGGAATTTTAATGTTTATTGTTTTAATGATCATATTTGAAATCTTTGTTGAAATTACTGATATGATAGGACGTAAATATAAACCATTACTTACAATTATGAATGTTTTTATTCAAAGTGATCAATTACCTAAAATCCGTATTCTAGAACAATATCGAAAAAACAGAACACCACAAAAGAAAAAAAGAGATCATTTTATTTTGTTGTTATCATTGATGATGATTTTTGGTGGCTGTACATATTACTTTGTTGGTAACCAACCACCAATGAATACATCAACATCATTAAAGACACCTTATGTTCAAGAAAATAAAACGACTTTACTTACAAATATATATGAACGTTTAGACCGTGCTCACCAATCAAAAGATGAAATAGAAGAATTACAGTTAGTTGCAGCGTATTTTGTTTGTGATTATTTCACTTTAAAAGATCAAAGTAAAAAAGCAATAGGTGGTATTGACTATATTTATCCTACGATCCGTGATAGTTTTTCTACTTACGCTAAAAATTCTTTTTATACAAATAAGAATAAAGATTTAGCAGTTGACCATTATAATATTGTTTCTTATTCTCCTTCTAAAGTGACAATCGAAGGATTAGAAGACCAAGATTATTATAATGTTTTAATTGAAATTACTTTTAATGAAGATGTTGAAGACTTTAATAATATTATTAATGTCACAATTGTAAAAAAGAATAAACGTTTTTATGTTTGCGGTATAGATCATGCATAGAGGGTGAATAAAATGGATTATTGTTATCATTGTGGAACAAAGTTAGAAAAAAGATATTTAGAAAAAGAGGGAATGATCCCTTATTGTCAGACTTGTAAACAATTTATTTTTCCTGTTTTTTCTACGGCATGTAGTATGATTGTTTTGAATAAACAAAAAGATCATGTTTTACTGATTAAACAATATGGCACAAAACATTATGTTTTAGTTTCAGGATATGTAAATATTGGTGAAAATGCAGAATCAACAGTAGTGAGAGAGGTTAAAGAAGAGGTTGATTTAGATGTGGTTTCTTTAAATTATAATAAGAGTGAATATTTTAAAAGAAGTAATACTTTGATGTTGAATTTTACTTGTATTGTTGATCAAATGAATTTTCAAATTAATGATGAGGTAGATGAAGCTAAATGGTTTCCTTTACAAGAGGCAAGAAAAGCCATTATGCCTGATTCTCTAGCAAAACGATTTTTAGAATATTATCTTGATCATATCAAGTAAAATCGTAGTTGTTTTTTAAAATATATTATGGTATTATTTTAAAGCAATGTATCAAAATACTTTTAAGGAGGTATATTATGTTTACAACAGTATTAAATGTGCTTTTAGTTATTATTTCTATTGCGCTTATTATATTATGTCTATTACAAAGTGGTAAGTCAGACGGAATTGTTAATGCATTAACTGGTCAAAGTTCTAATTTGTTTGCACAACAAAAAGAACGAGGAATTGATTTAGTGATGTCAAGAATGACGATGGTTCTTGGAATTGCATTTTTCGTTATTGCAATCATTTTACGTATGGGATAATGAATAGGACGCAAGTCCTATTTTTATTTTAAGGAGGTGAAGTTATGGAAGAAAGAATATTAGATTTATTAGGGAACATAGAATTTAAGGAGCGTAACTTAGATGGTATTATGAAACAATTAGGTTTAGATACCAGTGAAGAATTTAAAACGGTGATGAAAGCCTTAAATGCTTTAGAAGATCAAGGAAAAATTGTAAGAAGTCAACATAATTTATATTATTTACCAAAACAAATTCATGTTTATATAGGAACATTAAGTATGAATAAAAGAGGTTTTGGTTTCGTAAGATTAGATGAAGAACATGATGATATTTTTATTGGTAAGCATGATTTAAAAGATGCTCTTGAAGGAGATACTGTTCTAGTTGAGTTAAAAAAGCATAGTGAGGGTCAACGTGAAGAAGGAATCATTAAAAGAGTCATCAAACGAGGACAAACGAGAATTGTTGGTGAACTAAAAAAAGGAAAACGTGAACTTGTTTTAGTGAGTGATGATATTTTATTTGATAAACCTGTTTATATAGATCAGGCCCATAGTCATGGTGCTGTAGCAGGACATAAAGTTGTTGCAGAAATCAAAACGTATAAACCTTACTTAAAAGGAAATGTTGTGGAGATTATTGGTCATAAAAATGATCCTGGTGTAGATGTGGCTTCTATTGTTTACCAACATGAAGCACATATTGATTTTCCTAAAGAAGTTCTTGAACAAGTGAGTCATATTCCTAATGAGATTGATAAAGAAGACATTAAATCAAGAGTGGATTTAAGAAATGAAACTATTGTTACAATTGATGGTGATGATGCTAAGGATTTAGATGATGCCATTTCATTAAAAAAATTGGCTAATGGTCATTATCAATTAGGGGTACATATTGCAGACGTGAGCTATTATGTAGAAGAAGGCACTGATTTAGATAAGGAAGCTTACGAAAGAGCAACATCTATTTATTTAGTAGATCGTGTTATTCCGATGTTGCCTCATAAGTTATCTAATGGTATTTGTTCACTTAATCCTCATGTTGATCGTTTTACGATTTCATGTTTAATGGAAATTAATCATGAAGGTGAGGTTATTTCACATGAAATATTACCAACCGTGATACATTCAACTGAAAGAATGACTTATCGCCATGTCAATGAAATATTAGGTGGTGATATTGAAAGACAAAAGCAATATCATCATGTTAAAGATATGTTCTTTTTAATGCAAGAATTATCGGATATATTAATTCAACATCGTAAAAAACGTGGCGCCATTGATTTTGATACTAATGAAGCTAAAGTCATCGTCGATCAAAAAGGAATCCCAACTGATATTGTTTTAAGAGAAAGAGGAGTCAGTGAAAGAATGATTGAATCCTTTATGTTGGTAGCTAATGAAACTGTAGCTGAACATTTTAAATGGTTAGAATTACCATTTATATATCGTGTTCATGAAAATCCTAAGTTACAAAAACTTCAACAATTTTCAACAATCGCTAAAACATTAGGATACACCATCAAAGGTTCTTTAGAACATGTTTATCCTCATGAATTAAGTGCTATTGTTGATGCAAGTATTGGGACACCTGAACATCAAATTATTTCAACCTTATTATTACGTTGTATGGCTAAAGCCAGATATGATGAACAATGTTTAGGACACTTTGGTTTAGCTGATGAATATTATACTCATTTTACATCGCCGATTCGTCGTTATCCTGATTTAATGGTTCATCGTTTGATTCGTAAATACTTGTTTGAAAAGAAAGTAGATGAACAAACACTCACTCATTATGCTTCAATTATGCAAGAAATAGCTGAACATACATCATTCCAAGAAAGAAAAGCCATTGATATTGAACGAGAAGTTGATGATATGAAAATGGCTGAATATATGGAAAGTCATATAGATGAAGAATTTACAGGTATTGTTTCTTCAATTACTAACTTTGGTATGTTTATTGAACTTGATAATACAGTTGAAGGACTTGTTAGAATGGAAGATTTATCAGATGATTATTATTTCTATGATGAAAGAAGTCTTCAATTAATAGGACAACGTACAGGTAAACGTTTTAAGATGTCTGATGAGGTCAAAGTCAGAGTTAAAGGAGCTTCTAAAAAAGAAAAAACAATAGATTTTGAAATTGTTGGTATGAAATCTAACAAAAAGAAGAAAAAAACTGTTATAATAGATAAGCATCGTAAACATCAAGACGTTCATAAAAGAAAACGCCAAGATCAAAAACGATTCTATCGAAAGAAAAGAAATAAAAAATAAAGTAAAGGAGAAAAGGAATGAAGATTGTATCTAATAATAAAAAAGCATATCATGATTATTTTATCCTAGATACATATGAAGCTGGTATTGAATTAAAAGGAACTGAAATTAAATCTGTTCGTCAAAACCAAGTGAATTTAAAAGATTCCTTTGTGCGTGTTAAAAATAATGAAGTATTCGTTGAAAACATGCACATTTCTCCTTATGATCATGGTAATATCTTTAATCATGATCCAAAAAGAACCAGAAAACTATTACTTCATAAAAAAGAAATCTTAAAGATTACTAATAAATTAAAAGAAGGTGGTTTAACAGTTGTTCCTACTAAACTTTATTTTAATAAATCAAGTAAAGTTAAACTTGAGATAGCTATCGCTAAAGGGAAAAAACTTTATGATAAACGTAATGATTTAAAAGAAAAAGATGCCAAAAGAGATATTGAAAGATCGTTAAAGAATTATTATTAATCTGGGGATGTCTTGGATTCGACAGGGGTATGTTTGACCTTAGCTGCAGTCGTTGGAGTACGTTAAACTCAAACAAAAAATAACTGGAAACAGACAAACTAATTACGCTTTCGCTTAGTCGACATAGACATGAAAGCTGCTGACATTAAGCGAGCCTATAGCTTTTTGTTAGTATTATAACTTTTAGGATAAGGGTTAAGGGAGTCTTGACTTTAACCACGAAAATTTAAAGAATCGCTTGGTGTAAAATTGTTCATTGATTGTAGCCAAGTTAAATTATTCAATGGACTAAACTGTAGACGCTTTGGAGGAATTGCTTTTGGACAGGGGTTCGATTCCCCTCATCTCCACCAAGTCAATTACGAAAGTATGAAATTTCGTTGATATAAATAATGAAAACCTATGAAATACATGTGAATGAAACGTGTAATCATGGGTTTTTAGTTTTGATACAGAGTAACCTAATGACGCAAATTTATTTAATTTAGGTAAAAGTAAATATGTCGAAAATTGCCGGGGAAATAAAATGTATTTTATATTGTTTTTATAAAGGTTCAAAAAATTATACAATAAATAGTTTAGCGTGGCTTAGTTGTATTTTTAATATCATCAAGAAATATGATAAAAATTGTTGTGATTTCATCTTGACTATATCCTCAGGTCATAGTGTTATAATGAGATAAAAGGTGGGATAAACATGATAGTACATGAAATAGAACAAAAATATAATGTGACTAAAAAAACACTTATTTATTATGAAAATGAAGGATTACTTAAACCGGGTAGAGATCATAATAATTATCGTCATTATAGCTACGATGACATAACAAGATTGAAATATATACTATTACTTAGATCAATGGATATTTCAATTAATGAAATTAAACAAATTCTTAATGAAGAACTATCTGTAGCTGATGTTTTAAAAGATAAAAAAGAACTCATAAAACAACAGCATCTCAAATTAGAGGATATAGATAAAAAAATAAATGAGTTTATTAAAAGAAGAAAAGTTAAAGTATCACTTAGTCAAGACCAAGATGATAAAGATACAACAGATTATTTGTTTTTTAATCAAGAAGTTATCAAATATCATGATGTTATGATTCCTTATCAAGATATTCAATATTTTAAATTATCCATGTCCAGTGCGATAGGTCATGCCCGAGGTTTGATATCAGTATTTATGAATTATTATGTAGATTTAGATATTGTGATAGCATTACATACTTATAGTTTTCAAATTATGAATAACGAACAAGTGGTTTCAATGATGGAAATCATTAAAGAAAAAAATATAAAGATAGAAGATCCTTTAAATTTAATGAATATTTATTTAGAAAAAAGAGATTTAGTAGTATTAAACAATTATATTAATAGGAATTTTAGAAAATGGGCTAAACAATATCATTTAGATAATCCTAGAGAAAATTATTTAATAAATAAGCATTGTGATTGATTAAAATTATACTTGTGTTATGATTTTATTTAGATATAAGGAAGGTAATAATATGAATAAACATGTAGAAAAAGCAATGGCATTAAGAAATGCAACGCCCATGGTCAATAACTGTGCACAAGCTATTATGAGAACTTATGCCAGTGAATTAGGATTAGATGAAGATTTAGCAGCAAAGTTAGCTTGTAACTTTGGCGGTGGTATGAAGTGTGGTAGTGTGTGTGGTGCCATCACTGGAGGAATTATGGTTTTAGGGGCAAAAGGTTTAGATTTTCCTAAAATTGTTGGTGAATTTAAAAATGCAATAGCGAATAATCATGATGGAATGGTTAATTGTAGTGACTTATTAAGAGCTAATGCCAAAAAAGGTGGTATTAAAAAAGTACACTGTGATGCCATGATTAAGGAAGCCATTGAATTAATTGATCAATTAGAAGAAAAATACAAATAAGATTGGTTAGCCAATCTTTTTTTGTTCACGTTTCATTCATAATGATTTGTTATGATGAAATCAAGGAGTAAAGGATATGGCTAACACAATAAAAGTAGTTTATAAAACTGTTTTGTTTATATTAGGTGTTATTTTCATTATACTAGGATTAATTGGATTAATGTTACCGGTTATACCGCAAATTCCCTTTTTGCTTGCTGGAGCGATTTGTTTAACACGTTCTTCTAGTAAACTAAGGAATTGGCTTTTTTCTCATCGCCTTTATCAAAAACATTGTAAAAAGTATGTAGAAAAACATTCATTTTTAAGAAAATTATTAGGTGTATAACTTCATGATTTTCTTTATTCTTTACTTTTGTTATACTATAATAAAAGTAAAGGTGATGCTATGACAAATGCTTTAAAACAAATCAAGAAACAACATTTATACGCTATTATCAAAGATATTTATTTACATCAAAGTTCAACAATGAATGAATTATCTTCACGATTAAATTTATCACAGCCTAGTATACGAAATATGGTTCGATATCTTCAAGATAGTCAAGCAATTATGGAAATAGGTAATGATCAATCTAGTGGAGGAAGATGTCCAACCCGTTTTGCTTTAAATCAAGATCAATATCATATTTTATGTTTATATATTAAACATGACATGATTGACCTTGAATTAAGATACATTAATGAAATTGTTGTTAAAGAAGAAATTCTTTATGATAAAAATCAGGATCTTACAGTTCTTATTGAAAAGACAGTTCATCAATATAATCCTCATTGTGTATGCATAGGAGTTGAAGGGATTATTAAGGGAGATATGTATATTACTGATCATCATAATCAAATAGAAAACCATACCTGGATTAAAGATTTAAAAGATAAATTGAAAATACCGGTTTACTTACAAAATGATGTTAAGATGATGCATCAAGGGCGTTATTTTCATCATCAATTAAATCATAGTTATTATGTTCACATTAATGAAGTAGGAATAGGAGGATCTTATTTTGAACATGATGGTCCTCTTTATGGGAAAAATGGTTTGTCAGGAGAAATGGGGTTAATACATAAACAAGGTATAACTTTAAATCAATTGATAAGGCAATGCCAATCACAAGATGAATTTAATCAGTATGTTTATTTTATTTTAGAGATGATTATAACGATGTTTGATCCTCAACTTATAGATATTTCTATTCATCATCAATTTACATATCAAAAAGAAAAAATAGATGAAAGGTTAAAAAATTATTTAGGACATCATGTTATTTGTTATGACGGTGATTATCAAGAAATGTTATTTGAAGGATTGTTATATACAGGGGTAGTTAATTTAATGAAGGAAAGGATAGAAAATAATGAAAAAATATAAAGCGTTTATTTATGATTTAGATGGAACAGTATTAAATACGCTTAATATGAATATGTATCCATTAATGAAAATTATTAAAGAAGAAACAGGAGAAGATTGGACTTTTGAACAGGTTTTAAAATTTGCCCCTTATCCAGGTATGAAAGTCATGGAAGAATTAAATATTAAGGATAAAGAAAAAACTTATGCAAGATGGGTTCAATATGTAAACGAATATGAAGAAGGAGCTACTTTATATGAGGGCTTTAATGAAGTATTTGAAATCCTTAACAATCAAAAAATAAAACAAGCAATTGTTTCTGCTAAAACATTAAAACAATATCAAATAGATGTGGTTTCCAAAGGAATAGACCAATATATGGAAACAGCTGTCTTAGCTGATGATACAACAAAACATAAACCTGATCCAGAACCATTATTAGAATGTATAAAAAGATTAAATATTTTACCTGAAGAAGCTATTTATATAGGTGATGCTTTATCTGATCAACAAGCTTCTATGAATGCTGGTATTGATTTTGGGTATGCTAAATGGGGAAGTGTCATTGGTAATCTTTCTCATTGTGATTATGTATTTGAACATCCTTTAGATATATTAAAACTTATTTAATAATATAAATCGAAATACACATTTATAAATTTTATATCACACCATTAGACATAGAAAGAATGGTAGGAATTAGTGTTATTGATATGTTAAGTTATACAACTCAACTGTGATAATACATGATATCTAAATGATTCTTACTGATATTTCAGTAATATAATCACGTGGATCTTGTACTAATAGATGATCAACAACATAATGTTCAACATAAAGTTCATCACAGATAAGGTGATGAGCTTTTTTGTAGTCTAGTAATTTTTGAATTGTTTGTTTAATATTTTTCCAATTTCCTTTATGATAGGCAACAAGATATTGACCTTCTGGTAAAATTTTATAGTTTTGTTCTTGAGGAGGATCATAAAGTAATAAAGAAACATTATTATAAATATCAAAATCATTATTTTGAAAGTCTTGATCATATTGTATATAAGCAACTTGATAGAAATGGTAAGGATGACGTTGGACAAAGTGAGTAATTAATTCATTGGTAGCTTTGTAAAAATTTTGATTAGAGTCGTCAGATATCGTGTTATAAAGATAGTAACGTGAAGGATAGTGTTTAATAGTGATGTTAGAGAAATCTTCTTGGCAAGAAGTAAGAATACTTTTCTTTTTTTGTTCAATCCAATGATTCATTTTATTTAATTTTTGGATTTGATTTTGAATTTGATGTTGATGATTATTTAAAATCTCAACGATATGATCATGATTACGATTCTTCATTAATTTTTTAATATCGTTTAAAGGGATGTCTAAATCTTTTAAAACAAGAATCGTATCTAAAGTTTCCATTTGTTCTACAGAATAAAAGCGATACCCTTTTTCATCTTTCATTTGTGGTTTAAAAAGACCGATATCATCATAATGAAAGAGAGTATGTTTTGTAATACCCATGATTTTTGCAAGTTCACCGGTTGTCATATAGTTATTATGTTTCATTTTTTTACTTTCTCCTCTTGACTATAGGGTAACCCTATAGTATATGCTTGAGGATGTCAAGGAGGAATGTATGAATAAGTCAATTTATAATCAAGTTACGACATATAAACTTTTTAAAATTGCTTTTCCTTCGATTTTAATGATGGTTTTTATGTCTTTATATACAATCGTAGATGGAATTTTTATTTCTCGATTTTTAGGAAGTTCAGCTCTTTCTTCACTTAATATCGTTTACCCTGTTATTAGTTTAGCTACAGCGATTGCGACGATGCTAGCCTCAGGTGGAACGGCGATTATCTCTAGAAAATTAGGAGAACAAAATGAACAAACTGCAAGAGAGTGTTTAACTCAATTTGTGGTTTTAGGTTTAATCATTAGTTTTATTTTAATGGTGATGACACAATTGTTTTTAACGCCTATTTCTTTATTATTAGGGGCTAATCAAAAACTATTGCCACAATGTAATGAGTATTTATCGACAATGATGTATTTTGCGCCAGCAGCGATGTTACAGGCATTATTTCAGTGTTATTTTGTTGCTGCCAATAGACCCTCTTTAGGATTAAATCTATCTATATTTGCGGGTATTACAAATGTTGTTTTAGATTATATTTTTATTGCTAAGTTACATTTAGGTATATCAGGAGCAGCTTTAGCTACTGGTTTAGGACAAATGATTCCTGCAATCACTGGTTTGATTCTTTTTATTTTTAATAAAGATCAGTTATATTTTGTAAAATTCAAATTTGATATTAAAGTGATTATTGAGGCGTGTTATAACGGTTCGTCAGAAATGGTAACCCAGTTATCTAATGCGATTATGACTTTCTTGTTTAATATTGTTTTAATGAGATTAGCAGGAGAAAACGGAGTAGCTGCGATTACGATTTTGTTATATGCTGAATTTTTATTTAATGCATTTTATTTAGGATTTTCAATGGGAATTAGTCCGGTTGTTGGTTATAAATATGGTGCTAAAGATAAAAAAGAATTGAAACATATTTATAAGGTGTCATTTATTTTTGTTGCATGTTCTTCGTTTGTGATTACAATGATTGCTTTTGCATCGCTACGCGAGCTTGTTGGAGTGTTTACCCAAGTCCCCCAAACTTATCAATTAACTGTAGAAGGTTTTAAAATTTTTGCATTTAATTTTCTTTTTAGTGGAATTAATATTACAACATCAGGATTTTTTACTGCTTTATCTAATGGAAAGATTTCAGCAATCATTTCTTTTTGCCGAACATTAGTATTTACAGGTAGTTCACTCATTATCTTATCTGCCATCTTTGCTTTAACTGGAACATGGTTAGCTATACCGGTAGCTGAATTATTAACATTTATATTATCAATGTATTTTCATTATCGTTACTTTATTAAAAAGAGTGAGGTTAATTATTTTCAATTGGCTAAATAGTGATATTGTGATAAAATATCTTAATAATATAAGGAGGAAAGGTTATGGCATTATTTGATGATTTAACAAAAAAAGCAGCCAAGTTAACAGAGAAAACAATTGAAAAATCTTCTGAGTTAGCAGGAACTGCTAAAACTAAAGTGAGTATTAAAAGTACAGAAGCAGATTTGGATCAAAAGTATATTGAATTAGGTAAATTGTATTACCAAGTTTTAACACAAAGTGATGTGTTTGATGAACAAAGTAAACCACTTGTTCAAGAAATAGATGAATTAAAGAAAAAAATTGAAGAATTAGAAGAAAGTTTAAATAAAGAATAAGGAACTATTGTTTGAATAGTTCCTTTTGATATTGTTTAGGGGTAATATGAATATATTTTTTAAAGGCTTGAATATAAGGACTCACGCTATTAAAGCCTACTTGTAAGGCTACTTCAGTAATATTATTTTGAGGATGAGCAAGTAATGTTAGGCTTTGATTGATACGATATTGAATGAGATATTCATAAGGAGAAACACTTAAAGATGATTTAAATATTTTTCCTAAATAGCCAATACTTAAATGACAAAAAGAGGCGATATCAGCTAAACTTAAATCTTCTTGATAGTGTTGATGAATAAAAATAATACATTGTTCAATATTTCTTTCTTGAAGATAGTGAACAGAAGAAGTTATTTGAGGCACTTTTTTAATTAATAAAGACATAATTAAAGAAATAAGGGAACATAAGATATAAATATCTTGATATTGTGGAAGTTTGAAAATGAGTTCTAATATTTCTTTTTCTTTTATTAAATAAAGGGTAGTATGACTTTGATTTAAAAAAGAAGAGATTTGTTTATTTAATTTTTCCTCTTAAAATAAAAGACAATTTAAGGGAATCAAATAAGTACGATAATGACCATGAACGCTATCTTTGATGATATGCAATACTTTGGAATTAATAAAAATAGCTTGTTTTTCATGAACAGTGATATTTTGTTGAAGGGTACTGACTGTAATGTGACCTTTTAATACATAGATGATTTGGATTTCATCATGCCAGTGCAGTTCATGAAAATGAGATCTTTTAGGAATACAGTAATCATGATTGACATCTAGAATTAAGATAGGGAAATCGGTATTCAAGTTAGGATTTTTTGAATATAAATCAAATGATTGAATCATAACATGAAAATATAAACCTGTTAAGGTCTATATTTTTTCAAATACCATTGTTGCTTGAATACGATCTCCACCACCTAATCCTTTACTACCACCATTTGATGTAGAAATCGTATGTAGGCGATAGCCTTTGCTGGCTTGTTCATTAATGACATTTTCTAATTCAACAAGATTACCAGAGCCAGTACCAAATAACTTTTCTTTTAAAGTAACTTGAAGAACAACATATTGTAAATCATTGCCGGATGCTTTTGAATATGAAGATTCTTCCATGACTTTATCCATAAATCCCATAAAAATACCTCCTTTATTATCTATATTTTATCATAGTTATGATAAAATATGTTATATAAAAAATGAGGGATGAACAATGAATTACACACTTAAAGAAGTATGTCAGATATTAGAAATGTCAGAACATACAGTACGTTATTATACAGATTTAAATTTATTTGAAGTAAAAAGAGATCAACATAATTATCGAGTCTTTGATGAGCAGGCTTTAGATTGGCTAAGAGGAGTTAAGTATTTAAGAGGTTTAGGCATGTCATTAGAATCTATTAAAAAGTTTCATGATTTGTGCATGCAAGATGGCGATGAAGCCATTGTACAAAGATTACAAATATTACAAGATCAACTTATCAAAGCCAATGAAGAATTGAAACAAGCACAAAATCGGGTTCAGTATTTAAAACATAAAATTGAAAAAGAAGAAAAGATTTTAAAACATATCATTCCTGATCAACAAAATCCAAGTAAAAAGAAATATTAAAATATGTCTTGCCCTAGAGTTACTCTAGGGTGTTATGCTTTTTGTAGGAGGAGGGCATATGGAATATAAAACTTTAAATAATGGTGTAAAAATGCCGGCTTTAGGATTTGGCATTTGTGGATTCAGTGATTTATTAGGATGTAAAAATATTATTTTAGAGGCGATTAAACAAGGAGTAAGAATGTTTGATACAGCTGCCATTTATCAAAATGAGGAAGCTTTAGGAATGGCTATTAAGGAAAGTGGTATTGATCGAAAAGAGTTTTTTATTACTTCAAAACTTTGGGTAAGTGATAATAGTTATCAAGGAGCAATACGCGGGTTTTATCAATCGTTACATAAACTTCAATTAGATTATATTGATTTATATTTGATTCATCGTCCTTTAGGGGATTATTATGGGGCTTATCGTGCTTTAACTGATTTATATAAAGAAGGAAAAATAAAAGCAATAGGTGTATCTAACTTCTTTGATGATCGCTTATATGATCTTATTTATCATCAAGAAGTTAAACCAGCTATTAATCAAATTCAAATTCATCCTTTCTTGCAAAGAAAAGATGAATTAGCTTTTCATCAAAAAATGAATGTCCAAGTTGAAGCGTGGTCACCTTTTGCATCAGGCAAGCAAAATATATTTGAAAACGATGTTTTAAAAGATATCGCTAAGCGTTATCAACGAAGTGTAGGACAAATTGTTTTAAGATGGCATCTACAAAGAAATGAGATTGTTATTTTTAAATCAAGTTCAAAAGAGAGAATTAAAGAGAATTTAGCTGTTTTTGATTTTGAATTAAGCAAAGAAGATATGACAATTATATCTAAGTTAGATCAAGGTAGAATAGAAGATAGTGCTTATCGAATTGAAAGTATGAAAAGAGTATATGGATTGGAGAATGAGTATGGAATATAAAACTTTAAATAATGGTATTAAAATACCGGTATTAGGATTTGGCACTTTTCAAATCAGTGGGAAGCAATGTGTAGAGAGCGTCTTACAAGCACTTAAACAGGGTTATCGTTTGATTGATACAGCAGAAGCTTATGGTAATGAAAAAGAAATAGGTGAAGCCATTCGATTAAGCAACGTATCACGAAAAGAATTATTCATTGTAAGTAAAGTCAATTTTACTTCTTATGAAAATACGAAGGAAGTTATAAAACAATCTTTAGAGCATTTACAAACAGATTATTTAGATTTAGTATTATTACATTGGCCTTTTGGTCATTATTATCAAGCTTGGCGTGATTTAGAAGATTTATATAATCAGGGTATAATTAAAGCAATCGGTATTTCTAATTTTGATATGGATCGTATGATTGATTTAATCCATTTTAATCATGTTGTTCCTGCTGTTAATCAAATTGAAACGCACGTTCTTTGTCAAAGACAAGAAGAACATCAATGGTTAAATAAATACCAAGTTGCTCATTTTGCTTATGCACCACTTGGTCAAGGACAACTCCAAGACATGTTTGAAATACCGATCATTCAAGAATTAGCCTTAAAATATCAAAAAACGCCTGCACAAATTTGTTTACGTTATTTAACACAAAGTGACCAAATCGTGATTTGTAAAACAATTCATGAACAAAGAATGATCGAAAATATCAGTATTTTTGATTTTATGCTCACTGAAGAAGAAATGAATAAAGTAAAAGCGATAGATCGAAAGCAAATTCAAATAGGGAAAGCTAATCAACCAGAATTTGTTGAATTTGCGATGACTTGGTAAAACATATGAAGTAATTCATATGTTTTTTTTAATTATTCTTTGATAAAATAATAAAAGAAAAGAGGATAATATGGAAATAAAATTAATAGATGCAAATAATGTAAAAGAAGTACAAGCTGTTTTTTATCAGGTTTTTACAGTAGAACCATGGAATGATCAATGGGATGATTTAAAACAGTTAGAACTCTATTTACTAGATGAAATGGATAATAAAAGTTCTTTATCTTATGGTTTATATGATCAAGATCAATTAGTTGGTTTTTGTATAGGAAGAATAAAACATTGGTATGAAGGAATTGAATATTGGATAGATGAATTTGGTGTACTTAATCAATATCAAGGCAAGGGAACAGGTTCTTTGTTTATGAAAGAAGTAGAAAAGGCAATAAAAGAACAAGGGATAAAAGGAATTGTATTGTTTACAGAAAGGGATATACCGGCTTATCATTTTTATCAAAAAAATGGATTTAAAGATCATGATGATAAAGTTATTTTTACAAAGGGTTTAAAAGATGAATAAAAAGAGATATTTTCAAGTATTATTGAATCCTTTATTCATTGTGATTTATTGTTTTAGTTTATATCAAATTTATTTATTATGTTTAAATGGTGGATTAAGAAGACATCTGATGGTGATTGTTCCTTTAATATTGATTGAAGGAATATGGTTTCTTTTTTGGACGATTTATTACTTTATATTAAAGAAAGATTTGCATATTTTTGATCAACTGATAAGTAAGTGCAAACCATTATTAACTATAGAATTATGCGTGATGATTGTGATGACTTGTTTTTTTGGCTATCGAACTTATCAAACAGCGATTCCTTATCAAGGACATTTATCATGGTATCTAGAAAGAAAAAATTCTTCAAAACAAATAGAAATGAAACATTTACAATTTTATAAAACAGGGATAAAGGGTATCTTTAAAGATTTAAATATTTCAATAAATGATGATCTTTATATAAGTGATTCTTTTATCGTCGATGTTAATAAAAAGGGGAAGATTACAAAGATTGAAGGTCTCATTTATAATCATGAACATAGTTATTTACTTGATTATAAGGGACAAGATATGACAGTATGGATAGATAATGAAGTAAACAAAACTTACCAACAAAAAGATAAATTAAATGAAATGTTTAATATGATTGATCATATGAGTTTACAGCTTAATCAATTAAAAGGACAAACATATCGTATTAAATACGTAGGTTATCAAGAAGCTGTATTAAATAAAGAGGATTATTATGAAAATGATGATCAGTATATTCAATGTGATCAGCAACATTTATATGAACACGTATCTGGCTATTGTTTACAAATAAAATACCAAGATACAGTAAGTTGTTTTTATCAGCCGGCTATGATAAATGAAAGTCAAACTGAAGAAAAACATAACGCTGGTGAAATGGTTATTGATCAAAGTGATGAAGTAACACTTTATTATAATGATTCTATTACTTATAAATTAGTTGTGAGTGATGCTGCTTTAGGAACACGTTATTATACTTTTAATAAAAATGATGAAGTAATTAATCAAGATCCATTTAATGGTGAAGGTGGTCAAGCTAAAGGCATATATTTTATTGATGAAAATCAAGGCTTTATTTTATTAGGACATGGAGGAAGTGAAGAAACATCACTTTATGTAACGAATGATGGTGGTAAGAGTTTTATGTTACAGTCTTTTGATCAATGTCCTTACGTTGGGCTACCATACAGTGAAAATGGTAAAGTCTATGTAAAAGTAAAAAAAGCAAGTGATGCGACTGAAGAAAATCTTTATGAATATCTATCAGGTAAATGGGTTTATGTAAAAAGTGAAGGTGAATAAGATGGAAAGAATAGTAGAAATATGTTGTGGTAGTTATGAAGATGGATTGAATGCTTATAAAGGTGGTGCGAAAAGAATAGAACTTAATAGTGCATTGTATTTAGGTGGGTTAACGCCATCTTTAGCGACTTTAACATTAATTAAAAAGAATACTGATTTAAAAGTCATTTCAATGGTAAGACCACGAGGAGCTGGATTCTGTTATAGTGATAAAGAATTTGAAGTAATGAAAGAAGATGCAAAACTTTTATTAGAACATGGTAGTGATGGGATTGCTTTTGGATGTTTAAATAAAGATGGGACAATTAATGAAAGACAAACTCGAAAAATGGTTTCTATTATTCAATTATATCATGGTGAAGTTGTTTTTCATCGTGCTTTTGATTGTGTTCAAGACCCTTATCAAGCAATCGAATTGCTTATTCAATTAGGGGTTAATCGTGTTTTAACCAGTGGATTACAAGCAAAAGCCATGGATGGCATAGCAGTGATTAAAACATTACAAGAACGTTACGGCAGTCAAATAGAGATTCTTGCTGGAAGTGGCATCAATGCGACTAATGCTAAAACAATGATGGAACAAACAGGAATTAGTCAAGTACATAGTTCATGTAAAGATTGGTGTTGTGATGAAACAACCAGTGGTAAAAATGTAAGTTATAGTTATGCGCCCCAACCCCATGAAAATGACTATGATATGGTTTCAGAAGTGTTAGTTAAAAAAATTGTTAAAAGTGTAGGATAAGTAAAATGAAATTAGATATGTTTTTTAAAAGTGTTATTGATCAAGAGTTAGTGCCAGTTGTTTTATGTGACACGCATCATACAATTATTTATATGAACCCTGTAGCTATAAATAGATATCAAAAATTTGGTGGTGAATCATTAATTGGTCAAAGTTTATTGAATTGTCATGGTGAAAAATCTAAGATAGCAATCGGAAAAATATTAACATGGTTTAAAGAAAGTGAAGATCATAATCGTGTTTATACTTCTTATAACAGTAAAGAAGATAAAGATATTTATATGATAGCTTTAAGAGATGAAAATAAACAAGTTATAGGTTATTATGAAAAACATGAGTGTCGAAAAAATGAAACTGGAAAAATGTATGATATGGATTAAAAAGACAAGTTTAATTTTTATTTGTGTATTATTGATAAGCGGCTGTCAAAGTCACTATACAGTAGATTATGGTCATTCAAGCCTTTATAGTAAACAAGACTTAAAGCAAGCTGTTAAAATTATTTTGAAAGAATTTAATACGTGGAATGGTTGTTCATTACGTCATCTTCAATATTTAGGAGATAAAAAAGCAAAAAATGAGTTAAAGTATTGTCGTTCTTTAAAGAAGAAAGATTATCAGGAAGCTGTTGTTTTTTCTAGTTCTTTTCATACTTCTAAAGATGTTGAAGGGGGATTTGAATCTCATGAGGAATACACAGATTGGCAGTGGTTTCTAGCAAGAACAAAACATGGTAAATGGGAATTATTAACTTGGGGATATGCTTAAATGAGATGAAAATCTCATTTTTTTTATAAATGTAAATTTTTATCTTGTAAATTTAAAATATTATTATATAATGTTGATAATTTGGGAAAAAATTCGAGGAGGTCTTTATGAAATCAAGTCAAGATGGAAAGAAATTAGCAAAAAAGATGCTAATTGCATTAGTATGCGGGCTTATTGCTAGTTTTGGATGTATTTTACTTAGAGAGTATTTAAACAGTCATGGACAAGCAGCTGTTTGGAAAACAATTAATAATTTGTTATTCCAAGATATTACAGCTGAAGGAGCAACAAGTTCAGTTGGTATTTTCTATATTATTGGGCAATTATTTGTTAATTCATTACAACTTATTATTGTTCCGATGGTTTTTGTTTCTATTTCATTAGCAATCTGTGCGATTACAGATACTAAGAAATTAGGAAGAATTTCCTCAAAAACAATTTTTACATTTTTAAAAACAACAGTTTGTGCTTTAGCGTGGGCTGGTGTAGTAGGCTTTGTCGTTTATAAATTAGGATTATTTAATCGAGTTGATGCTAGTCATGTGACGCTTCAACAGGGAACAACAGGATCGAATCCGTTGAATATTATTTTATCTATTGTACCAAATAATTTTGTCAGTGCATTTACTTCTAATGGAAATGTATTAGCGATTGTCTTTTTAGCCGTTGCAATTGGTTTAGCAATGAATCAAATTCCTGAAAGAACAAAAACATTAAAAAAATTAATGTTAGAAATTGCTGATATTATTTCTGTATGTTTATCATTTGTTATTACCAAATTTGCACCTTATGCAATCTTTTGTTTACTAACAAGAACATTTGCTATTTATGGTGTTGATTCATTAAAACCAGCCTTAGCATATGTTGTTTCCGTTGTTTTTGCTTTATTTGCTTATTTATTTATTGCTTATCCAATTTATTTAATGACGATGGCTCATGTTGATCCTCGTCCATTTATGAAGAAAGCTGCTAAAGTAGCCGTATTTGGTTTTTCAACATCATCTTCTGCTGCTACACTTCCTTTAAACAAGAAAACAACAGTAGAAGAATTAGGAGTTCATGAAGAAATCGCATCCTTTACTTTACCATTAGGGATGACGATTAATATGGATGGAACAGCTATTATGCAAGTGATTGCAGCAATGTTTATTGCTGTAAGTTCGGGATATAAAGTGTCTTTTACTTCGATGGCTATTATCGCAATACTTGCATTAATTGCTTCTGTTGGTACACCGGCAGCACCGGGAGCAGGAGCCGTCATCTTATTTACGATTTTAACAGGAATGGGATATACCAATGATGCAGCACTTTTAGCTTATTCATTGATTCTAGCAATTAATCGACCTATTGAAATGTTAGTGACATCATTGAATGTTGTGGGGGATTCTTCAACCTCGGTTATTGTGGCTAAAAAAGAAAATATGTTTGACGAAGATATCTATAACAGTTAATGACTTATACATAATATAAAATGGACATCATATGATATGGTGTCCATTTTATATTATACCTTTATGAGCAAACTTAGTAATTTCAGCTAAGTTAATCTCTTTTAATTTTGATTTATATTGATATTCAGCATCATTTAAATAATTCATGATCACACTTTCTGTTTGTTTTACATTAAAAGCAGGATCAAATACTTTATCTACTAGATGTGTTGTTTGAATAAATTTTTCTTTTCCTTCAATGGCTTCAAAGATATCAAAGAAGGAAATATCATCCATTTTTTTATTTAAAACAAAACCACCTAATTTGCTTGCTTTAGAAGTAATGAGACCAGCTACTACGAGTTGTCTTGTTACTTTCTTTAAATAAGAATCAGATACATCTAATATTTGACTTAATTCATGACTTTTTAAAGGACCGTCATGTGTCCCAATAAGCAATAGAATACATATTGCTTGTTCAAAACTTTTTCTTATTTTCATTTCCTTTTCATCCCTTTTGTTTATTTTATCAAAAAAGTTAATTTTTGTATCAAGATTATTGACATTTATAATGAATAATTTATAATACACTATAGACATTATATATCCATAGATGTAAAATGTCTATAGACAAAGTATATAGAAAGAAGGATATTTATGATTAAGCAAGAGTGGAAAAATATTTTTCACAATACTTGGATCAAAATAGTATTAGTTGCTTTAATCGCTATTCCTAGTATTTACACTGTTGTCTTTTTAGGTTCTATGTGGGATCCATATGGAAACAGTGGAGATCTTCCTGTTGCTGTTGTTAACGAAGATAAGGCAGTTGTTTACAACGATAAGAATCTTAACGTTGGTAAAGAACTTGTCAATAAGTTAAAAGATAATGATTCTTTAGACTTCCACTTCGTTAGTCAAAAGAAAGCAATGTCAGGATTAAAAGATGGCGATTATTACATGGTCATTACGATTCCAAGTAATTTCTCAAAAAATGCGACAACTTTGTTGGATAAGGAACCTCAAAAGATGATTTTGAAGTATACAACAAATCCTGGAACAAACTATGTTGCATCAAAAATGGACGATTCAGCTATCGCCAAAATTAAAGCTGAGGTTTCTTCTTCAGTAACAAAAACTTATGCTGAAACAATTTTTACGTCAATTGGTACAATGTCTGATGGATTTGCTGAAGCCAGTGATGGTACTCAACAATTATCTGATGGGATGTCTCAATTAAAAGACGGAAATAAAACAATCAGTGATAACTTAAAAGTATTAGCGAGTAGCTCTTTAACATTTAAAGATGGTACAAATACTTTAACAAAGGGTTTAAAAGATTACACAGATGGTGTTGTTACTGTTAACAACGGTGTCTATCAATTAAAAGATAAAGTTGGCGAATATACTAATTATACAAAAACAGCATCTGATGGTGCAAGTCAACTTAATTCTAAAAGTCAAGATTTAGTTAATGGAGTTAAAAAATTAACTGAAGGTGTACAACAAGTACAAGGAGTTAATAGTTCTTTAACACAAGGGCTAGAAACATTGTCTGCAACTATTGAAGCAGCAGGAGTACCTAGCCAAGAAGAATTGACTGCTCTTAGTAAAGAGGCAAGTACTTTTGAAAATGTAACATTGCCAACAATTAAAACAAGCACTCAACAGTTAAAAGGAGCAGCAACTAGTTCAAATCAAACTAATGCCAGTTCCAAAAAAATTATTGATCAATTATATGCCAGTGGGAAAATTGATATTAATGAATACACGGCATTAGCAGGTTCTCTTCAATATTCTAATGTAATTAATGAAAGTTTATTGGGTGAAGAAGGAAATTCTGAAAAGCCAGGGTTACTAAATACAACAGACAACTTAGCAACAAAAGTAAATGAGTTATCTAAGAAATCTTTAGCTTCTGCACAAGGAGTAGCTGGTATTCAACAAGCTTTAACAAAAGTATCGGCTGATCCAGTTAACGATCAAAAAAATGTCGGTTTAATTCAGGCAAGTAAATTAGTTGATAATGGATTAAGCCAAGTTAGCACTGGGTTAACAGATAAAAAAGAAGGATTATTAACAGGGGTAAATAATTATGTTACTGCTGTTGGACAAATTTCAAACGGCTTAACAACACTTACAAACAATAACAAAGCACTTAATGAGGCAATGTCTACTTTAAATGCTGGTACTTCAACACTTGTAAGTAACAATGGAACTTTGATGAGTGGTGCTAATCAATTAGCTGATGGTGCCGGTCAAATTAGTGATGGTGCTGGTAAGTTAGCTGCTGGTTCTGATACTTTAGGTGAAGGTATTACTACTGCTGCAGATGGTGTAACAACATTAAATGATGCATTAAAATCTGGAGCTGAAGAAAGTAAGATTGATTCTACAAACAAGACTACAGATATGGTTGCTGCACCAGTTGATACAAAACACAAAGAAATTTCTAAAGTAGAAAATAATGGTCATGCTATGGCTCCATATATGATGTCAGTTGGATTATATGTAACATGTTTAGCATTTGCGTTAATGTATCCATTAAGACATGGTATTAAAAAAGCAGAAGATGCTTTAAAATATTGGGCAAGCAAAGCAACTGTTATGTATACAGTTTCTACATTAGCTGCAATTATCATGGTTACAGCTTTAAGATTGATCAATGGATTTGAACCTGTTAATTTAGGAATGACATATTTACTTGCGATATTAGTATCGGCTGCATTTATGTCACTTGTTATCTTATTAAGTTTAACTACAGGTTATATTGGCGACTTCTTATTATTAGTATTTATGATTGTTAACTTAGGTGGTTCTGCTGGTACTTATCCATTAGAAACTGGACCTATGATTTATAAAGTCATTCATAAATTTGTTCCTTACACATATAGTGTTGATGGATTCAGAAAAGTGATTAGTATGACAAATCCTTCATTATCAGCTGAAATTGCTGTCTTTGTAGGAATTATCGTTGTATGTTCAGTGTTAACAGTTGTTTACTTCAAATTCAAAAATAAAGAAAACAAACATGTTTTCCCTCAAGTATTTGAAGAAGTAAATGGAACAAAATCACATGAATAAAAAATGAAGGTCTAAATCGAAAGATTTAGACCTTTTTTTGTTATGAAGTTCAAATTGATTTATGATTAATGTTTTGTTAAATATTTCACAAAATGATAAGATAAAAGTAGGAGGAATAAATTATGAATATAAAAAAAGTAGTCGTTATTGGTGGTGGCGTGTTAGGAAGCCAAATTGCCTATCAGGCAGCTTATTGTGGATTTGATGTGACAATATGGCTAAGAAGTGAAGGGAGTATTGGTAGGTGTCAACCTAAATTAGATCATTTAAAAGAAGTTTATCATGAAACAATTGCTTTAATGAATAGTGATGAAGGGAAGACTTCTCAAAATTGGGCAATGGGAATTAGTGATTATGATGACTTTGATTTTGATAAATGCATTGAAAAAGCAAATCATGCTTATGATTCAATTAAGCTAGAATTAGATTTACAAAAAGCAGTTAGTGATGCAGATTTGATTATCGAATCAATGGCAGAGAATGTTGAACAAAAAACAGCTATTTATAAAAAGATGGCAGATATGTTACCAGAAAAAACAATTATTGTGACAAATTCTTCAACATTGTTGCCATCTAAGTTTGCTAAGTATACAAAACGTCCTCACAAATATTTATCTTTACATTTTGCTAATAGTATTTGGAAAAATAATATGACAGAAGTTATGGCACAAAAACAAACTGAACAAAAGTATTTTGATGAAATCATGGAATTTGCTAAAGCGATACGTATGATTCCTTTACCAGTAAAGAAAGAAAAATCAGGTTATTTATTAAATTCTATGTTAGTTCCTTTATTGTTTTCAGGAATGGATTTATATGTTAATGGTATTAGTGATCCTCAAAGTATTGATCAAGCATGGACATTAGGTACAGGAGCACCTAAAGGACCATTCCAAATCTTAGATACGGTAGGTTTAACAACAGCTTATAATATTGTTTCTATGTACTTAAAGGTTCCATCATTTTTAGCTCCTTATAATTTTAAAGGAATGGCTAAAATGTTAAAGAAATATATAGATGAAGGAAAACTAGGAATGGCTTCAGGAGAAGGGTTCTATAAATATAAATAATATAGGCATCATTAAGTTATCTTAATGATGCTTTTTTTCAAAAAATGAAAGCTACATCTATGGTGATATTCAAGTGCTATAATACTTTTTAGAAAAGATGGAGGTAGAGTTATGAGTTTTCCAAAGAATTTTTTATGGGGTGGAGCTATTGCTGCTAATCAATATGAAGGAGCATGGCTAGAAGATGGTAAACAACCTAATGTGACAGATGTTTTAGTAGGAATTATGTCTAAAGATCCTGGTATTAAATGGAATGAAACGAAGAAAAAATATGAAATGGCATTAAATCCAGATAAAGTATATTTATCTCATGATGCTGTTGATGGATATCATCGTTATCGTGAAGATTTATAATTAATGAAAGGGATGGGATTTAATAGTTTTAGAACTTCTATTGCATGGGGAAGAATCTTTCCTAATGGTGATGAAACTGAACCTAATGAAGCTGGATTAGCTTATTATGATGATATGTTTGATTGTATGAATGAACTTGGAATGGAACCAATTATTACATTATCTCATTATGAAACACCATTACATTTGATGACTGAATATGGTGGATGGTCTAATCCTAAAATGATTGAATTCTGGTTACGTTATGTAACAACAGTATTTAATCGTTATAAAGGTAAAGTTAAATTATGGCTTACTTTTAATGAAGTGAATGCTTTATTTAGAATGCCGTTAGTAGCTGGTGGTGTTCTTACTATCAAAGATCCTCAAGATCCAAATGATCCTATTGGTTCAACAACTAAACAAGATCAATGGGATGCTTATCATAATATATTAGTTGCTAATGCTAAAACAGTACAAGTTGGTCATGAAATTGATCCAAATAATCAAATTGGATGTATGATGACAGCTTCTTCTGTTGCAACTTATCCTTATAACTGTGATCCTTTAAATGTAGTAGGAACATTAGATACGCAAAGAATGAATATCTTTTATATGGCCGATCCATTCTGTTTAGGTATTGTACCAACTTATTTAAAGAAAGTATGGAAAGAAGATCAAGTAACAGTTAGCTTTAGTGATGAAGAATTAAGACTTATTAAAGAAAATACAGTAGATTTCTTATCATTTAGTTATTATCGTTCTACAACTTATGATCGTGAAGTGAATTTAAAAGTGGATACAGGTGGTCTTACATGTAGAGATAATCCATATCTAAAAGATAAAGCACCTCAACCTTGGGGATGGGCAGTAGATCCTGTAGGTCTTCGTTATACTTTAAATGTATTATATGATCGTTATCATTTACCATTATATATTGTTGAAAATGGTGTTGGTTTAGATGAAAATTTAGATGAACAAGGACATATTCATGATGAATTTAGAGTTCATTATATTGAAGAACATATTAAAAATGTTCATGCAGCTATTGAAGATGGCGTAGATTGTCGTGGATATTTATATTGGGGACCTATTGATGTTGTTTCAGCCGGTACGGGTGAAATGAAAAAACGTTATGGTTTTGTTTATGTTGATCGTTTTAATGATGGTCATGGAACTTTAGAAAGAAAATTAAAAGATTCTTATTCTTGTTATAAAGAAATTATTGAATCTAATGGAGAAATATTACTTAAATAGGGACTTATTAAAATAAGTCCTTTTCTTTACACAATCTTGATAGTTCACATAATACCAGATGTTATATAATCTATTTTGGCAATAAAAGTGTATAATAGAATCATAGGGGGGAATACGAATGAATAATTGCAAAGAAAATAGAGAATTATCATGGTTAAAGTTTAATGATCGTGTATTAATGCAGGCAAAGGATCGAGGTGTTCCTTTAGCAGAAAAATTAAGTTTTATTTCTATTTATCAAACGAATTTAGATGAATTTTTTATGGTAAGAATAGGATCACTTTATGATCAAATGTTGTTTTATCCTGATACTAGGGATAACAAAACAGGGATGACAGGTGAAGAACAATTAAAAGCATGTTTTAAAAGAGTAGCTTATTTAAATAAGAAAAAAGATCGTATTTATCAAAGAACCATGAATCAACTTAGTGAATCAGGAATGAGTGTTTTAAAATATAAAGATATTACGAGTAAAGAAGATCGTCGCTATTTTCAAGATTACTTTGAAAGAGAAATTTTACCTTTAATATCTCCTCAAGTTATATCAAAAAGACAACCATTTCCATTTATTAATAATCGTGAGATGTATGCTGTTGTTCGTCTTGAATCTAAAAAAGGTAAACGTAAAATGGGGATTGTTTCATGTTCTAATGCGATGGATGAAAGACTCATACCAGTGCCTAGTCAACCAGGAAAATTTATTTTAGTAGAAGATATTATTTTACATTTTGTTTCCCATATTTTTTCTAAATACACTGTAAAAAGTAAAGGACTCATTAGGGTAACGAGAAGTGCAGATATTGATGAGGATGATCATTCATTAGAAGGACATGAAGATTATCGTGAAATGATGGAAACTTTAATTAAACAAAGACGTAAATTATGTCCGGTACGTTTAGAAATGTCATCAGGATTAGAGGATGTTGAAGTATTGATGTTAATGAATTTCTTAAATTTAAAGAAAAATCAAGTGTTTGAAAGTGAAGCACCGTTAGATTTTGGCTTTATTAGTGAATTAAGAGATCATTTAAAATATATCCATCCTGAAATGTTCTATAAACGTCTTGAATCAAGAAATAGTTCAATAGTAGATAATAGAGTTCCGATGATTAAACAAATATTAAAACATGATTTATTACTTTGTTATCCATTTGAATCTATGTCACCATTTTTAAGATTATTAGATGAAGCCAGTCATGATGCTAATGTAGCAAGTATTAAAATGACTTTATATCGTGTTGCTAAAAATTCTAAAATTGTTAAATCATTAATAAAAGCAGCAGAAAATGGAAAAGAAGTGGTTGTTTTAGTAGAGTTAAGAGCACGATTTGATGAAGAAAATAATATTGATTGGTCTAAACGATTAGAAGAAGCAGGATGTCGTGTTATTTATGGATTAGATGGATTAAAGGTTCATTCTAAATTGTGTTTAATTACTTATAAAACAGAAGGTAGTGTAAAATACATTAGCCAAATTGGTACTGGTAATTATAATGAAAAAACATCTAAACTTTATACTGATTTATCATTAATGACAGCAAACCAAGAAATTGGTGAAGAAATTAATGGTGTATTTAATCATTTAAGTTTTGGAGAAACTGAAAATCATACTGATTTATTAATGGTTGCGCCTCATTGTATGATTTCTAAAATATTTGTGCATATAGATGAACAAATTGCTTTAGCTAAAGAAGGTAAAGAAGCTTATATAGGTTTTAAATGTAATGCTCTTACAAGTCGTAAAATGATAGATAAATTAATTGAAGCCAGTCAAGCTGGCGTTAAGATTGATATGATTGTAAGAGGAATATGTTGTTTAATTCCAGGTGTAGAAGGATATACTGAAAATATTCATGTTATTTCTATTGTTGGACGCTATCTTGAACATTCACGTATTTACATATTTGGTAAAGATGATCCAAAGGTTTATATTTCTTCAGCAGATTTAATGACGCGTAATCTAGAAAGAAGAGTAGAAGTAGCAGCGCCAGTTCTTGATACAAAACTTAAAAAGATGTTACTCAATATGTTTAATATTATGTTGTCAGACAATGTTAAAGCATCACAGTTAGAAAGTGATGGAAAATATAAACGTGTAAAGAATAAAAAAGCATTGATGAACAGCCAAGAATATTTTTTCAAAAATGAAGTAAAGTAGGAAGGAATGAGATGATGAAAGTTGGAATCTTAACAAGTGGTGGTGATTGCCAAGCACTTAATGCAACAATGCGTGGCCTAGCAAAAACACTTTATCGTCAAAGTAAAGATATTGAAATTATTGGTTTTTTAAAAGGTTATAAAGGACTGATGTTAGGACAATATAAAAAGATGAAAGAAGAAGATTTTGAAGATATTCTTAATCTTGGAGGAACAATTTTAGGAACTTCGCGTTGTCCTTTTAAAAAAATGAGAGTCATTGAAGATGGCTTTGACAAAGTGGAAGCGATGAAAAAAACATATAATAAACTTAAATTAGATTGTTTAGTGGTTTTAGGGGGGAATGGTTCTTTAAAATCAGCCAATATGTTAGCTCAAGAAGGACTTAATGTGATTGGTTTACCTAAAACAATTGATAATGATACATGGGGAACAGATTATACCTTTGGTTTTCAAAGTGCTGTTAATGTTGCTAGTCAATATTTAGATGAAATCCAAACCACGGCTGAAAGCCATGACCGTATTTTTGTTGTTGAAATTATGGGACATCGAGTTGGTCATATTTGTTTAGCTTCCGGATTAGCATCAGGTGCAGATGTTATCTTATTGCCAGAGATACCTTATGATATAAAAGGAATTGTAAAAGCAATTAAAGAAAGACAAAAAAAGGGTCAAAATTATGCTGTGATTGCCTGTGCTGAAGGCGCTATTAGTAAAGAAGATAGTCTTCTTACTAAAAAGAAATATAAAGCTAAGGTAGCGAGTCGAAATGGGATGTCGGTGGCTTATGAAGTAGCTAAAGAATTAGAAGGTTATTTTGATAATGAGATTCGTGTATCGCTTGCAGGACATGTTCAACGTGGTGGACAACCTAGCAGTTATGATCGTTTAATGGCAACACGCTTTGGTATTGAAGGAGCAAGACTTGTTTTAAATCAAGATTTTGGTAAGCTGGTTGTTTTAGATAAAACAGAAGTGAAGGCGATTCCTTTAGCTCAAAGTGCAGGTAAATTAAAATATGTTGATCCTGAAGGCGAAGTGGTAACAGGGGCTAAGTTAATGGGTGTTTCATTTGGTTAAAAGAGGTTATGAAAAATAACTTCTTTTTTGTATCATTGAATTAAGATTTATTATTTGTTAGAATAGGTGCGCATAGAAAGTAGGTAATCATATGAAAAGAGAGTATCCAATTGTATATTTAAGTCCTGAAGGGGAAAAATGGCTTGATAAAGGTCAAATGTGGATGTATAAAAATAACGCTATTGTTGATGAAAGTTTAGAAAATGGGATCTTAGTTGATATTATGACAACATCAAATCGTTATATGGGAACAGGTTTTTTATCTAAGGAAAGTCATATTACAGTACGTATTTTATCTAAAAATCAAAATGAAGTTATTAATCATCAATTTTTTAAATCTAGAATACAAAAAGCTTATGATTTTAGAAAAACAGTAGAAAAAGATAATTTAACTAATTGTCGTTTAGTATTTGGGGAAGCTGATCAGTTACCTGGTCTTACAGTAGATCGATATAATGATATTTTAGTTTGTCAAATTAGTTCTTATGGTTTAGAACAAATCAAAGATGAAATTTATGATTTATTATTAGAAACATTAAGAGAAGATGGTCAAGATGTTAAAGGAATTTATGAAAGAAATGATATTCAAGTACGTCAAAAAGAAGGATTAAAGATGTATAAAGGGTATTGGAAACAACCGGTACCCACTAAAACAATCATTAATGAAAATGGGTTAAAATTAAATGTAGATGTAGAAAATGGTCAAAAAACAGGCTATTTCTTAGATCAAAAATCTAATCGTGTTTTATTAAGAAATATGGCTTTTGGTAAAACAGTATTAGACTGTTTTAGTCATACTGGAGGATTTGCATTAAATGCAGCTTTAGGAAATGCGAAACATGTAGATGCTGTTGATGTTTCTCAAGTAGCTTTAGATCAAGGTTTAGCTAATGCTAAACTAAATCATTTAGAAAAGAGAATGTCATTTATTCAAGCAGATGTTTTTGATTATTTAGATCAATGTCAACAAGGACAATACGATATCATTGTTTTAGATCCACCTGCTTTTACTAAATCAAGAAGAACAATTAATCATGCTTATCAAGGATATAAAAGAATTAATAAAAGAGCGATGGAGTTATTAAAGAATGACGGTTATTTGCTTACATGTAGTTGTTCACGTTTTATGGAAACAAGTCATTTTGAACAAATGTTAAAAGATGCTGCCCAAGAAGCGCATGTGACTTTAAAACAAGTTTCAGTAACTCAACAAAATGCTGATCATCCAATATTATGGACCATGGAAGAAACATCATATTTAAAATTTTATATTTTCCAAATTGTTGATGCAAAGTAATCATGGAAAATAGATGGCAATATTGATTAATGTAATATATAGGGAGCATACACGAGGATATCGAATGCTCTTTTTTATTAAAATGATATAATAAAAGTAAATTTAAGCATATGTTTTTTAGTGTATATAAAATGAGAGGAAGGTGTAAGACGATATGATTTTTTGTTTTTCGGGAACGGGTAATAGTCGTTATATTGCTAAGAAAATAGCTGAGACCCTAGAAGATACTATCATTGATTTAAATGTCAAAATTGAAGAAAATGATTATTCACCATTACAAACAGGCTGTCATGTAATTGTGGTTGTGCCCACTTATGCATGGCGAATACCACGCATAGTATCAAACTGGCTTTTAAGTACAAAGTTATTAGGAGCAAAGCGAATTTGGTTTGTTATGGATTGCGGTGGTGAAATTGGCAATGCCGCAAAATATAACAGACGGATTGCTTGCGATAAACAATTACAATACATGGGCACAATGCAAATTATTATGCCAGAAAACTATATTGCAATGTTTAATGCACCACAAGTTAATGAAACAAAACAAATCGTAGAAAAAGCAGTACCGTATATTGAAAATGCAATTACTTTTATTAAAGCAGAAAAGCCATTTCCAATACCACGAAACAATCTTTATGACCGTTTTATGAGTGGACCAGTTAATCCTGTTTTTTATCGTTTCTTCGTTAAGGCTAATGCATTTTTGGTAGATAAGCGATGTACTGGATGTGGTCAATGTGCAAAAAAATGTCCGTTAAATAATATTAAATTAATAAATGGAAAACCAGTTTGGAATAAAAACTGTACACATTGTATGGCTTGTATATGTTATTGTCCTGTAAAAGCTATTGAATATGGTAAAAAGAGTAATAATAAACCTCGTTATTACTTTGAACAATTAAAAATTAAATAGTTTTCAAGGTTGACTTCCTATCGCAATTCTTGACATAAAAGGGTATAATATATAAAAGGTAAGTGTTTTTTATGGAAGGAGCGATCATATGGACGAAAAGATTAAATCTACTATTTTAATTGTTGATGATTCACAATTAAATAGATTAGTTTTATATGAATTGTTAAATGATCGATATAATGTGATTGAAGCTACTAATGGAGTAGATGCTTTAAATATTATAAAAGAGCAAGATGCTCGTATTGATTTGGTGTTATTGGATATTATTATGCCTGGAGTCGATGGATATGAAGTTCTTGAAGAGATGAATCGACTTCATTTTATAGATTATATTCCAGTTATTATGATTTCTTCTGAAGGAGCTTCATCAACTGTAGAAAGAGCTTATGAGTTAGGGGCAACAGACTACATCACAAGACCATTTGAAAAGTATATTATTATGCGACGTATTTCTAATACGATTAGGTTATATCAAAAACAAAAGAAATTACTTAATTTAGTTGAAGACCAAGTACAACAAAGAGTAGATAATAATAGTATGCTGATTAAGGTTCTTGCTAATATTGTTGAATTTAGAAATGGTGAAAGTGGTTTACATGTTCAACATATTCAGTCGCTTACTAAAATGTTATTAATGTATTTAATTCAAAAAACAGATCAATATCAAATAGATGAATATCATGTTTTATTGATTAGTACAGCTTCGGCGTTACATGATATTGGAAAAATATCAATAGATGACAAAATATTAAATAAACCAGGGCGATTAACTGCTGAAGAATTTGAAATCATTAAAGGACATTCACTTATTGGTGCTAATATGATTCAACAAATTCCTAGTTATAAAAATGATGCGATGCTTAGATATGCTTATGATATTTGTCGATGGCATCATGAACGTTATGATGGTAGAGGATATCCTGATGGTTTAACGGGTGAAGAAATTCCTATTTGGGCACAAGTTGTAGCTTTAGCTGATGTATATGATGCTTTAACGAGTGAAAGATGCTATAAAAAAGCTTATAGTCATAAACAGGCAATGGAAATGATTTTAAATGGGCAATGTGGAACATTTAATCCATTATTGCTAGATTGTTTATGTGATATAGAAGAAGTTATCCAAAGGGAATTAGAAAATGATTATGTAAGAGTGGATGGTCAGGTTGTTTCAAAAATCACTGATGAAATTGTTGAAAATCAACTCACTAAGGATATAAGCCAAATTGAATCTAAATCACATCTTCCTATAGAGCAACAGTTGGGAATTACTTTCAAATATGATTTGGCTGATGATACGGTTTATATTTCTTCTAGAGGAGCTGCAAGTTTAGGATTAGATCAAGTTATTGTTCATCCTGCTAATGATGATCAGTCTTTTTTAACAAAATCAAACATAAAAAAATTAGTTTCTAAGTTACGACAAACTGACAGTTTACATACCACTGTTGAAATGAAATTTCAATTAGAATTCAATCATACTAAGAATTGGTATAAAATTCATGCGGATTCTTTATGGGAAAATCAACAATATGCAGGTGTCATTGGAAATATTACATGTTTAAATGAAAGTGAAATTGTTGAATTAAATCAAAATCAACATATTTTAAAATGTTCTTTTACAGAAGCTTTAGATATTATTGAACAATTAAAGAAAATTTTTGATCATGTAAGATTGGTTGATATTCATAATCAAAAAGTGGTAAAGATTACGAGTCAAGGAATAGAAGAATCTACAGAAAAATGCAACGAATTTTGGAATCATGATCATGCTTGTCGTAGTTGTGTTTCATGCCATTCTTATGATAAAAAAGGACAAGCAGTTAAGTTGGAATTTATTGATCATGATGTTTATGGTGTGATTGCTGAATATATTGAGATTGATAATCAACCATGGGTTTTAGAAATTATTTGTAAAACGAAGGAAGAAATTTTACTAAGTGCACACGGTCATACGAAGTTTATGGAAAAGATTTCTCAATATAATCGTCAATTCTATACAGATATCTTAACAGGATGTTATAGTAGAAGATATTATGAAGAAGTTGTAAAGCATATTGATACTATTGATGCAATAGCAATGATTGATGGGGATAACTTTAAACATATTAATGATCATTATGGTCATGCTGTTGGAGATTTAGCTTTACAACATATGGCAAGTGCAATTAAATCATGTATTCGGGATGATGATTTATTAATTCGTTATGGTGGCGATGAATTTATATTGGTTTTCCAAAATATGGTTCAAGAAACATTTAAGGAAAGATTGAACATCATTTTAAATACAGTTAAAAATGAAACCATAAATGACTACCCTGATATTCATTTATCAGTAACAATCGGTGGTGTTCATGGTGTCCATCATGTAAGTGATGCTTTAAAACAGGCAGATGATTTGATGTATCAAGGGAAAGATAAAACAAATCATGTCATAATAAAAAATGAGAATTCTTAATTAAGTGAATTCTCATTTTTTTATTAGTAAGATAATTCTTTTTTTTGAACATGATAATAAGCAATAGCTAAAGCAAGAGCTGTACAGACCCAGCTTACTGGATAAATCATGAGTAAGTGATCATAACTTGCTATCATAGGATAAAGGGTATAAATGTATAAAATACGTAAACCGCAGATACCTAATACACAAATAATAGCTGGGGTACTTGAATAACCAATACCACGCATAAAGGCAGATAGTAATTCAATAAACATATTAATAATTTCTAATGATAAAACGATATACATACGGGTATAAGCAAGAGCTGCGATATGAGGATCACTTGTAAAGAAACTAATACATAATTCATGGAAGACGAGGAAGATAATTGTAATAATGATAGTTGCAATACTTCCTAAAAGAATAGTCCATTTAGTGATTTGTTTACAACGTTGATAATTTTTAGCAGCATAGTTTTGACCGATAAAGGTAACAGCTGCTTGGCTAAAAGCACTGATAATAAAATAACTAAAGTATTCATAGTTTAAGGCAGCAGCACTTGCAGCTACGGTAGCAGAACCAAAATCATTTAATGATGATTGGATAAGCACATTGGAGATTGAAAAGACAGCAGATTGTAATCCTGTTGGTACACCAATTTTAGCAATTTGAATTAAAATATGTTTATGAAATTTTAATTCTTTTAAATTAACTCTTAATGCACCTTGTTCTTGAGTTAAACAATAAAGTAAGATGAGAGAACTAATAATATTAGAAATCACAGTAGCAATAGCAACACCTTCAACACTCATATGAAACATAATAACAAAGACTAAATTTAAAACAACATTAACACTTCCTGAAATAATTAAAGCAATAAGTGGTCTTTTGGTATCACCTTTACTTCTTAATATAGCGGCTGTAAAGTTATATAACATAATAAAAGGCATACCAGAAAAATAAATCTTTAAATAAAGTGTAGCAAGATCAATGACATCTTCTGGTGTAGACATCATCTCTAAAATAGGACGAGCACAACTAATACCAATCACTAATAAAACAATCCCACTTACTAAAGCAAGTAAGATGGATGTATGCACGGCTTGATTAGCTTTTTTTTGATTATCACTACCAATAAATGAAGCGACTACAACATTTGTCCCTACTGATAAACCCACAAATAAATTGACTAATAAATTAATAACAGGACCATTAGCACCTACGGCAGCAAGAGCACTATTACCAGCAAAATTTCCGACTACAGCAACATCGGCTGCATTAAATAATTGTTGGAGAATACTTGTAGCAGCAAGTGGTAAAGCAAATAATAATAATTTATCCCATAGACTACCATGAAGCATATCGACTTGTTTTCTCATAATGAACCCCCTCTTTATAAAACAAAAGATATTATAAGGGTTCAAGTAGTATTGATGTCAAGAACAATGATGGTTATTTCAAAAATTGAAAATATCTTGATATGAATAATGGTATAATAAAACTAATGAATGGGGAGAAATTTATGAATATATTTTTAAAATTACAAAAACAGGACCATTTTTCAAGTAATGAAAAAATAGTAGCTAATTATATATTAAAAAAACCACAAGCAGTATTAAATATGTCTTATAAAGAATTAGGACAAGCCTGTTTTGTTTCACCAGCAACTGTTTATCGTTTATGCGATAAGTTAGAATTATCTGGATTTTCTGATTTGAAAATGAAAATTACCAGTTCACTTCCAGATTATTTGAAGTGTAATGATGATTTTGATTTTGATTTCCCAGTTAAACAATATCAAACCCATTATGAAATTGTTCATAATTTAGGTGAAGATTATAAACAAACAATTGATCTTACGGGAAATCTTTTTGATTTAGAACAACTAAGATTGGTAGCGAGTGCTATGAAAAAAGCCCAAGTTATTGATCTTTATACTTCAGCAGGAAATATTTATTTTGCATTGAATTTTCAATTTCAGATGCAAGAAATAGGTGTTCATGTTCATGTACCTATTGAAGATTACCAACAACGATTAACAGCAGCAAGCAGTGATGAAAATCATTTAGCGGTTGTTATTACTTTTGGTGGAAGAGGTGTATTAACAGAGGTTTTACCACGTATTCTTTCAAAAGTGAAGACACCTATTGTTTTAATTTCTTCTAGAGATTATTCATTTAAAGATATTGAACCGGATTATCATCTCTATTTAGCACATCATGAAAATCATTATAAAAAGATTTCATCTTTTTCTACTAGGCTTTCTTTGCTTTATATTTTAGATACTTTATATACAAGTTATTTTGAATTAGATTATCAAAATAATTTAGATCGAAAATTATATTATTATGAAAATTTAGTAGAAGGTAAGATAAAATGAGAAAAGAATTCTAAATTATATTTTAATATAAGATAATTTTGAAAAAATAATTCGTTTCCATTAGTTTGCATTGTTTATCGTTATAGCATTTTTTATGATGAAGATAGGAGGTCGTGTTATGAGTGTAAAAGCAATTATGTGTGATATTGATGGAACTCTTCTTTGTTCAAAAGGATATGTGACACCAATAACAGTAGAAGCAATAAAAAAAGCAAGAGAAAAAGGAATTTTATTTGGTTTATCAACAGGGAGAGATGTCAATAGTATTCAAACTTTACTAAAGGATTGGCATATTGATGGATTGGTTGATATCATCGTTGGTACTGGCGGAGGAGAAATTTATGATTATAAATTAGATACTTATAAGGAACAGTATCCTTTAGATGGTCAATTAATTCAAAATATTGTTGAACATTATCAAGATATGAAAGTCAATTTTGCTATTCCGGAAAATGGTATTTTATATGCACCTAAAGATGATGAATTAATTCAAATGTTATCTAAAGCGGACCATGTTCCTTATAAAGTGGTGAATTACGATGAATATCTTACAAAACCTAAACCAAAATTGATCATTGTTTGTCAAGAAGATTATATGGATCAAGTCATTGCAAGAAGTCAAACTTTCCATAATGATCAATTTAAATCATCTTCATTAAAAACAGCAAGTGTACTTTATGAATATATGGATCCTAGAGTGACGAAAACAGCCGGATTAATTGAGGCACTTAAGTTACATGATATTGATATCAAGGATATCGTGACTTTTGGTGATGCTGATAATGATTATGATATGACTTTAAATGCTGGTGTTGGGGTCGTTATGGCTAACGGAAGTGAAAAAACAAAGAGTGTTGCTGATTATATTACTGATGATAATGATCATGATGGAATTGGTCATTATATTGAAAAATTTATATTAGACAAATAAAACAACCTAAGGGTTGTTTTATTGTTTAACTATTATTTTTTTAAATTGAATAAGTACAAAAGATAAAAGTGAAAAAGTATAAATCATGATAAGTTTTGATAGTGATAATGAAGTAATCATGAATAAGTCTTGTAAAAATGGGATATAGAAAATAAGATGTAATAAGCCAAAACCAACGAAAAAAGCAAGAATGCTACTGATGTTAGATGTTATTCCAATTCGATAGATTGGCTGATTACTACGACAAGAAAAACCATGAAGTAAACGTGATAGACAAATTGTAGCAAAGGCAAAAGTGGCTGCTGTTAAAGCATCGTACCTTAGCCCAACATAGTAAGCTATCATTGTACAGAAAGCAATAATAGTACCATCAACTAATATTTCATTTAAAGAAGTTTGATTTAAAATATGATTATTTTTATGACGTGGAGGATCATTAAGAACATCCTCTTTTATTTTTTCCATACCAATAGCGATAGCTGGTAAAGAATCGGTAATAAGATTCATAAAAAGTAAATGCACAGGATAGAAAGGTGTAGGTAAGAAAAAGAGAGAAGTCATTAAAACACATAAAATCCCGGCAAAGTTTCCTGATAATAAATAATGAATCGCATTTTTAATATTACGATAAACATTACGACCAATAATAACGGCTTTGACAATAGTGGAAAAGTTATCATCAGTAAGGATCATATTGGCAGCATCTTTAGAAACTTCACTACCGGTGATTCCCATAGCAACACCGATATCACTTTGTTTTAAAGCTGGAGCATCATTGACACCATCACCGGTCATTGCAACAATGGCGCCTTGTTTTTGCCATAGTTTTACAATACGTATTTTATGTTCAGGAGCAACACGGGCATAGACGCTTACTTTTGGTAAAATCGTTTCTAGTTCTTGATCAGATATATGATTAAGTTGTTCTCCTTCTAAACATAAATCCCCATCTTGATAAATTCCGATTGAGATTTCACCTGTTTTAAGAAATTTAATAACTGTTATATTTTATTATTAAATTCTTCGCAACCCCTTGAAAACACTGGATTTGTCGCAGGTGAGCTTTCCCTTATTATTTCCCTTGTGTTATATCGTCCCATCAGTGTTTATGCACTCTGATAAGGGCAAATACAAGGGCAAGAAAAATCTATAAGACAGTATAACACAAAATAAAAGTGACATGGTGAACTGATTGAAATGCTTCTTAATTTTTGCTACTACTGATTGATTAAATGATAAGGAGATGGGATACGATGAGAACAATATTTGCAGAATACAATCCACAGTGCAACAGCATTGATGTATATACTAATACGGGCTATATACTCCGTATTGATTGTTGGGAAGCAGAAAAAAATTTAAGAACCACACCTGGATCTGATTGTGCTTTGACATCGCTTGCAATCGATGAGCCATTAGAATATGCAAGGTTATATCTTGATGGGAATTTACAGATGTGGGTAGATGCTGAAGATTCATTAGAGTTATGATTATTCCAATCAAAATCTACTAGAATTTATTAAAAATTAGCTTCATAATTTTAAAAGGACAGCCCTATTGCTATGAGGCTGTCCTTAAAAATACAATAGATAAACCTAGATTATTCTTGCTACTATCTGATTGTTAAATTTTCTGTATTCCATATTGCAAATCTCCCTTTTCGCAATATTTTATTAGTATGAATGCCAGAATCGCTGAAAAAACACGTGCCAATACCGTACTCCACCATATCATAATCTGTCCACCAAATAAAGGTGGTAAAACAAGCATAAATATCAGCATCAATACTGGTTCAATGAATGTAAGAATGTATGACAATCCACTTTTTTCAGTAGCATAAAATCCAGCTGTCGCTATTCTGGTAATCGCAACAAATGGTAATGACACTAAAAATATAGGTACAATTTTAGAAATCTCAATACTTACTTCATAAGAAGCTCCGAAAACCCCTCCAATATTTGCTCTGTTTACATACATGATAATTCCACCACAAACAGCAAGAATTATTGCAAAAATGTATGCCATTCTCTGAACTCCTCTCAGGCTTTCTTGATCCTTCTCACCATAAAAACGGCTCATTAAAGGTTGACTTCCATCACCTACGCCCTGCAATATGAGATATATGATACAGATAATATAGGATACACATGCATAAGTTGCAATAGCTTTTTCTCCCCCATAAGAAGCGGAGAATCGGTTTATAAACACCAATGAAATATTAGGAGTCAATGCTAGCCCAAATGGTGCAAGACCTACTCTGAATATAGCGCCACACATTTCTTTTACATTTTTTAAGGATACATACACATAAAACTTTTTATTATATAATGCGTATATGATTGCAATTGCTGCAGTCACACCCTGTCCGGCTATTGTAGCTGTGGCTGCACCTTTCATGCCCATTTCATATATCCATACAAAGATAAAATCCAGAACAATATTGGTTATGAATCCACCAACCATCGCAAACATTGACCAGAAAGAGTTTCCATAATTTCTAATGAATGGCATCATTCCAGTTCCAAGAATCTGCAATATTGCTCCAAGTGCTATAATTTTGATATAATCTGTCGCATTTGTTAATATAATTCCATCTGCTCCAAGCAATCCTAAAATTTTAGACGAAAAGGAGTAAATAATTATGGTACTGATAACACTTACTATTACAAGAAGCCACCAGCTTGTAGCAATAAATTCTTCTGCCCGTTTTCCTTTCTTTTCTGCTGCATTAATTGAGTAATAAACAGCTCCTCCCATACCAATTCCTGTTCCAAGAGCCTGAATCAAAGCCTCAATCGGATATACAATATTAATAGCCGAAAGTCCAGCATCTCCTATGGTATTGCCTACAAAATATCCATCCACTATCGCATATATTCCTGATAATGCAAATGCTATAATAGATGGAATAACATATTTAAAAAATAATGATTTATGATTCATTTTTCTTACAATCTCCTTCCTTGAAAAGTCTGATAAACAGCTCTGTATTATCATTAAGACTTTCTATATTCTCTAATCCCATTTTTTCGATTACATATATTTCTTTTGAGTGCAGTTTTTCTATGATATCTTTCGTATATTCCATTCCTGATTCTGTGAGGCATATCAGCTTATTTCTCTTGTCTGAATCATCAGATACCATATTGATGTATCCTTTTTTCTGAAAATCTTTTAGTATCGTATTTACCGTTTGCTTAGGTATATTCCATTTTTCACTTATCATTTTCTGCGTGCATCTTCCATTACTTTCATAAAATGAATGCAAAACAAAAACTCCATTTGAAGACAGTCCCTGATCCTTTGACCATTCCTCATACATTGCTGTACATTCTTTCCATAAAGCATAATATCGTTGCAACTGTATTATCATATTATTATCTTTTCTCATCTTTTTCCTCCTTAAATTAGTACGAATCCGGACTTTTGTATTATAGTCCGAGTTCGTACTAATTGTCAAGATTTATTTATATACTTTTTCTTTATATAAACAATCAATAGTCCCTTACTAAGGACAGGAAGATTATGAAATTTCCCTGTCCTCTTTTAATAATATCCTCGTTCTTCCATCCAGTCTTTCACATAACATCTGATTCCAATATAAATAATATGCGACAGTAATAGCAATACAATAAGATTTATCGGATTAGCGTTTTTAATCCATTCTCCAAAGTAAATTACAACAGCTGTACTCGTTATCGCTACCACGATACTGATGATATCCCAACAATATTTCCGGTAGATTTTTCCTACCTGATAACCAATCCCGATTATCAGCCACCCGGTTATTACGAATAAAATTGCCATGACAGTACCGGCAATCAGCCAGTACACAATCCCGGAAAGAATACTGTTAGGTATTCCACTGCTTAACTGTCCGAAAGAGTCTGCACCTGTCACAAACTCCCGAAATAAACTTCCCATTCCTTTTCCTAACGCACCGAAAAAGACGATACAGTCGTTAAGGAAAACCGGCGAAAGAATCGCAGTAAACAGTGTTGTTGTTATGCTGTACCATGCCAGTAGAAACAAGATACTTTCATAACCAATCGTCATATTTTTATATTTCTTTTCTAACTGGCTTTTACGGCTATCGCATTTTTCTTTTGCTTTCCGGTAAGCAGTACGGTCACATTTTTCACATTTCTCATAAGGCACTTTTTTCTCAACAGCTACCTCTACCGTCTTTTGGTGTGTCTGTGCATAAAGTTTTTCCTGCTCTGCTTTTTCATACTTAAATTTCCATGCCACGGCTTCTGCGTCGGCTCTTTTCCTGCTGTCTGTCTCGCTGGTCAATCGTTCCTCTGTTTGCCTTAATCTTGTCCGCAATGCTTCGATATTCTCGGCTCTGTTTTCGCTGTTCAATTTCTCGTTCAAGGTCAGCGATTCGCTTAGCTGCCTGTTTAGTTCCTGGATTGTCTGGTCTTTCTGATCCAGTTCGTCCTGCATCTGTTCGGTCATCAGCAGAAGTTCTTCCACCTGCCCGACGTTCTCTAAGTTTCTGCATTCGCTCATCGATCTCCCTCGCTTTCTCTATCTGCTGTTTAAGGTCAGCAATTCGCTGTTCTGTTTCTGCAATAAGCTGTTCTCGTTGTTCAGCTTCTGCGTTAATTCCTGCCATTGCTGATTCTCGTTTTCCAACTGTTCGATTCTGGTTTTCTGTTGCTCGATCTGTGAGAGCAGTTCTTCTGTATCTGGCAAAAGATTTAGCAGCCTGGATAATTCGCTGTTTAAGCTTTTTAAACTCTGGTTCTGCTCCTGAAAAGACAGGAGCTGTCGATCCCGTTCCTGCAATTCCTGTACCATCGCTGCCATAAGATTCTGCTGTTCCTCGATCTGGTTTATCATTGTCTCCATCATGGGAATGACTTCCCGGCTTTCTTCTAATGTCATCCAATCGCTCCTTCCATTGTGTCAATGCACCGGATACCTTTCCGAAAGAAATCTGTATTTTATCCAGCAGTGCATTTTGTCTTTTTATGATCTGGTTTTCCTCTACTTTCCATGAAGTAGAGGATGTCTGTCCGTTTTGAAATTTCTCGTCAATTTTTCTGGCATCTGCGCCCTCATGGATCGTCGGTATCTCTAATTTTCCCTGCCTTGCATAAGAACGGTGGTCAATGTGATTTTCCGTTTTCAAATGTGCATTACAGACGTTTGCCCATTCGCTCCGCCATAGCTCACAATTTTTCGGATTGTTCCACCCGGTAGCATCGGTTAATACACGTTTCCACTGTTTGCGGTTCCTTGTCCCGACTTTCTGGACTCCATTTTCATCAAGTACGGGGATTCGGATTCCATGACGGTCAGGGTTCTTTTTATCCTGCCACCAGTCCGGATGGGATTCATCCACCACAATATTTCCATTTTCATCTCTGACAAACTCCCAATCCTTGATTTCTTTGTTACCCCATGAGTGGTCTGAATTGAATGGCCGCATCGTCACCAGTAAATGCACATGGGGATTACCATCTCCTTTATCGTGGATACTCCAATCCGCACACATTCCCTTATCTACAAAGGTCTTTTGAATATATTCAGTTGTATAATCAATCTGTTCCTGTCGGCTCCATTCTTTCGGAAGTGAGAACTCAAATGACCTGCCGAGTTGTGCATCTGAACTTTTTTCTATCCTCAAGACTTCATTCCATAAACGCTGCTTCTGAAAAGTAAGTTTGAATTTTTCCAGTGCAGCATTTTGGTTATCTGCCCTTTTATATCGGACAGATTTCTGGAACCGTCTGATATTTTCAGCAGGTACATTCTGCCATTCCTGTGGTGCATTTTCACACATCAGCAGGCTGGTATAAACGACTTCTTTTTTTGAAGTATAGTAGCTGATCCTGCCTGTTTCTTCATTTTTCATCACATCGCCATTGAGATAAGCAGACGCCGATATGATGGATTTTCCTTTGCTGCGTCCAACAATCTTTACTGTATAATGAAAAATCGCCATGATCCGTTTCCCCCTTTCTGCCGTATCCGGCTTTGATTTCCGGCAGGTAACGTTTTCCCAAAAAGAAAATGGTATCTGCCGGAACGCCCTCTGCGTAAGAGTGCCCTGTGCATAACAGCCTGCATGGAATGCGCCCCTCTGGCGAAGAGTGCCTCCTGCGGCATGAGCAGGTCTGCATGAAATGCCCGCCGACGGAACGAGCCCGGCAAGCGTAAGCGCAGACCGGTTGCCACCTGTGGCAAACTTATACGGACGACCTCTGGTTGTCCATAAGTGCGCCCTTCATGAAAAAGCAATGAAGGGAATGGAAAATCCACTCCCTCCGGCATTACACTTCCTCCGTATTCGCAACTGGCTCTTTCTGCATTGCCTTTGAGAAGAATTTCCCATTTGCTTCCTGCCTTTTTAAGAAGCCGATCAGCTTTGGGATATCATCTTCCTCAATCGCAGAACCCAGCACCGATTCCACCGCACCACCAATCTGGCAGAGCCTGTGTGTCCGCTTTTTGGTTTCCACATCTTTCTGACGTTTCTTCAGTTCCCGTTTCTGTACTGCATACTGTTTTGCTTTCTCAAGGCTTTCCTGTTCTTTCTTTTCCAACTGGAGCATACGCTCCTCATAACTCTTTGTTGATCTTGCCATAAATATCATCGTCCTTTCTTTTTCTTCCAAACATAAGTTTCCTGTTGTCTGTCAGACGAAGTACATGGTATAATCTGTTTGCGTGTAGGTATATCATGACTCCGGTCTGATAGAACCTTTGGCGGTTTCTTCGGGAACCGCTTTTTTAAGTTGAACCGTTTCTTGTGACTGCTTTCACATTTCCCTTATCCCTCAAGTCTCTGCCCTCGTTGGCTTCCATAAAAAGTTCCAGCATATCCGTTTTGATCAGGACTTTTCTCCCGACCTTTAATACCGGAAGTTTCTTCCATTCCACCAGTTTTCTCAGGGTGTTCCTGCCGATTCCCGTATAATCAGCAGCTTCCTCAATAGATAAGGCAATCTTTCTTTGTGTCATATGACCACCTCCTCTTTAGTTGCATTATGCAATTTCATTTGTGCTGTCAGTATAGCGTGTTTATATTGCTTTGTCAAGCATTATGAAATTATGTTTCTTTTTCTTAAATTGCATATTGCAATATATTTTGTTGCGTGGTATAGTAATGACATACCGAAAAAGGAGGCACATCAGCATGAAAGATAAAGAACTACGCAAGCTGATCGGCAGCAGGGCAAAACAGCGCCGTCTCGAATTAAATCTGACACAGCCTTATGTCGCAGAGAAGATGGGAGTTACCGCTTCCACAATCCTGCGTTATGAGAATGGTTCGATTGACAATACCAAAAAGATGGTACTGGAAGGTCTTTCGGAAGCACTTCATGTATCGATTGAATGGCTCAAAGGGGAAACCGATGAATATGAAACTGATATTACGGATAAGAAAGAATTACTGATTCGTGATGCGATGAGTGATATTCTCAAACAGTTACCGCTCGACCTCAATAAAACAGAAGACGCATTTTCCAAAGACTTACTGCTGTTAATGTTAAAGCAATATGAACTGTTTCTGGATTCGTTTCAGTTCGCCTGTAAAAATTACAAGGGCAGTACCAAAGATGCGGACATTGCCAAAGTAATGGGCTTTGAATCGAAAGATGAATATAACGAGATCATGTTTCTCAGGGAGATCACACATACTGTCAACGCATTTAACGATATGGCAGATGTGATAAGACTCTATTCTAAGAAACCGGAAACAGCAGAACAAAGACTTGCCAATCTTTTATCCGAAGTTATGTATGAGGATTCTGAATCGGTATAGTAAGACAACCGGAGTTGTGATATACTTACACGCAAGAAGCATTTCAACAGTTCCGATTGTCTGATATCGAAAGGAGACATACGATTATGGCAAAAGGATCTGTTAGAAAAAAAGGAAAAAAATGGTACTATCGCTTCTATGTAGAAGATGCAAGCGGTAAAATGGTTCAGAAAGAATATGCTGGAACCGAAAGTAAAAGTGAGACGGAAAAACTTCTCCGCAAAGCACTGGAAGATTACGAAAATAAGAAGTTTGTCGCAAAGGCAGACAGCCTTACGGTAGGAGAGCTTCTGGATATGTGGGCGGAAGAAGAACTGAAAACCGGGACACTCAGCAACGGCACAGTGGAAAATTATCTTGGTGCAATCCGCTGTATCAAAAAACACCCGATTGCAGACCGCAAACTGAAAACAGTTACTGCCGAACATTTACAGGCATTTCTTGATCTGCTTACATTCGGTGGTGAGTTTCCAGACGGGAAAGTAAGAAAGGGATACAGCAAAGATTATATACATTCTTTTTCCGCAGTGTTACAGCAGTCATTCCGTTTTGCAGTATTTCCAAAACAACTAATCAGTTTCAATCCGATGCAATATATCAAACTGAAACGACAGGCAGAGGAAGTTGACCTCTTTTCCGATGATGAAGTGGAAGAAGGCACACAGCCGATTTCACACGAGGATTACGAGCGACTTATCAAGTATCTGGAAAAGAAAAACCCACCTGCCATTCTGCCGATTCAGATTGCGTATTATGCCGGGCTCCGTATCGGAGAAACCTGTGGTCTTACATGGCAGGACATTAACCTTGAGGAACAATGCCTGACCATAAAACGCAGTATCCGCTACGACGGCATAAAACACAAAAACATTATCGGACCAACGAAACGGAAGAAAGTAAGGATTGTTGATTTTGGCGATACTCTGACTGAAATATTAAAAGCTGCCAGAAAGGAACAACTCAAAAACCGGATGCAGTATGGCGAATTATATCACCGCAATTACTACAAAGAAGTTCATGTGAAAAACAGAGTCTATTATGAATACTATCATCTTGCCGGAACACAGGAAGTCCCGGCAGATTACAAAGAAATCTCCTTTGTCTGCTTAAGACCGGATGGCTCTTTGGAACTGCCGAGTACACTCAGCATTGTATGCAGATCAGTGTCAAAAAAACTGGAAGGATTTGAAGATTTCCATTTCCACCAGTTACGTCACACCTACACCAGCAATCTGCTTTCCAATGGGGCTGCACCGAAAGATGTACAGGAACTGTTAGGACACTCTGATGTCAGTACCACAATGAATATTTACGCTCACTCAACAAGAAAAGCAAAGCGGGATTCCGCAAGACTTCTTGATAAAGTAGTGAGCAATGCTTAACTAAAAATTTCCCTTATTTCCCTTGCGGATTCCGCATAAGGGCAAAAATAAGGGAAAATACATATCATTTCACTATCTAAGAGGCTGTAAGCCTTGAAAAATAAGGAAAGTTCAGGAAATCTCTCCACAAATTCCGATTTGTAAGGCAATACTTTTAGCGGTCACAATGTGATCACCAGTAATCATAACAGGTTTAATGGATGCTTGACGGCATGCTTTTACAGCTAGTGGACTTTCATGGCGAGGAGGATCCATAAGTGAAACTAAGCCAATGAAAGTAAGTTGATTTTCATCTTCTACTGTTAAACCAAAAGATGTACATGGCCTATAAGCAAAGGCTAAGACACGTAAACCTTGGCTGGCAAGCGTTTGGTTTTGTTTTAAAATAGTTTGTTTATGGAAATGAGTGAGTTTTTCTTTTTTGCCATGAATTAAAATGGTTTGGCATTTTTGTAAGATAACATCAGGAGCGCCTTTACTATATAGATGGTTTTTAGAAAGAACAGACATCATTTTTCTGGTTGAATCAAAAGGAAGTTCATTTAAATGAGATAAAGTAGGAAAATGATGATAGTTTACAAGATCAAGTAAGGCAAGTTCGGTAGGATCGCCAATTCTTTGTTGGTTATTTATGGAAGCATTATTACAGAGTGAACATGTTTTTAATAAAGTGAGATGATCATGTTTTTCTTTGTTTAAATCTTGATAGTGGTAAAGTTGGTCATAGAAGTAAATATTTTGAACTGTCATTTTATTTTGCGTTAAAGTTCCAGTTTTATCACTGCAAATAACAGAAATACAACCTAAACTTTCTACGGCACTTAAGTTTTTAATAATGGCATGTTCTTTTGCCATTTTTTGGGTAGAAAGTGATAAAACAATTGTGACGATAGAACTTAATGCTTCAGGAATTGCAGCAACAGCTAAAGCTACAGCAATCATAAAAGCATCAAGCGGTTTTTGTTTAGCTAAAAAGATATTAAGAAAAAGAACCAGAATACTGATAATGATGATAATAATGGATAATTGACCACTAAATTGATCTAGATTTTGTTGAAGTGGGGTTTTACGTTCTTGAGTATCGTTTAGCAACTGGGCAATTTTACCAAGTTCGCTGTTCATACCGATACTTGTTACAACATAGCGACCAGTACCGTTTGTCACTAGACTGCCAGAAAAGACCATATTGTTTTGATTAGATATCATGGTTTCTTTAGATAGAGGGTGACATTGTTTATCAATACTTTCTGTTTCGCCAGTCAAGGCACTTTCATTGGTTTGCAAGGATGAAGCTTCGATAATTCTACCATCTCCACTGATAACATCGCCAGCTTCAATTTGAACAATATCGCCAATGGTCAACTCATCTCCGGGGATCATTTGTAATGTTTGATCTCTTAAGACTTTAACTTGAGGTAAAGATAGTTTTTTTAAACTATCTAGGGATTTTTGGGCTTTGATGGTTTGATGAGTACCTAAAATGGCATTCATGACAATGACAACAATAATAACAATGGTACTTTCAAATTGACCACTTAATCCAGATATAATAGCTGAAATAATTAAAATGATAACAAGTAAGTCTTTGAATTGGTCAATGAATATTTTGATGGGTGATTCATTTTTTTGCTTAAGCAAGACATTTTTACCATACTTTTCTTGATGTAATTTCACATCTTGGCTTGATAAGCCATAAATAGAACTATGACATAATTTTAATGTTTCATTCACTGTTTTTTGATAGTACATAATATTTCCTCCTACAATTTTACAAAAAAGACAAGATCGTTAAAACATAAGCCTTAACGAGTCTTGTCTTTAAGATGCACCAGAATATAGATTCGCGATTGTTGGCAACATCACACAGCTGTGAGACTACTCCCTCATTACTAACATTATAGCAACATTCTAAAGTATTATGCTTAAAATTACACAATCTTAACAAAAATAATGTGTTATAATGTTAGAGAAAATTAAACATTTTCTTTTATCTATCATTGATAGAACACGGAATAGGGTGTAATTCCCTGCGAGTCGGTCACTGTGAAGCCATGAAGGATAAGTCAGATACGTGAAAAGAAAATGATGTTTCTGCCGGAACCGGAAGCATGCAGATGTATGTTTCCTTGTTTGGTAATAAAACAGGGGGATGAAGATGACATTATTACAGTTAAAGTATGTAATTGCCGTAGCGAATGCGGGAACGATTAGTGAAGCAGCCAAGCAGCTTTATATTGCTCAGCCAAGCTTAACTACAGCAATTAAAGAATTAGAAAATGAGTTGGGAATAACCATTTTTATTAGAACTAACCGCGGTGTGATTTTATCAAGTCAAGGTGAAGAATTTTTAGGTTATGCCAGACAGGTGATTGATCAGACGAATTTGATAGAAGAAAAATATTTTGGTCAAGCACCAGTTAAGCATCAGTTTTGTATTTCTACACAACATTATTCTTTTGCCGTAGAAGCATTTGTTTCTTTAATTAAAAAATATGGGGGTCAAGAATATGACTTTAGAATTAGAGAAACACAGACGTATGAAATTATTGAAGATGTTGCTAGATTAAAAAGTGAAATTGGTATTTTATATTTAAATCGTTTTAATGAGACAGTCATCAAAAAGACGTTAAAGGAAAATGATTTACAGTTTCATTCACTGTTTGTAGCTAAACCTCATGTTTTTGTAGGTAAGGATAACCCATTAGCTAAACAAAACCTAGTTACATTAGAAGATTTAGAGCCTTATCCTCGTTTATCTTATGAACAGGGTGAGCATAATTCATTTTATTTTTCTGAAGAAATATTAAGTACTTTAGATAGTAAAAAAGATATTATGGTGTGTGATCGAGCTACGCTTTTTAATTTGTTGATTGGGTTAAATGGTTATACAATATGTAGTGGTATTATTAATGAACAATTGAATGGAAAGAATATTGTAGCGATACCTTTAGAGGTGGATGATTATATGGAAATAGGTTACATTACGCATAATAAAGTCGTTTTAGACCAGTTTGGTAAGCATTATATAGAAACACTTATTGAATATACAAAATAAGCGGTGATTATAGTTTTAAACTATAATCAACCGCTTTTATTTTATATTTTACGTTGATAAAGAAGCATTTTATACTTGAGTTATCAAAGAAAGATGAGGGGAAAATATGAAATATTCAATTATTGGATTTCCACGTATTGGAATTCATAGAGAATTAAAATTTGAAACTGAAAAATATTTTAGAAACGAAATTACACAAATTCAATATCTTGAATTTGTTAGAGAACAAAGAGCATTACAATGGAATAAGCAATTAGAACATCATGTATCTTTTATACCATCCAATGATTATTCTTTATATGATGGTATGCTTGATACGACCGTGATGTTAAATGCAATTGAAAAGCGTTATTTAGATTTAAATGTAGATGATTTAAAGACTTATTTTTCTATGGCTAGAGGTTATCAAGGAAAAGAAGGTGATGTTAAGGCACATACAATGAAAAAATGGTTTAATACTAATTATCATTATATGGTTCCTGAACTAGAAGATGATACATGTATTAAATTAAGAAATCTTGATTTTCTACAAGGATATAAACAGGCTAAATCAATAGGTATTGAAACAAAACCAGTTATTATTGGACCTTATACATTTTTAGATTTAGCTAAAGTAAATGGAACTAAAGATAAAAAAGATTATGTTACAGATTTAAAGAAAGCTTATATTGATATTATTGAACAGTGTCATCAAGCAGGGGTGGCATGGTTACAAATTGATGAGCCTTCTTTAGTTAAAGATATGGATCAAAATGATGTAGCGTTATTCGTTGATTTCTATCAGGAAATATTAAAATATAAAGGAACAACTAAGGTTTTATTACAAACTTATTTTGGGGATGTAAGAGATTGTTATCATGAAATTTGTGGACTCAATTTTGATGGGGTAGGTCTTGACTTTGTTGAAGGAAAACAAACATATGATTTAGTTAAACAGACACCTTTACCAAAAGATAAGATTTTATTTGCAGGATTAATTAATGGTAAAAATATTTGGAAAGCAAATTATCAAGATATTTTAAGACAATTAAAACAATTAAGTGAAAATCAAAATGTGATTTTAAATGCATCATGTTCTTTATTACATGTTCCTTATACAATTGAAAATGAAACACAGATGGATTCAAATATTAAAAAGCATTTTTCATTTGCTTATGAAAAATTAAAAGAGATGGATGAAATATGTCAATTATTTGAAGATGAACATTATCAAGAAAATGAACTTTATATTCAAAATCAAAATTTATTTAAAGAAAGTGTATTAAGAACAAATCAACAAGTCCAAGATGCCTTAAAAGCATTAAAAGAAGATGACTTTATTCGACAAGTTCCTAGAAGTCAAAGACGCTTAGTACAAAAAGAGAAACTGAATTTACCATTATTACCAACAACTACAATTGGCTCATTTCCACAAACTAAAGAAGTCAAACAAACAAGGTTTAAGTATAAAAAAGGTAAAATAAGCTATGATGATTATTGTCATGAAATGCAACGTCATATTAAAGAATGTATTGAATTACAAGAAAAAATAGGTTTGGATGTACTTGTTCATGGAGAATTTGAAAGAAATGATATGGTTGAATATTTTGGACAACAATTACAAGGGTATGTCTTTACAGAAAATGGTTGGGTACAGTCATATGGAACAAGGGGTTTAAAACCACCTATTATTTTTAGTGATATTAAAAGAGTTAAACCAATGACGGTTGATGTCATCAAGTATGCCCAATCATTATCTAAAAAGGAAGTAAAAGGAATGCTTACAGGTCCTGTTACAATATTAAACTGGTCATTTCCTAGAGTTGATATTTCATTAAAAGAAATGATGTATCAAATTGCCCTTGCAATTAAAGAAGAAGTGTTAGATTTACAAGCGGCAGGAATTCATATTATTCAAATAGATGAGGCAGCATTAAGAGAAAAACTTCCATTACGCAAGGCGGATTGGCATCATGATTATTTAGACTTTGCGATTAAAGCATTTCGTTTATGTCATAGTAAAGTCAATCCAGAGACTCAAATTCATACTCATATGTGTTATAGTGAATTTGAAGATATTATTAAAGAAATTGATGATATGGATGCAGATGTGATTACTTTTGAAGCCGCCCGTTCAAAATTAACAATTCTAGATGAACTGAAGAAAAATGATTTTGAAACAGAAGTAGGTCCAGGTGTGTATGATATCCATTCACCAAGAATTCCAAGTGTTACAGAAATTGAAGCGGCATTAAAAGTGATGCTAGAAAAGATATCGGTTGAATCTTTATGGGTCAACCCAGATTGTGGTTTGAAAACACGTGGTGAAAATGAAACAGTAGCAAGTTTAATCAACATGATAACGGCAGCACAAAACTTAAGAAAACAATTAAATAAAAATTAATTTAAAAATAAGGATATCTTGAAAGAGATATTCTTTTTTTGCATTTTTTGAAAATCGCTAGTCAAATCAGCTTTATTGGCTTTAAATAGAAGGGTAGAAAAAATGAAGAGGAGATATAAAAAATGGTAAGACAATTTCCAAAAGGATTTTTATGGGGTGGTGCCACTGCTGCCAATCAATATGAAGGTGGATGGAATGAAGGAGGAAAAGGAATTTCAGTATCTGATTGTGCTAGACATCATTTAGATGTTGATGTTCAAGATTATAAAGCACAAAATGCTGTTACTTCAAAAGATATTGAAGATGCTTTAAAATCAAATGATGATTCTCTTTATCCTAAAAGACATGGTGCGGATGGTTATCATCATTATAAAGAAGATATTAAATTGTTTGCAGAAATGGGCTTTAAAGTATATCGTATGTCTATTGCCTGGTCACGTATTTTCCCTAATGGTGATGATTTACAACCTAATGAAGAAGGACTAAAGTTTTATGATGATGTTTTTGATGAATGTTTAAAATATGGCATTGAACCTTTAGTAACAATGTCACATTATGAACCACCTATTAATTTAGTATTAAATTATGATGGTTGGGCTTCAAGAGAAGTTGTAGATATGTTTGTACGATATGTAGAAACAATTTGTGAACGTTATAAAGATAAAGTCAAATATTGGTTAACTTTTAACGAAGTAGACTCTATGATTCGTCATCCTTATACTACTGGTGGATTAATAGAAGATCGTTTTCCAAATAGAAATTTCCAAGAAGTGATTTTCCAAGCAATGCATCATCAATTTGTAGCCAGTGCCTTAGCTACAAAAATCTGTCATGAAAAGATACCGGGATCAAAAGTAGGATGTATGCTTACAAAATTGACTTATTATCCTTATACATGTAAACCAGAAGATGTCCTTCAAGCTCAACAAGATATGAGAAGCACTTATTGTTATAGCGATACGCAAGTGTTTGGTGAATATCCTGCTTATTTGTTAGCTAAATTTAAAAATGAAGGTCTTCATATTAAAATGGAAGATGGCGATTTGGAAATTATGAAAAAATATCCGGTAGATTTTGTTTCATTTAGCTATTATTCTTCAAGTTGTGTTGCTAAAGATGACCAAGGTTTAAAGAAAACAGCAGCTAATACGAATGTAGCCATTAAAAACCCATATATTCCAAGTTCTGATTGGGGATGGCAAATAGATCCGATTGGTTTAAGAATTTCGTTAGTAGATTTATATGATCGTTATCGTAAACCATTATTTGTTGTAGAAAATGGTTTAGGAGCTAAGGATGAATTAATCAATGGTACTGTAGATGATCAATATCGTATTGACTATTTTGATGCTCATTTTAGAGAAATGTTAAATGCGATTGAAATAGATGGTGTTGATTTAATGGGATATACATCTTGGGGATGTATCGACATTGTAAGTGAATCAACAAAACAAATGTCTAAACGTTATGGCTTTATTTATGTAGATGCAGATGATTTAGGAAATGGAACATATAATAGATATAAGAAAAAATCATTTGATTGGTATAAACATGTTATTGAAACAAACGGTGCTTGTTTATTTGAAGATTAATGTTATTTCCTAGGAAATGATGTCGACATTATTGACAAGTTCGTATCAATGTGATAATTTATATACATACATAAACTTGTGATTGGGAGATAAAACAAGGAAAGCCCTCAAAGAGAGTCTAGGATGGTGAAATCTAGATAGTAAGCAACTTGGTAAATGGACCCATGAAGGCAAAGGGGAAAGGTAACGAGTATCTTTTGACGTAAGCCTACGTTACAGGGCAAGAATGTGATAGCATTTTAAAACTTAAGGTGGCATAGCAGATATAACATCTGTCCTTTTGGGACAGGTGTTTTTTGTTTTGAAAATGCGATTTCATAGAAAGGGGTTAATTTATGAAATTGAAACGATGGTGTTTGGTTAAAAACTAAAAAAATCAAAACAAAGAAAAGGGGAAAAATAATGAAAGCAAAAAGATTATTAAAATTATCAATGGCAGTAGCCTTAACAGTAGGATTATTAACAGGATGTTCAAGTAGTAAAGAGGATGTAAAAGAAGTTGCAATTGTTCAATATGTTGAACATACTTCATTAGATACAATTAAAAAATCATTTGATAAAGAAATGGATAAATTAGGATATAAAGAAGGAGAAAATATTCACTATACATTTAAAAATGCTCAAGGAGATATGAATACAGCACCTTCTATTATTCAAGGTTTCCAATCAAGTGAAAAAGATTGTGTTGTCGCTATTGCTACACCAGTAGCGATGTCAGCAGCAACAATGGCTAAAGATACACCTGTTGTTTTTGCAGCTGTAACTGATCCAGTATCAGCAGGATTAACAAGTTCTTTAGAAAAACCTGATAAAAATATCACAGGAACAAGTGATGAAATTCAAGTCGATCAAATCTTAGATAAAGCACTTGAAGTGAATCCAAATTTAAAAACATTAGGTGTAATTTATAATAAAGGTGAAGTAAATTCAGTAACTAATATTAAAAAAGCGAAAGCTTTCTGTGATAGTCATGGTATTGTTATGGAAGAAGCAACAGTAACAGGTGTTAATGAAGTTCAAAGTGCAATTGATGTATTAAATACAAAATGTGATGCTGTTTTTGCTCCAAATGATAATATGATTGCTAGTGCAATGAATATTGTTGGACCAGCATGTGCTAAAGCTAAAAAGCCATTATATGTAGGTGCTGATTCAATGGTACAAGATGGTGGATTTTTATCAGTAGGAATTAATTATGAAAATTTAGGGAAAGAAACAGCTAAGATTGTTGATCAAGTTTTAAAAGGTAAAAAAGTAAGTTCTATTCCAGTTAAAGTATTTAAAGATAATTTAAATATTTATGTTAATAAAAAAGTGTTAAATGAATTAGGAATTACATTACCTGATTCAATTAAAAATGATAAAGCTTATGTAGAAATGTAGGGGTTATATGATGAGTCAGACGGTTGTATTAGGAGCGTTAGAATTAGGTGGTATTTTTGCAGTTTTATCACTTGGTTTATATATCAGTTATAAAGTGTTAGATTTACCAGATTTAACAGTAGATGGAAGTTTTACTCTAGGAAGTGCTGTAAGTGCTGTGGTTACCTTACACGCTTCTCCTTATTTGGGGTTAGTGTTATCTTTTATTGCTGGGGTTATGGCTGGAATTGTAACAGGTTTATTAATCACAAAATTAAAAATTATGCCATTACTTGCCGGTATTTTAACAATGTCTGGTTTATATTCTGTTAATTTGATGATTATGAATGAAACACCTAATCTCTCTTTATTTGGATATAAAACAGTGTTTAGTCAATTAGAAACAATTACACCTTATGCTAAAATTATCATTATTTATGCTCTTGTTATTGCTTTGGTTGTTTTACTTGATTTATTCTTAAGAACTCAATTAGGCTTATCATTAAGAGCATGTGGTGATAATGAAGCAATGGTAAAAGCAAGTTCAATTGATAGTGATAAAATGAAAGTATTAGGTTTAGCGTTAGCTAATGGTTTAGTTTCTTTATCTGGCGCTATCTTTGCTCAACATCAAAGTTTTGCTGATATTACTAATGGAACCGGAATGATGGTTATTGGTCTTGCTAGTATTATTGTAGGAATGACATTTATTAAAAAAGAAAAGATTTTAATGCAATTGATTGCAGTCGTTTTTGGGGCTATTTTTTATCGTTGTATTTTAAGTATTGCCTTACAATTTGGGTTACCTTCTGGTTATTTAAAATTGTTATCAGCAGTATTAGTAGTAATTGCTTTAGCTATGACTAATGGCTCTTTAAAAAGTAAGAAAAGAGGGAGAAAGTCATGTTAGAACTTAAAGATTTGTCAGTTGTATTTTATAAAGGAACTGTGAATGAAAAAGTTGCTCTATCACATGTGAATTTAAAGTTGGAAGCAGGAGACTTTGTTACAATTATTGGTAGTAATGGTGCCGGTAAATCAACTTTATTTCAAACAATATCAGGAGCAGTAGAAAGTGATAGTGGTCAAATTTTATTAAATGGAAAAGATATCACTTTTGAACCTGAATATAAAAGAGCTCGTCATATAGGAAGACTTTTTCAGGATCCTTTAAAAGGAACAGCACCACATATGACAATAGAAGAAAACTTACATTTATCTAATCAAAGAGGAAAACATTTTTCATTGTCTTTAATGTCACATAAATATCGCACTCTTTTTCAAGAATCTTTAAAAGAATTAGATTTGGGATTAGAAAATCGTTTAGATATGAAAGTGGGTTTACTTTCAGGGGGACAAAGGCAAGCCTTGACTTTATTGATGGCAACATTAGTGACACCTGATTTACTATTATTGGATGAACATACTGCCGCATTAGATCCTAAAACGGCTCAAAAAGTATTACAATTGTCTGATAAAATAGTTAAAGAACATCATATTACAACAATGATGATTACTCATAATATGGAAGATGCTTTGAAGTATGGCAATAAAACAATGATTATGAAAGATGGTCAAATTATTGCTTTAATAGAAGGCGAAGAAAGAAAAAAGATGACGGTAGAACAATTAATACATCTTTATTCTTCTTCAACAAAAGAGTATACTGATCGTGTATTTTTAAAATAAAGATTTTTATAAGAAATCTTTTTTAGTGAGGAAAAAATCATGATAAAAGAAATAGTAAAAGATAATTTTATATTGTCACAAGTATGCCAAGATGCAACAAAGGAAGATCTTTATATTGTTGATGATTTACTAGATACAATCAAGTTTCATCAAACTCATTGTGTTGGAATGGCTGCTAATATGATCGGATATTTAAAAAATATAATTGTAGTTGAGAATCAAAATGAATATCTCATTTTAATTAATCCTGTTATTGAAAAAGAAACAGGAACTTATCAATGTGAGGAATCTTGCTTGTCACACACTGGTGCAAAGCAAACTCAAAGATATCATAAAATAAAAGTATCTTATTTAGATGTTCAATTTAAAAAGAAAATAAAAACATTTGAAGGATTTACTGCCCAAATTATTCAACACGAAATCGATCATTGTAAAGGAATTCTTATTTAATGAAAAAACAAGGCTATTTTTTAACATTATTATCTGCAGTGATTTTTGGTTTAACACCAACTTTGGCTAAAATAACTTATCAACTAGGTAATAACGGTATAACGATGGCATTTTTAAGACATCTTATTGTTATTCCAATTTTATGGATAATGATTAAAATAAAAGGCTATTCATTAAAGATAACCAGAAAACAATTAAAAGATATTTTATGTGTTGGCATTATTGGTAATGCATTGACTGTGATTTTACTTTATACATCTTATAGTTATATAGGAGTCGGGAGTGCAACAGTTTTACACTTTATGTACCCTTTATTTGTTTGTTTAATATATTATTTTTATTATCATCAACCACTTGGTAAGGCCACACTTTTGTGCCTTTTATTAGCAACCGTAGGTATTACTTTTTTTATTGAGTTTAATCAAAGTAGTTTTTTGGGGATGATTATGGCATTAACTTCAGGAGTGTTCTTTGCTTATTATCTTGTAGGAGTAGATAAAAAAAGATTAGGCTCACTTAATCCCTATGTACTCAATTTTTATTTTGCTATATCTATTGCGGGCTGTATCCTATTAATAGGAGGTTTAACAAGACAAATTCAATGGGTCTTGCCTTTGAAAGTATATGGTTATGCATTAGTGATTGCCATTTTAACATCTATTATTGCTATTATATGTTTACAGCAGGGAATTAAATATATAGGTGGGAGTCGTGCTTCTATCATTAGTATGTTTGAACCGGTAACAAGTGTTATTTTTGGCTGTTTTATTTTAAAAGAACAACTGACAATATTAAAAATCATAGGTTCTATTTTAATATTAGGATCTATTCTCTATATGATTATAAAGGAGGAAAATCATGATTAAATTAATCGCGACAGACATGGACGGAACTTTTCTTGATTCACAAAAAAGGTTTTCACCAGAATTTATTGATATGTTTTATGAACTTAGAAAGAGACAAATTCATTTTGTTATTGCTTCAGGTAATCAATATTATCGCCTTTATCAAAAATTCTTACCTATGTCAAATAGTATGTATTTTATTGGAGAAAACGGAAGTTATATAGCAAAAGGGTGTCAATTACTGTCAAAAAATGTAATAGAACAAAATAAAGTAGATAAAGTAATTTCTATGATTGAGACGATGCCTGAACTGAGAATCATTCTTGCTGGAGTAAAAAATGCATACTGTCTGAATAAATATAAAGAATTAGAAAAGCAGGTGGCTACATATTATTGTAATTATCAATTTGTAGAAAGTTATCATGATATTAATGATGAGATTATGAAAATTGCTATCTTTGATCCTGAAGGGAAGATTATTCAGTATGCTGATCAGATTGCTAAAGGGATTGATACAAGTTTAAAGGCAACAACATCTGGCAATGAATGGATTGATATTCAAAATGCAGACATTAATAAAGGTGTAGGCATCCGTTTTTTACAAAATGAATTAAACATAAAACCAGAAGAATGTATGGCTTTTGGTGATCAAATGAATGATTATACACTATTAAAATCGGTGAAATATAGCTATGCTATGGCTAATGCGGTTTTAAAGATTAAAGAAATATCATACGGAATTGCGCCTAGCAATGACGAACAAGGTGTATTGCAAGTGATTAAAAAAGAAGTTTTTGAACGTTAGAACCTCTTTTTTTTTACAAAAAAATTAAAAAAATAACAAAAAAGAGTAGACAAAGCATAAAAACCGTGATAGTATAAATAAGCACTCAGCGAGAGACGTATGAGTGAGAGATCATTGAAAACTAAACAGTAAACGAATAAAACACAACGTCAATTAAG
>NZ_QUIN01000011.1 GCF_003480255.1 Erysipelatoclostridium sp. AM42-17 | reverse complement strand
TCCCCTAAAGTAGACCCCCAAAGTTGAACCCCCTAAATTATTTGAATAGCCCACAAAAAGTGATCAGACTTTTATAATAATTCTATGTATTTTTGTTTCCTTAGCTCTTCATTATTTACTATTAAATCAATATCAGAAATTGTAGCACCATCTTTTATTAAAACCCTAACTAATTCTATAAATTTTGAATCATCTAATTTTGAATTAACTAATTTATCATTTAATGATAAAGAATCAAATATATTGATTGCTATACGTTCAATTACGGGAACAACAACTGAGTTTCCTGCTTGTTTGTAAAGGCGTGCGTTACTTTGATCTGGTAAATGAAAATTTTTCGGAAATCCCTGCACTCTAAAGCACTCCAATGGTGTCAATTTTCTAATACGGTTATCATCAGTTAATATTAATGGTACATTATGACCACCAGTTCCCATATTAGCTGTTAATGTTGGAACAACATTACTTTTATTTTCCCTTACGTACTTCCTTCTCCATTGGTAAATACTATTATGATTTGTAATATCTCTTTCCAAGATATCATAAAATTTACATTTATCAGCTGAATAGTAATATTTTTCGTCTACCTTTTCTGAAAAATCAATAACATTTCTAATCGAATTAGTTAATTCAATAGGCATTGGCATAGAAAAATGTTCTTTATCTTTTTCATCTCTAAACGCTACAATATATATTCTCTCCCTATTTTGTGGAACATTACCATATTCACATGCATTTAATACTCTATAGTCACATTGATAGCCTAGTAAATTTAGTTGTTCACAAATTACTCTAAAAGTTTTCCCCTTATCGTGTCCTACTAAATTTTTTACGTTTTCAAACAGTGCAACTCTTGGACGTCTAGCCTTCATTATTCTAATTAGTTCAAAGAATAAATCTCCGCGTCCCTGATCATCTTTAAAACCTTGTTGATATCCAGCTATACTAAATGCTTGACAGGGAAAACCTCCTATCAATATATCAAAATCTGGTATTTCATCAGGTTTCACATCATGAATATCTCGACAATCTACTTTTAAATCAAAATTCATTTCAAACGTATCTGCCACGTAACGATCAATTTCATTAGCATATACTGTTTCAAAACCTGCTCTTTCAAAGCCTAAATCAATTCCACCAACACCAGCAAAAAAACTAGCCACTTTATATCCCATCAAAATCACCATAAACATGTTAACACATATCGCGGCACGCCGCAATTGTTTTCGTATTCATTTTAAAATTTCACTTACTTCTGTTTTTTATAAATAAATTCTGATATCATTTTCTTAAGAGGTAATCTTATGAACAAATATACATATTCAAAACAACGGAACAAAGCATATTACTATAACGATATATCAGAATTTATTAAAGATGATGCAAGAGAAATTTTACATTCATTAATTCAACATTCATTTAAACAGTTTGATGATACAAACAAAGAGCAAAATGATGCTTGGAAATCTCAAATACAAGAATTACAATCAAGATTAAAAAAACATGGTATAGAAGGCGATATTATATTTGAATATGATATTATTCGATTGGGCAAAAGAATAGATGTCATTCTTTTAATTAGACATATGGTTTTCTCACTTGAATTTAAAAATGGAAAATCTGCTTTTACAGCTCTTGATGCCCAACAAGCAGAAGATTATGCTATTGATATAAAAAATTTTCATAAAGAATCTGAAAATTTATATGTTTGTCCAATATTAATTGCCACTGATGCTAAGCCATATACGAAGCAACAAACAATAGGACATTATCCAGACAAACAAATATATCTTCAAAGAGAAAATATAGAAACATTAGTTCCAAAGGTTAACAAGATTATAAACACATATGGAACAAATGAAAAAATTGATTTTGATAAATGGTTTAATTCGCCTTATTACCCCACTCCTACCATTATTTCGGCTGCAGTAGAAGCTTATAAAACTCATTCATTAACAGAAATTGCAAACTCGGAAGCAGGTCAAGAAAACATTGATGCTTGTGAAAAACAGATATCTAGACTAATAAGAGAAGCAAAAGAGAAAAGTCAGAAATATATCTGCTTTGTCACAGGTGTACCAGGTGCGGGAAAAACACTTGTTGGTCTAGACGTAGTTGCAAAAAGTTTAGATAAAGACAAATCCGAACTAAGTGTTTATCTTTCAGGAAATGGACCATTAGTGGATGTGCTAAGAGAAGCATTAAAAATAAGTTCAAAATCTGAGGGACTCAAATCAAAACAAACTGACGCTTCAATTAATGCGCTAATACAAAGTAGTTTTGGCTTTAAACGTGATAATGCTACTTCAGATAAGCCTACAGCTGAAAAAATCTTAATATTCGACGAAGCTCAAAGAGTTTGGAATAAAGAAAAAATGTCTAAAAAGCACAATGATGATATGTTACGTGTAAGTGAACCACACTTATTAGTTGACATCATGAATAGACATAAAAAATGGGCAGTAATCGTTTGTCTTGTTGGATTAGGACAAGATATATACGATGGTGAAGTAGGCATAAATGAATGGTTTAGAACATGTATAGAGGATTTCAAAGAATGGCATATGTTTTATTCACCAAAAATATTCACTCAAATAGAAGATAAAAATATAGACAAAAAATCAATATTAAATTGTACTCGATGTCATCCACTAGAGCATTTGCACTTATCTACATCAATAAGATCTTTTAGATCAAATAACCAAAGTAAATTTGTCGATAGTTTGCTAAATAACGATATAGAAAATGCATCAAATTATTATAACGAAATAATCAATAAATACCCTATTTATATTACACGAAATATCAACCAAGCAAAAAAATGGGCGCACTCGCAGGTTAGAGGTTCACAAAGGTGTGGAATTCTTGCTTCAAGTGGTGCACAAAGGCTCAAATCGGAAGGAGTCTATGTTCCTAAAGATATTAATCACGTAAAGTGGTTTTTAGCTGAACCAAATGATGTAAGATCTTCAAATATGATGGAAGTTGTTGCTAGCGAATTTAAAGTACAAGGATTAGAAATTGATTGGGCAGTTGTTTGTTGGGATGCTGATCTTAGAAGAAAATCTGATAAATTTGATTGGGATTATTACTCATTTAGGGGAACAAAATGGAATAAACGCAATAAACCAGAATTACAGCGTTATCTAATCAACTCATATAGAGTACTATTAACAAGAGCTAGGCAAGGTATGGTACTGTTTGTTCCTAAAGGCGTTGACCCCGAAGAAGATCCCACAAGAAATAGTTTGTTTTATGAAGGAATATATAAATATCTTAAATCATGCGGTATTAAAGATTTACCAAAACAATAAAATTGAAAATAGCATATATAATAATAAAGGGATATACTATTGATATATTAATATACGTAAAGATAAGGGGTGAATATATATGCTAATGGAAATCTATTTAAGTGAAGAAAAAGCAAATAAAAATAATATTGATTTAGATGAATGTTATCAAAAGATAGATAAGTATTTTAAATCACGTGGCGTAAAGATTGTATCAAGAGGTATTTATAAAGGTGTTAGAAAAGATTTTGAAACTTTTGCTATTGCACAAGGATCATTACCTGATACACCATGGTTTTTAAAAGTAGTAGATCAATGGTATATAAGTTATTTTGGAGATGGACCTGAAAGCCCAGAATATAGGTCAGATGCATTAGACTCTTATTATCGAATTACTAAACAAACAAATGAATACATTAGAAAGCAAAAAGTCTATTATTGACAACTGGTACTCAGTTGATTAAAATGTAGATGCATAAAAAAATATACTGAGTATATTTTGTAAGGACTGTGTAGCAATACATCGTCCTATTTTTTTATATAAAATGTAATTATGTAGTCTAACTTTATATTATCCATTTTCTCATAATCTATATTATAATAAGAAAAAGGAGAATGATTTTATGGAAGAATTTATTTTATCAATAGATCAGGGAACAACGAGTACTAGAGCTATCTTGTTTGATAAACAAGGAAAACTAAGATACTCATCACAAAGAGAAATAACACAATATTTCCCTCATCCTGGTTGGGTAGAACATGATGCTTTAGAAATCTATCAATCAGTCATAGAAGTTGTACAAAGTTTATTCATTGAAAATAATATTAAAGCAAACCAAATAAAAGGAATTGGTATTACAAACCAAAGAGAAACAACTGTAGTATGGAATAAAAAAACAGGTCAACCTATTTATCATGCTATTGTCTGGCAATCACGTCAATCTCAAGATATATGTGATCAACTTATTCAAGAAGGATATAGTGAATTTATACAAAATAAAACGGGTTTACTTATTAATCCTTATTTTAGTGCCAGTAAGATTAAATGGATCTTAGAACATACTCATGAAAACAAAGATGATTTATTATGTGGTACGATTGATAGTTGGTTAGTATGGAAATTAACAGGTGGAAAGGTTCATGTGACTGATTATAGTAATGCTTCTAGAACATTACTTTATAATATTTATGATTTTAAATGGGATGAAGAATTATTAGATTTATTTTCTATTCCTCAATCTATGTTACCAGAAGTAAAGGATTCTTCTTGTATATATGGTTATAGTGATGAATCTTTACTTACTGGTTTACATTTTAAAGCCCCTATATGTGGTATTGCTGGTGATCAACAAGCATCCTTATTTGGTCAAACATGTTTTCATCATGGCGATGTTAAAAATACATATGGCACAGGATGTTTTATGTTAATGAATACCGGACATCAACCTGTTCATTCTAAAAAAGGCTTACTTACAACAATCGCATGGGGCCTTCATCATCAAATTACTTATGCTTTAGAAGGATCCGTCTTTGTCGGTGGTAGTGTTATGCAATGGCTAAGAGATGGTCTTCATCTCTTTGATAATGTAGCTTGTAGTGAAGAAATGATTAAAGATTTAAAAGATAATGAAGGGGTTTATTTAGTTCCTGCTTTTGTGGGTTTAGGTACCCCTTATTGGGATAATGATGTAAGAGGGACATTACTAGGTCTTACAAGAGGAACAACTCAAGGCCATATTATCCGTGCCGCTTTAGAATCCATTGCATATCAAAGTAAAGATGTCATTGAAACTATGAAAGAAGAATCTAAACTAACATTAGATCACTTATTTGTTGATGGTGGTGCTACTGCCAACCACTTTTTGATGCAATTTCAAAGTGATATGCTCAATACTCAAATACTGATTCCTCAAGTAAAGGAAACAACGGCGTTAGGTGCTGCTTATCTAGCAGGACTCGCTATTGGTTTTTGGAAAGACCAAGAAGAAATAAAACAACTTCATACTATTTCTACAACCTATAAACCTAGCATGTCTTTAAAACAACAAACTCAAAACTATGAAGGTTGGAAAAAGGCTATTGCTGCAACAAAAGTATTTAAATAACCAAAAAGCTTGTATCCAAATACGATACAAGCTTTTCTTATTTAACCATGTCTCTTACAAATTCAACAACTTCGCTATTTTTCTCTTGAATATCTGAATCATTCATCATCTCATCTAAAGTCATCCAATAATAATGTTTATTATTAATAACAAAATTATCCTTTTCCATCATGGGCAATAATGGCTGAATAGTCATAATATATAATTTATGATTATAGACTCTATTTTCATTGTGACTTACAGAATACTTTTCCTGTATTCTAGAAGCAATATATTGACAAGATAAAGATGATACGTCTATATCTAAATCTTTACTAACAGCATTAAGAATAAACTGTTCATTATTTACTTTTTGTGTTTTATAATTTAAAAACAGTTTACATTGCCATCTTTCATCATCATATAGTAAATAATGTTCACTATGTTTAATGATAACAAGAGAATGATTATGCTGTATGAGATTTAAATTGTTTATATCAACTATTAAATTTTCATGGTCATATTTTTTCATCATACTTCTTTTTCCTATCTTCATTAAATATATTATTCCAATAAGAATAAATATAGTCTTGATTTGATTTCCAGATAGTAACCCAATTTGATCATATTGCGCTGTTAAAACAGACAATATAAATGATACTGCTGCTATCCATGTATCAAAAGTTACTTGATTTCCTATATAATCCCTTTTTTTCTCTACTAGTAATTCTAAATCCTTTGTATCTATTAATAATCTCATTGCTTTATTAATCTTTCCAAAATTATAACTTAATCCCCAACAATATACAAGAAATATAGTTTTTAGGGTATCGGATTAATTAATAATTTCACCTCCCATATTTATATATAAAATATAAGTTATTTTTTCTTCTATTTATTAAAAAAAAGGTTTTTGGTTTGATTTTCTTCAACTTTTTTTAGTTCTTTCGTAACAGCCTCTTGAGAATATTTTCTCTAAGCATCGTCAATTTATTATTTTGCTCTTTGACCATCTTCTTTAGTTTGATCAAAACTTCTCATTATAATATGCTCCTTATCTTATATGTATATTATTTTAAGCATATTAACTATTATAATAAATATATTCTTTTATGACTCATTATTCATCTTTTCTAAAAATGCACGTATTGTTGTTACATATTCATCTACATTAAGAACAGTAGAAAGATGCCCTCCAGATATATATTTGATTTCTGGTTGATGCATAAGCTGAATAAGATCTTCTTGCATCTTGCCTGAAAAGAAATCTTGGTTTGGAAGAATAAGCAATATTTTACCTTCTAATGCTTTAAAATCATCTTTAGTAACTGGAATTTGATTCATAACATCAGCTAACAATCCTGTAATATGAACATCTTTTTCTTTAGTGTAATCTTTAAAAATGGTTTCAAACATATCTCTAGCATAGTTGATTTGTTCTTGACTTTCTCCTCGAATATGCCCCATTCCTAATTTAATAAGTCTTGGTTTTAATTTCTCATAGTTACAATGTTTCATATAAAATAACATGATCGGTGCAAAAAAATATTTCTTTTTAAGACTCTTAATTGTATTAGCGTCTAATCCGCCGGTAGAGATTAAAACAAGTCCTCCCACTTCTTGAGGATATTTTTGCACGTAGATTTGAGCAACCATCCCACCATCACTAGCACCAATAAATATAGGATCAATAATGTTAAGCTTGTTAAAAAAGGCATGTATTCCTGTTACTAACTCTTGATTTGTTTTCAATGTTTGGGGATAGTCAAAGAGTAAAACTTGATAATCTTGAGCTAAATTATCTACATACTCCATCCACATTTCTAAAGTATTCATTCCCCCATTTAACATCACTAATGTTTGACTATTCTTATTTTCGCTTAATACATACTTAAATGTATTACCATCAATATTTATATTTTTATATGTATGGCTTGCTTGAAATGACTTTAAATCTTGAGAATATGACATATCGTTTTCCCCTTTCATAATTAAATGGCATTAGTTAGTCATATCTAACCAATGCTATTTTAACATATCTTGAACATAATTTCTTTAGTCTTATAGACAAAAAAGCTATTCTTGAATTTATATTTATCGGCAAAAATATGAATATTTAACACGATGTATTTGATGTTTTTTTGCTGATAAAGGAAAAAACCTTTAGTTAAACTAAAGGCTTTTTATCATAACAAACTGATATGGCTTTAAGGTTTTATCTTGATAATTGTTATAGTTATCTAGTAAGATATGTCCTTTTATATCAGGAATATCTTGAATCTTATTTGTAAAGTTACATAAACATATGATTTCTTCACCTTGATATAGACGTTTATAACCAATGACTTCATCATTCGTTTCTAATTCTTTAAAATCACCATAAATAAGTGTATCTTCTTGTTTTCTAATAGAAATCATTTGTTTATAGAAATGATAGATTGAATGAGGATCATGGATTTGACTAGCTACATTGATTGTATCTTGACTCCCTGTCATTTTAATCCATGGTTGCTGATCACTAAAACCACCATATTCACTATTATCCCATTGCATTGGTGTTCTGGTATTATCTCTACTTCTTAAATTAAGAAAATGCATCGCTTCATCTTTACTGAAGCCTTCAGCTAAAGCTCTTTGATATTGTCCATGACTACCTATGTCATCAAATTCATCAATGCTAGTTCTTTCAAAGTTTTCCATTCCTATTTCTTCACCTTGATAGATAAATGGTGTCCCTCTTAAGTTAAAGAACATTCCCGCTAACATAGTTTGACTATAATAAGAATGATCTTTTTTATCTAAGATAAATTTATTAATTGCTCTTGGTTGATCATGATTCTCTAAAAAGCTTGCAATCCAACCTAATTTTTGTACTTCCCTTTGACTCGTAAATAACAATTCTTTAAATTGTTTTATCGTCCAATTTTGTCTTCTAAACCATTCTTCATCTTCACTAATATCAAAATTACAATAATTAAAATCAAACATCATTGAAAAACAACCTTGTTTGCCAATAAAGATACCTAAATCAGAATACTTAACACCTACAGCTTCAGCTACTGTCATACAATCATATTTAGCGAAAGTTTCTCTTTTTAATTCATCAAAAAATACTTCTATTCCTGGTTGATTTCTAGCATAGGCAAAACAAGCACTTAAACCATCTTGTCCATCAACTGGTCCATCTAAATATCTTTGATCTTTTTTAATAAAGTTGATCGCGTCTACTCTAAATCCGGCAATTCCTTTTTCTAGCCACCAGTTAATCATCTTGTATAATTCTTGTCTTAATTTCGGATTCTCCCAGTTTAAATCAGGTTGTTTTTTTGAAAAAGAATGAAAATAATATTCATCTCTTCCTTCCACCTTTTGCCATACTGAACCTCCAAATACCGATCTCCAGTTATTGGGTTCTTTCCCATTTACTGAAGGTTTAAAGATATAATAATTATGATAAGGACTATTGGAATCTTTTAATGCTTCTTTAAACCAAGCATGTTCATCAGAACTATGATTGATGACTAAATCCATAATAATCTTAATTCCCTTTGCTTTAGCCTTTTCTATCAATTCATCCAAGTCTTTCATTGTTCCAAATTCAGGATTAATATCATAATAATCCGATATATCATAACCATTATCATCCATAGGTGACTTATAAATAGGACATAACCATAATAAAGTCACTCCTAAATCTTCTAAATAATCTAATTTTTCAATAATCCCTCTTATATCACCTATTCCATCATGATTTGAATCCTTAAAACTCTTAGGATAAATCTGATAAGCGATTTCTCTTTTCCACCATTGCTTTTCCATCATCAAGCCTCCTTATCTTTATTATATCTAAATTGTTTTATTTTTTTGAAGAAAACGATGAATTATTTTTATATATAATAACGAAGGGTATAGATTGACTTCAATAAGATAAATAGATATTGTAAAAATAGGAGTGTGATAAAATGTTAATGGAAATCTATTTAAATGAAAATAAAGCTAAATCAAACCATATTGATATTGAAGCATGTTATCAAAAAATTGATTATTATTTTCTATCCCGTGGTGTAGAAATTATATCTAAAGGTATTTATAGAGGAACAAAAAAGGATTTCAATACCTTTGCTTTAGCCCAAGGCTCTCTTCCTAGATCATCATGGTTTTTAAAAATAGTAGATCAATGGTATATTAGCTATTTTGGCGATACACCCGATAGTCCAGAATATAGATCAGATGCTTTAGCTTCATATTATCGTATCAACAAGCAAACAAATGAATACTTTAAAAACCAAAAAAGCCATTAATTTTGATTTAAGTGTTTCTGCATTAAAACAACACTACCCTTCAAATAATTACAATAAAAGTTGGTATGACATTAAAAATTATCTCCAACAAAACAACTTTTGCCATAGGCAATACTCTGGTTATGTTTCGAGTAGTACTATTGAAATGACAGATGTCATTGAAATAATTATAAGTATGTCTTTATATTTTAAATGGCTTCAATATTGTGTAAAACAATTTGATATCACTATAGTAAGTGATCAATATAGCATGTTAGAGTACATCCACCATCAGATTTTGTTTTAATTAACCAATACATATAGAAATGAGTATTATTTTTATTGTTTTTTAAACACTATTAACCAGTGTATAATATAGGAAGAAAATACGTATGATAGTACGTAAGAAAAGAGTTCACTTCAAAAGTGAACTCTTTTAGTTTAATTTATGGTGTTTTTTCATGTATTGATAAACAATGATACAAATAATAGCTGATAATAGAGAACCAGCTGGTGATGCTAATCCCATTGGAAATAGATTATCTGGAAATAGATAAGAAGCCAAATATGCACCCGGTATCCTTACAGTTAAAATAGATATAAAATTATGAATAAATGAAATGATCGAATAACCATAAGCTGTAAAGTAACCACTAAATCCAAATGAGATTGCAGCAAAGATACAATCAAATATATAAGATCTTAAATATTGTCCCCCATACATAATCACAATCTGTTCTTGGCTAAATAATGAAACAAGTGGTTTAGAAATAAATTGGCAAAGGATAGTAAATAAAATCCCAAAGCTTAACGCTATAATAATGCCATATTTAAGGGTATCTTTCGCTCTTTGATGTTGTTTTGTTCCAATACATTGAGCACATATTGCTGAAATAGCTGATAACATACTTGAAGGTACCAAGAAGCAAAAGCCAATAATTTTTTCAACTACCCCAACTGCGGCAGCTACATCGACCCCTCGACTATTAGCGATAATGGTGATAATTATAAATGAGATTTGAATAAACCCATCTTGAATACAAATGGGAAATCCTATTTTAATTACATCTAAAATGATAGATTTTTTTACTTTAAAATCTTCTTTATGTATTTGAATTAACTTTCTTTTATAAATAACAATGAAAGCAATGATAACACTCATGACTTGGGCTCCTACCGTTCCCAGTGCTGCTCCCATGGCATGTAAATCAAAGTAACCAATAAACAAATAATCTAAAACAATATTAAAGAAACAAGCAATCGCAACAAAGTACATTGGACTTTTAGAATCACCCAGTCCTCTAAATATTGAACCCATAACATTATAAGCAACAATAAAAGGAATACCTAAAAAACAAATTGTAAGATAATACTTTGTTTCTTGAATTGCTTCTACTGGTGTCAACATGACATGAATAATAGGTTGAATACACAATAATAGAACTCCCGTTAAAACAATAGCCATGATTAAAAACAGGATAATCGTATTTCCTATTGTTTGTCTTTTTTCCTATTCCCTTCTTTCACCAACGTAACGCCCTATCATGACAGTAGAACCCATTGCCAGTCCAACAATCATCACCGTTAACATATGCATGACTTGGCTACCAATAGAAACCCCTGATAAAGAAGCTGCCCCATTATATTGACCAACAATAAATAAGTCAGCCATCCCATAAAATGTTTGTAAAAGGTTAGCTAATAAAAAAGGAAGTGAAAAAGTAATAATATTTTTTAAGGCACTGCCTTTCGTTAAATCTTTTTGCATAAGTTGTCCTCCATGCATCATTATAACGAATACTATTAAAAGATAAAGAAAAAAGGTTAAGAATAATTCTTAACCTCAACTCAATATTATTTACGTTTGAACAATGATTTAATTCCTCTTTTAAGAACTTGAAAGAAACTTAATGAACGTACCATGTTTTCAGATGGTATATAGTGATTAATTGCTTGTAAGGTTTTTCTATTATCACGGGTTGAAAAAATAAAGTTTCCATTATTCTTAGTTACTAAAGCAAAGCGAGGAATCCATTTTCCTTTAAACATCACTGATGCAATGACACCAGTTACTTCACTCCAAGGAATCTGAATATAATCACTTATATTTTTATCATTATAATATTCAAAGGCTTCATCGCCAATCATGGCTTGACCATAACTGGCCATACCAAGATAAGATGTAGCTTTAATTGTAAGGTCGACTTTTTTATTTAATGATTGTACCATAATGTTCCTCCGTAAATATTGAGTTTATTTTTACATAATTCCTGCTAATCTAGCTAAGATACCTACTACGAATAATGCAATGATAATAACGATAGGAGATACTTTTTTCTTTAATAACCAGCAGCATAATAATGTTAATAATAAAGCTGCAAGTCCAGGAATTAATTGATCTAAGTTTTGTTGTAAAGTTGTCACTTTAACTTTGTCTAATCCATTTGCTCCAAGAGCTGCATATTGAGTTAATGCTGATTTAATACCAGCAGCACCACCTTTGATTGAACTCCAATCAATGTAAGCACCTTGAGATTGAGTAACTCTTGATACAACTGGTGTAAATGAAATACTTACCCAACGTTGTACTAAAGCACCAATGATGAACATACCTAAAATTGATGCACCTTGAGTGATTTTACCAAGTAAACCACCAGATAAGTCTTGAGCAATAGATGTTCCTACTTTATATCCAAATTCTTGAGTATACCACAAGAATGCCATACGAATAATATTCCAAGCAAAGAAGAATAATAATGGACCAACAATATTACCACTTAATGCAAGAGATGCACCTAAAGCTCCTAAAATAGGTCTTAAAGTAAACCAGAATACTGGATCTCCAACCCCTGCAAGAGGTCCCATCATACCAACTTTAACCCCTTGAATAGCTTGATCATTGATTGCTGCTCCATTAGCTCTTTCTTCTTCTAAGGCTAATGTAACCCCCATAACTGGAGCTGATACATATGGATGTGTATTATAGAATTCCAAATGTCTTTTTAAAGCTTCAGATTGTTCTTCTTTAGTTTTATATAATTTTTTGATAGCTGGAATAATTGAATAACACCAACCACCATTTTGCATACGTTCATAGTTCCATGATCCTTGAAGGAACTGATGACGCCAACAAACTGATAAACGATCTTTTTTAGATAATTGAATTTTTTCTGCCATTTTTCTTTCCTCCTTCAAGATTAATAATCATTTAAGATATCACCTAATGGGTCTCCAGATCCTGTAGATCCTCCACCATTAGAACCACCATTTTCTTTAAGTCCTAAATAGATTAAAGCAAATGCTACACCTAATACACCTAAAGCAATTAATGTTAATTGACTTAATGCTGCTAATACAAAACCAATAGCAAAGAATGGCCATGTTTCTTTAGTAGACATCATATTAATAACCATTGCATAACCTACAGCGGCAACCATTCCACCACCAACAGTCATACCACCTGATAACCAAGCTGGCATTTGATTTAATGCTCCAGTAACTACAGAAGCAGGAACTACACATAAAGCAGCAGCAGGAATAGCAATTCTGATACCTTGTAATAAGATAGCTAATACTTGCCACATTTCTACTTTACGAATATCACCTTTTTCAGCAGCACTGTCCATGAAATGTACCATTGGAATTGCAATAGTACGACAAATCATAGTTAAGAATAAACCAGCTACTGAAAGTGGAATTGCAACTGCGATTGATGTAGAAATAGCAGTTTGTGTATTAACAGTTCCACCATTTAAACCTAAAACCATAATGATTGCTGATGCAACAGAAGCTAAAGCAGCATCTGGAGCAACGGCTGCACCTACGTTAGCCCAACCAAGTGCGATCATTTGTAAAGAACCACCTAAGATAATACCTTCAGTTAAGTGTCCTGATACTAAACCAATTAAAGTACACGCTACTAGAGGTTGATGGAATTGGAATTCATCTAAAATACCTTCCATACCTGCTAAAAGCGCAACGATAACAATTAAAATAATTGTAATTGCAGACATTTATATTTCCTCCCTTTTACATTCCTAATTCACTTTTTGCTTTATTAAGTAAACTATCCATACTTTCTTTAGAATCTGCTGGAACTTTACGTACATCAAAAGTAATTCCTTTTGCTTTTAATGCTTCTAAAGTTTCTACATCTTCTTTACCCATAGCGATAGCTTTATTTACAACCACTTTACCAATTGAATGAGCCATTGATCCAATATTTAATTCTTTAATATCAACTCCACCTTCAATCGCTTTTAAAGCATCTTGAGGAGTTTCAAATAATAACATTGCTTTTGTATTACCAAAGCGTGGATCTTTAGCCACTTGAATCATTTTTTGAATTGGTACAACATTAGCTTTAACACCTGGAGGTGCTGCTTGTTCAATCATTTGTTTACGTAAATTATCATGTGCTACTGAATCGGATACAACAATAATACGATTTGGTTGTGTTGTTTTTGTCCATGTAGTAGCAACTTGTCCATGTAATAAACGTGTATCAACACGTGCTAATACATATTTAATATGACCATCACCAATGACTGTTCCTTCAGGAATAGCTCCTGTAGGTTGTGCTTTTTCAACTTTAACTGCTTCTTCTTTTTTAGGTTCTAAAGTTTCTGGTTTAACTTTAACCCCTTCTCTAGCAACTTCACAAATATGAGTTGCAATTTCATGTGCAGTTTCCATAGACATACGTGATGCATAAGCCTCAATTAACATCGGTAAATTTAAACCTGTTACGATTGCCCAATGATCTTCATGTCCATTAATCAATCCATTAGATTGATTAAATGGAGTTCCACCCCATAAATCAACTAAGAAAAGTACTTCTTCCTGATTTTCAAAGCTTGCGATAGCTTCTTCGATTTTAGCTTTTAAATCATCAGGACCTTCACTTGGTTGTAAAGTCACAGCTTTAACATCTTTTTGTTCACCAAAAATCATAGAACCTGATTGTAAGATTCCATTAGCGAATTCACCATGACTTGCAAGAATAATTCCTACCATCTTTTTTCCTCCCTTTCTTTTTACCTAATAACGTAAAAAAAGCAGGCAAACTATTAAAATAAGATACAATGATATTAGTATATCTTATAAAAATAGTTCATGCCTGCTTAGAGTAACACACTATTAAGTATTCACTTTTGACTACGTTATTTATGATAGCACTTACTTTTTTTATTGTCAATCATAATTATTATTCTTTTCTCTTAAAAATTAAACATATTCTTTGGTTTCTACTGATTTCATTTGTTCTATTAAATTATAAATAATAGAGATGTTTGTAGAAAATGCTATATGTTTTGCATACTGGTATTTTTTACAATAGTTTCTCCATAAATTTTGTAATGATGAATCTAAATTTAATTCATCCAATATCTCATTTGCTTTATCTAGTAAAGAATAAGTTCCCCTTTTGTTACATGTTTTTTCAAATGCTGAAGCTAAATTCACATAGTTAATTGATTCTTTATAATAATCAAAAAGAATAGTTACATCATAAAAATCTCTCATTCGTGTATTTAAAATTCCTCGAGATAGTATTGTTTGTATCTTTTCTGCAAGAATTGTTTCTAAATTATATGACCATAATTGAATGGTACGATTTTCTAATAATAGTGGATATTCATATTTAATTTCACTTGGTGTAATCATATCACCCGTTGATATATCAATTTTAATTGGAACAACTAAATTTTCCAAATTAGCATTTAGATGAATACGAATACCTGGGTATTCCATATTATCCATAATGTTTGATACATCGTTTAAAATAAATTCAATATTATCATCTAGTTTAATATCTTTAATCTCGTATATAATTTCTGTAATTTTCTCTTTTGTTAAGTCGAAATTCCGTATTGAAGTATCAATATCCATTGTTGCTTGCATCGATATACCTATCATTGAAGTTACAAGTATTCCGCCTTTTACAATGAAATCATCCTTATATTTTGAATATGTTATTCTTTCAAGAAATCGTTCCATCATATAAATACGCATCAAAGTAATAGGATCTGCTTTGTTTTTCTTTGCTATATTTTTAATTCTTCCTTTCACTTGTGCAGGAGTTAAGTACATTATAATAGTACCTCCAAATATTGTCGTACTAATTTTTCTATTCTAAATACTTTTGCATAAGTCATTAATTGATTTAAATCTTTTTCTTTACTTTGTACATAAGTTTTTAGTGCCATTGTGAAATCTTGAATCTCAAAATTGTTACGACTTCTTATTAAATCACATATCGTTCTTTCCAAATCATATATAGGTATCTCATGTCCAAATTGATTCTTAACCATTGTTTTACCAAGATTTAATAAATCTTTTTTTACTGTGTACACTTTATAACCAGAATCGGTTAAAGATGTAGGATTATAACCACTATAAATCGTGATAGAATGCACAAAAGGTTCTCGATCAACTAATCCATAATAATATAAAGCATCATCATGAGAAATAACACCTTTAGGACATCGTAAAGATAAAGTATATGCCTCATCTTCTAATACATCTGGTGCGATATAAATCCCCGGTCCGACATTTTCCATATGATGTTTTTTTATAAAATTATAAATAGTTTGTCTTGAAATATTCATATCTTTTAAACTTTTAATATTCAAAACACCGTGATTTACATAATAATTTACATTACTCATCATCTCACCTCGCATTTACATTCTTGCTAATATTATAAATCATATTAGCAAGAATGTAAACTTATGACTATTTTTATATAATAAAAAAATATCCTAATTATAAAAGGATATTCTTCTCAATTTTAAAATGCACTTGATAAAATACGCTCTAGATGTAAAGCAAGATAGCCTACTTCTGATTCAGGTAATTCCATTTTTAAGACCTTAGATAAGGCATCGCACATTGTAATAGCCTGTTCATAAGCAAAAGGGAATTTTTCTTTCGTAAATTCACCAATATCCATTTGTAATTGTTCATGATTATTTAAACGAATAATTAAGAATTTAATATGATTCATTAATCTGGCATAAGAAATGGATTCGACATCTATTTTAATATGTAAATCATTTTGTAGTTTAACAATACTTTCATGAACAACTCTGGCTGCTTCCATTGACTCTCCTACTTTATTTGTTGAAATAGCAGAGTGAATATGCAAAGTAATAAAACCAACTTCATCTAGATTAATTTCTTTAGAAACATACTGTTTAATAATCTCTCTAGACTTTAATGCTACTTCATATTCATCGGGGAATAAAAGTCTAATATCATAAGTAAATGGATTAGTTGGCATGATGTTTTCATCCATACGTTTAATCGCAAAATAAATATGATCCGCTAAAGGAAGTAAAATATCATGTTTAACATCATTAAATTTAATTGTCGCTTCTTTAATAATTTCAGCCGCAATTTCTAAGTAAACAGGATCAATATAATCAATAATATTACCTGGTTCTTTAGGCTGGTAATTCTTTTGCATCATATACTTTTTAGCGTTCGTTGGTATTTCAATCATTTGTTTCACTTTTTTACCAAAACCAATACCTTTAGCCATGACAATCATTTCTTCACGGTCATGTTCTACCAAAATCGTATTATTATTCAATATTTTAATAATTTCATACATGTTATTTCACCTCCTAACTACGTATTTTCATAATTGTTGCTTCACATTTTTTATACCCATATTCTTTTTCGATAGTACTATGATCTGGTATTTTTGAGACAACTACTAATAATTTATCATCAATAGCGTGTTCTTGTATATAGCCTAAATCAACATTCCATAAAACATCACCTTTTTTTACTTTTTGATTAACATTAACAAGTAACTCAAATCCTTGTCCATTAAGACTTACTGTATTAATTCCAAAATGTAATAATAATTCAATACCATTATCTAAAGCTAAACCAAGGGCATGTTTCGTTGGATAAATCATGGTAATTGTTGCATCACATGGAGCAACGACCACACCATGGCGCGGACTAATCATAACACCATCGCCCAAGAGTTTATGTGCAAAAATATCATCACTACAATCTTCAATTGGCAATACTTCACCCTCAACAAGATTACCAATATCAACACTATCATTTGAATAAGTCATCATTTCTTCTTCATCATAAGCTTCAGGTACATGTGCTAGATAATCATCTATTTTCGTTTTAATAGAGGAAGCTTTAGGTCCAAAGATAACTTGAATCGCATTTCCTTGAATCAATACAGCGGCTGCTCCTGCTTGTTTTAAGACACTTTCACTAACTAGACTTGGATCATCTAAATTAGCCCTTAAACGCGTAATACAACAGTCTAAATCACTAAAATTATGTCTACCACCCATTCCCCTAATAACAAGTTGTACTTGAGAATCTAAATAAGATTTATCAAAAGAATAATCCATTTTCTTTTGTTTAAAGATAGTAAGTTTATTATCATCTTCCCTACCAGGTGTTTTTAAATCAAATTTTTGAATTAAAAATCTAAAAATTAAATAATAAGCACTAAAATACAAAATACCAAAGAAAACAACAAAGACCCATCTTGTCTTATCATTACCTTGTAAAACGCCAAAAACAATAAAATCAATCAAACTAGAAGAAAAAGTAAAACCTATCGTTACTTTTAAAACATGACCTAATAAAAAAGCAGTACCAGCCAATAAGACATGACTCACAAACAAAATAGGAGCTACAAACAAGAAAGTTAATTCAATCGGTTCTGTAATCCCTGTTAAAATACTTGTTAACGCTGCTGAAAGGAGTAAACTCTTCACTACTTTTTTAGATTCTGGTTTAGCCACATGATACATTGCTAAAGCTGCTCCAGGTAATCCAAACAACATAATCATGAATTCACCAGAAAAATAACGTGTTGCTTCGACACTAAAATGAGTTAAATGAGGATCTGCTAATTGAGCAAAAAAGATATTTTGAGCCCCATTTACAACGACCCCATTAATTGTCATGGTTCCCCCAATAGCCGTTTGATAAAAAGGCATATAGAAAACATGATGTAACCCAAAAGGAACCAATGCCCTTTTGACAATCCCATAGATAAATGTTCCCAAATAGCCTGTGTTCGCAATAAACTTACCAAAAACAAAAATACCACTTTGAATTGTTGGCCAGACATAAAACATCACACATCCCACCACAATATAAACAAGGGTAGAAATAATAGGCACAAAACGTTCACCTTCAAAAAAAGATAGAATATCCGGTAATTGAATACGATAGAAATGATTATGAAGATAGCTTACTCCTAAACCAACAATGATTCCTCCAAAGACACCCATTTCTAAAGACATCATCCCACACACATTACTGAGCGTTCCTGATAAAACATGACCAACTATTTGATTATTTTTAATAACACCGGTCCATGTAAGTAATCCATTGATGGTAGAATGCATGACAAAAAAGGCGATGACTGATGATAATACAGCCACCTCTTTTGCCTTTTTAGCCATTCCTAAAGCTACTGATGCTGCAAAGATAAGCGGTAAATTATTGAAAATTACCTCACCTACCGACATCAATAAAGTTAATATATGATTTAAAAAAGTTCCTTTACCTAAAAGATATTCTAAATGTAAAGAAGAAATTGTCGCCATATTCGTAAGAGAACTACCAAGACCTAAAAATAATCCAGCAATTGGTAATACCGCTATCGGTAACATAAAACTTCTACCAATTCTTTGTAAAACCCCAAAGATTCTCTTTTGCATACATTCTCCCCCTACTCTATACATAGTAAAACTATTTTATTATTCATACTTATAAATTTCAATTATATTTATATAATTTTATTCATTTATTTGCATTTTAAATATAAAAGAGGAGATTTAAAACCTCCTCATCTTCATTTATATACTTTGGTCAATTAAACCGCAATCAATAGCTTGTTTTGTCGTCATAATATAGTCTTTTTGAAGATTCTCTCTTAACTCCTTTTCACTCATTAAAGTGTAATTTTCATACATTTGCAAGACTGTATCATTGATATATGTCATTCTTTGATATCGATCTTGGATATCATGATAACTCCCACTTAATGTTGATTGTGCTTGGTGTAATAAGATAAAACAATGCTCATTAGCTTGACGATGTCCTTTCTTCCCTGCCGCTAATATTAATGATGCCATTGAAGCACAAGTTCCTATCCCAATAGTGTAAACATCACTTTCAATTGAATTCATGATATCAATGATAGCTAACCCCGCATGAACTTCTCCTCCCGGTGAACAAATCTCCATCTTAATGGGTGCATGATTTTCTTGATTATAATATAATAACTGATTAATGACATTGATCATCATTTCATTATTAATTTCTCCACACACTCTAACAATACGATTATCTTGGTCATATCTATCCATTGATACATACCTCCATATCTTCAAATAATTCAATTTTCTTATATAATATATCTCTTAACTCTTCTTCACTGCCATATTCATGTAAAGCTTGTCTTGTTTCTATGGCTTTTTGATAATCAGCATCATCAAGTTCCATTTCATCTTGATATAAATCTTCTATCATAATCAAGCTTCTCAATATTCCTTGTTGGACAAATATCTTGAACAAATTATAACTGATTTCAAACTCAGCCATATATAAAGAAACTAACATGTCCACATGATAATCCAGTAATATTTTAATTCCTTTCTGTTCATTTTCATTTAGACTCTTAACTTCTTCTTTAAAGAAATCAAGAAACTCTTGAACTCTTTCAATATCATCTTTATCTTCTATGTATAATTTTGATTTTTCTTTTTTTTCAATTACTATAGGTTCTTTGATAACTTGATACTCATATTCTTGTGTTTCATGATGATAATTTAAAATATGAAATTCTTGGATTTGATAATTCATTTCACTTTGATATAAGTATTCATTGATGAATGTTTTAATCTCTTTATTTACACCTCTTACCCCAAACTGACTGGTACTAGCTAAATCAATAAGATGTTCTTTAACATCATCACTGACATATAATTGTCCTTTTCTTCTTTGAATCAACATATCTAATCTTTGATACAAAGATCCTTTAGAATGAAAGATAATATCTTCATATTGTTGGTAAGACAATTGATTAACAGAAATAACTTTATCTATTCTCCCCATGAATTCAACAGGAACATTTTCATAACGCACGAAATCATCATCTATTAACTGAATATCATTCTTTTGATTAGTAAATAGATCAGACTTATTTTTCTTGTCAGTGAGCCTTAAAAAGGCTCCTGAAAAGATGAAAGATACTTTAGATAAATCTATTGTACTTTCTTCATACGCATATTGATCATCTTCCATCAGTTTTAAGAATTCTTCATAGACTTTAGTTGCTGCACGATTACTTTCTTGATAGGGATCATATACTTTATCAAGTTCATCGAAAAAGACAATAAGTCCATTTTCATCATCTACATCAAGACTAAGCATCATCTTGCCAATACTGTTTCCTTTATAACCAATAGAAGTAATATTTGAACAATCTACCTTTTTAAAGTTACAATTCAACAATTTGGCTAAGACTTCTACACCATAAGTTTTACCACATCCAGATGGTCCCACCACTAACAAGTTAGATGCCATCTTTCTATCAATTAATCCTTTACATTTTAATTCATGTAAATGACCAAAAACGGATAACTGTTTACAGTATTCATCTTGTCCTTTTACATATTTTTTTAATTCCTCACAAATAGCTTGTGGATAAGATTTATTTAATTCCATAGTATCGTCCTCCTTGTATAAATCTTAAAAAAAGTTCATTCATCATATTTTCATTTCATTCATTACTACTTAAAAAAAATTAATTAACGATACTATTTTTATTACACCCAAATTATATCTCATTATATTCTGAATATGTTATCTAAAATATAAAATGAACACCAATAATAAGGTGTTCATTTTACTAAATATATCTCACTTTTTATAATAAAGTGCTATGAAGTTTGTTTTATATAATTAATCTTCTTTTCTTTTTTTCTTTAAGAAAGTTAAACCACTTAATGATAATAATCCCATTAATCCAAATAATCCTACTTCTTGGTTATCTCCTGTACTTACATGAGATTTCTTAGAATTAGATTTATTATTTTGAGATGGTTTATCGCTATGAGGTTGATCTGCTACAGGGGTTGAATCTTTTTGATATGTATTTGTAATAACAAATCCTTGATCTTGATCACCTGTAACAGTTGCCTTATAGCTATTTACTTTTTCTTCTTCTACAGTATATTGAATAACTTGTCCATCTTTAAATTTGTCTAAGTTATCAAATACTGCCATCCAATTATTATCATTCGATAATTCTACTGTTTGATCTGTTTTTTCACCATTTGCATATAAGTGAACAACGACACTATCAGGACGTTTTCCATCTTGGTCATCATGATCATCCCATGTTTTTGATACAGGGACATCTACTTTTTGTTCAATTAAACCTAAGTTTTGATCTGGTAAATTATAAGTTGTTTTACCTTGTGATTCCATCTCTTTTATAGATGGCATTGTAATTTCTGTAATTGTTCCTGATTGTAATTTACGTCCGTTTTTATCAACATGACCTGTATCTACTTTAGAACTTTGCTCTTTATTACCTTTATCAAAATCAGTTACATTATAGTCTTCAATACTATTATCACCTGATTCAAAGATAACTTTGAATTCACCTTCAGGTAATCCTTCAAATTTATAATGACCATTTTCATCAGTATTTACTGTTGTAGGATGTTTTACTGTTGTAACTTTACCACCTTTATCAACTGTTATTTCTTCATAGGCATCAAATGGTACATAATTGCCATCTGCATCTTTCTTTAATAATGTAACTTTTGCACCTTTAAATAGTGTTTCATCATCAGATGTACCCAACTTACCATCTTTGTCTTTATCAACCCAAACAGTTCCTTCTAATGTACGTTTATAAATCTTAACTTGTGTTTCATCATTTAACGTACTACCTTCATTTCCTGGTGCTGATAAACTATTAGATAGCTTATCACCTTCAGCAACCTTTGCATTATATTCAAGTTTTATCTTTGCAATCGTGTCTTTTTTCAAATTATCATCAACATAAACAATTGCTGCTGGCCATGAACCAATAAGTCCAGTTCCTGTAAATTTTACATCTTCACCTTCATCTGTTTGTGTAGCTTCTTTCCAAACTTTATTGCCTTCAGTATCTGTTTTATTTAAATCATCTTTGGTAATTTCACCAGCTTTTTTCCCTTTATATTCACTGTCGCTTGTATAATAAAGTTTAAAATCATTATCATTTTTTAATAGTTTTTTGTTAATTGTGACTTTAGAAATTTTATATTGTCCTTTCATCACAGTTCCATTAATACCATCTTGTGGCATTGTATCGACAACAAATAAATTTTCTTGATTACTTGAACTATTATTTGTAATTGTTAAATCGAAATAAGCTGTATCATTTAATTCTAGTGTTTGTTTTCCACTTTTTGTTAAATAATATTCTTTATCTTTTACAACTGTAATTGAAGTAGAAGCAATATTATCATTAGCTGATGTAAGTTCTCTTTGATCTTCAGTTGTTTGAATTCCAATATTATTCTTTAATGCAACTTGATCATTAACATCATTTTCTGGATTTTCATCATCACCAATTTTACATGAATAATGAATTTGAGGTAATTGAGTTTCGCTTAATGAAACATTAGGAACTTCCCATTTTAATGTTGTTGTCCCGTTTTCATTTTTTGTAACTTCCGTTGGCTCAATTTTTTGTTCCTCCAGTTACTGTACCTTTATCTTTATCTTTTGACTTATAAGTTCCGCCTAAATACAATGTACTATCAACGTAAGTAAGACCTTTAGGTAAAGTATCTGTATAATAAACTGTTGTTTTTGCATCCTTATCTGGTGTTACCATTATTCGCAAAAGTAATTTGGCTTGCAACAACATAATCAACGTATCTTTCTTTTTTACTTACATTATAACTTGTTTTAATTTTATCGTTTTCTTTTTGTGCTACTTTCTTTTGAATAGATACTGTATAAGGAACTAAATATAAAGCATCAGCACTATTCCTACTAAACTTATGTGTTGTTGAATCTGGATTATACTTTTTATTAACATATTCAGGAACAGTATAGTAATCTCTATGATCTATTGCCGCTTGTGTGTGTGCATGATCAAATAAGTTAACTTCTGGATGATCTTTTATCCATTTACTATATTCTGCTCTTGTAATGTTATTAATACTTGTTTTATGTGTATCAGCTAATATTTGTGCTTTTTCTTCATCTGTTAAATCTCTTGCATCCCATGTATTCGTTACAGCAGTAATCATATAAACATGATCTGACAAGTCATAATTAGGTTTAACATTACAGAAGAATCTTGTCATTTGATTTAAATTTGTACTTTCTTTATTTGTATAGCATCCACGATAACGAACAACAACACCATCGCAATCGGTTGAATCATCTGTTATATTAAAATCACTTAACTGTGCACTACGCATTGATTCTGCAGTTAAACCTTGTCCATCTTTATGATGTAGATATAAATATTCAGCTTCATAGCCTTCCTTATTCGATAAGTTAACATTCATATCTTTTTTTAATTCTATGGCATTTCGATCAAAGAGTACCATTTGTTCAATTCCTAATGGCACTTGACTTGATTCGTCTGCTTCACCTACATTAGTTTGACTATAAGTAGCCGTAAATGCAAGATCTTTAGCTCCTACAGTTGCAATATCATCATCTTTATTTCCTGAACCATCAGTATAACCATTATTCCAATTTGCTGAATCTCTATTTGAATAAATAATAGCATGGTCACGTGTCCCTTTATTATTTTTTGTGAATGTTTCACTTGCTTTATTATCTGTATTTTCATATAAAGTACCATCACTGTTATATAATGGGATTGTTTCTTGATCAGATGTAGTATTTGTTTCTGATACTGCGTGCATATTATTTACTGTTACAGATGCATTAGCACTAATTTGGTCTACACCAAATTGACTCATTAAAGTATCCCCATTTGCATTTTTATAAGGATAAACTACTTGGAATTGGTATGATGAAAAAAATCCATCTTTCATCATTTCTACTTGTTTTCCATCCCAATAAGAAATATTTCCATATGCATCTTTTTGAGGAAATTTTTTATAATCTACACTATAATTTTTTACTTTAACATGTAAAGTTGATCCTTCTTGAGTTATTGTATATTCCCCACTATTATCACAATATTTTTCTGGTTGAGGTGTTTTACCTGACGCACTACTATCTGTAAATGGGATGCCATTAACTTGCGCTCCACCTGCGTTATTAGCTCCACAATAATATAAAAGAGGTACAAATCCCGTATCATTAGCTGATTCTCCATTTACCTTATAATCTGATAAATTGATATCAAAAGTAAAATATTGACTAGGATCTGGTAATTCAACACCTTTGATTCCATTTCCCGGCTTTTTAATTTCTAAAGCAAAACCAAAAACTTGTCTAAAACCAGTAACTTTGTAATCACTATCTTTATAAGCTGCTGCATTTTCTTTATAGGCTGTTTTGTCTTTTGCTCCAAAATCATAAATATTAAACGTATTTTGGAAATTTCCTTTTTTTAATACAATATTATACATTGGGGCTGAGGTAACAGTAACTGGTTGCATTGCTACAGTTTTACTGTTAGCTTCATCATCAACGTAAACTGTAACCTTTGGTTCAATAACATCTCCTTGATGTTTGTTACCAACATTTATTATAAAACCATGTTCAATAGATCCTGCAGATTGGTTAGCTTCTACATCCCATTGAAAATTATATATTTTTTTATCATTTTCTTCTTTTTCTGAAATAAGTTCTCCATTAATTGAAGTTACATCTAGAGCTTGATCATTAGGTATCTCAACAATAAATCCTATTTTATGTGCTTTTCCACCTAAGTTATTTACTCCTGTATTAATATTATAAGTAATGACATCAAATGAACGAACAATATCATTTGCATTCGAGTTATCATACCCTCGATTAGTATCATCAGCTCTATTCTAACATTTATCATCCATTTCTTCAGTACCATTATCTGTTGTACCAGTAAGGATACCATTTCCATATACTGATCCGTTATTTTCTAGTAATTGCGCAGATGAAATCACAACTGCTGAATTATCTGCATAAGCTGTTGTAGGTAACATACCCATTAACATGCTTAAACAAACCATGAAGCATAATATAAATTTACATCTTTTCTTCATAGATATCCTCTTCCATCATTTATGTAAAATAAAAGCCAAATGCAATCAAATGAACTGAGTGCAGCTGGCTGGCAGTTTAAAGCCCCTATAGCTTTGCGTCACTATTTTTCAATAGTTTTGCCTATCTATTACAACTTTAAATATAATGATATGTTTTAAAAAATAAACAATTTTTAAGAGATATGTTACATCTTTTGTAACAAGGCGTAACAGCCATAAGGTTTGATATGTAAAATATCGTGTATTTTATCACATTGATCATTAGAAATTAATAACTGACTATACCTAAATTCTTTTAATTCATAGTCATATTCATGACTAGAAAAATTATTAATAACTAATAATTTTTCATCTTGATATGTTCTGGTATAAATATATAAATCAGGATGATTTTCTTCTAATAATTCATATGTACCATAAACAATGATTGGCATTTGATGTCTTAACTGAATTAATTTTTGATAATAATGAAAGATAGAATTAGGATCTAATAATTGTTGGTGAACATTAATGGTTTTATAGTTTGGATTAACATTGATCCAGGGATTACCGGTTGTAAAACCAGCATTGTTTTCATTATTCCATTGCATTGGTGTTCTTGCGTTATCACGACTACTTGCACAGATTCCTTTCATCATTTGTTCATGCGTTAATGCTTTTTTATCTTTAACTAAATCTTGGTAAGCATTGAATACTTCAACATCTCTGACTTCATCTAAAGAGGTAAAAGGATAATTTGTCATGCCTATTTCTTCACCTTGATAAATATAAGGTGTCCCTTTTAAAAAGTGTAAAGTCGTAGCTAACATTTTAGCTGAGTCTTGCATATAATCTAAATTACCAAATCTTGATAAGACTCTAGGTTGATCATGATTATCCCAAAATAAACTATTCCATCCTTCTTCTTGTAAACCATATTGCCATTTTGTAAGAATCTTCTTTAGTTTTACTAAATCTAAAGGAACCGGTGTCCATTTACCATAAGGACCCGCATCAACATCAGTATGTTCAAATTGAAATAACATGCTTAATTCATGCTCATTTTCTCCTGTATATTGTTTAGCTTGTTCAATAGTACACGAAGTAATTTCCCCAACTGTCATGACATCATAATGAGATAATGCTTTTTGATTCATCTCTTTTAAGAATTCATGAATTCTTGGTCCATTACTGACATATTTTGATGGTCTCATATATTTTTTAGTTTGTGGAAAAACATCTTGGAATGTTTGTACTTTACTTAATTTATTAATGACATCCATTCTAAAACCATCAATACCTTTATCTAACCACCATCTCATCATCTTATAAATATCATTTCTTACATCTTCATTTTCCCAATTTAAATCCGGTTGTTTATCAGAATAAAGATGCAAGTAATACATATCCGTTTGCTTATCGTATTGCCACGAAGAACCGGAAAAGACTGATTCCCAGTTATTAGGTGCTTGATGATTCTTGCCTTCTTTCCAAATATAGTAATCACGATAAGGATTATCTTTGCTTTTTCTGCTTTCAATAAACCAAGGATGTTGATTGGAGGTATGATTAACAACTAAATCCATCACAACCTTGATTCCTCTTTGATGTGCTTCTTTTAATAAACAATCAAAATCTTCCATTGTTCCATATTCTTTAGAGATTGCCTGATAATCACTAATATCATAACCATTATCAACTTGTGGTGAAGCATAGACAGGTGATAACCAAATAATATCTATTCCTAATTCTTTTAAATAATCTAACTTTAATATAATTCCTTTTAAATCACCAATTCCATCCCCATTACTATCATAGAAGCTTTTAGGATAAATTTGATAAATAACGCTCTCTTTCCACCATGTTTTCATATTCCACCTCTTTCATCTAACATTTTATCTTTTTATTTTATCTTTTATACCCAAAAAGGACCTATCTTATAGGCATTTATTATCCTTTCGATAAGTTCCCGGTGTTTTTCCATATTTTTGTTTAAAAGCTTTGATAAATGATTTACTGTCAACAAAACCATGACGATGACTAATAGTCGCAATAGATAAATCTGTGCTACACACATCAATATAAGCATGATTAAGTTGAACCGTTTTAATATATTGTAAAACAGTCATGCCACACATCTTTTTAAAATAACGACATAAATAGTTAGGTGAATAATGAAATTCTTGGGCTAATAATGAAATACTTAATGATTGCCCGTAATGTAATTCGATGTATTCTAAGATATTTTGAATACGATGCGTATTAGTTAATAAAGGGGTTGTTCTTTTTATTTTATAATCAGTTAATAATAGATAATAAATACGATGTAAGTATTCAATAACTTTAAGATATTTATAGTGATCTTGACTTTTACGATATTGATCCATAGTCTGAATTATTTCTTTTAATTCTTGTTGTCTATCTAAAGATAAGTGAATATCAAAATAATAGTTATCTATTTGAGGTTCATATTGTTTTAAAGCATCATAAGAGATAAGGATTGTGATCATTTGACAATCTTCCAGCATCTCAAAGTAATGAATTTCATTTGTATTGACTAAAAAGAGTTCATTTTCACACACATGATAAGCCTTACCATTTATATAACCCATAAAGCTTCCTTGTATTAAATAGACTAATTCTACATTATGATGAAAGTGTTGTTTCATATAATGATAATGCGGTAAATAAAGATGATATATTTTAGCACTTTCATATTCTTTTGTATCAACAACTTCTAATTCGTAATTCATATTGTTACCTCTATCTCATTATATAAAATAAGAGGTTATTTGAAACCTCTTATGATTTTTTAGTGAGTTTAATTTTATCTTTTTGATATGCTTTAATAATACTTTCTTTAATACAATTTAAGAATTGTTCAGTTCCCCCAAGTTTATTAGGATGAGTTTGATCTTTTTCAAACCAATCATTATGTCCTTTACAATATTGAGCCCAATCAATCAAATAAACATTATCTGTATTTTTACAGAATTCTTCTATTTTTTGATTATTATCATCTTGCCACTGAGTATAAGGTGCATGTAAAGAAATAACAAACATCGTTTTATCTTGTGGTAAGAGTTCTCTTACTTTAGGTAAATAGTCATATAATGGACCATTTGTTCCTAAAGCAAAGATTAAACTATCCCCATTCCATCCTTCTTCATTTAATGCTGAAGTTAAAATAGGAATACTTAAATTAGCTTGTCTTGATTCTTTACTACTTAGTTTTAAATGAGGGAATGTCTCTTGGAACTTAGCAAAAGATCCACTTACAATCGAATCACCAATAACAAAAACATCTAAGTTATTGATAATTTCTTGACCATTAGATAAATCTACATATTGACTATCTTGACTATTGGTTGTAGATGGTGTTGTTTCAGGTTTCTTGATGTCTTTCTTTACGACTTTGTTTGATGATTCTTGAACGATATCATCTGACATATTTTCTTTAGGAACAAAGGCTACACATAACGTACTCGTAACAACTAACGCTAAACAAACAGAGGCAATCGTGATTCCTTTTTTGATGACCCTTTGATCTTTTTGAATCTTGTCTTTTAACATCTTTATTGTCTTAGATAAGATACCTCTTCTTATTGGTGTTTCTACTAAATAATATGATAATACTGAAGCCACTAATGTCAAAGTAACTTCTAATAACATAATTGAAAGAGAAGCACTTTGTCCGCCACTAATTAAAATAATAATCGGATAATGCCATAAGTAGATACTATATGATAGTTTTCCTAACCAATCAATAACCGGTATTGATAAAAACTTAGATAGCATACTTTGTTTTCTTAAGATCGATAAGATCACAAATGCTGTAAGAATAGAAGTTAGAAGATATCCTCCCTTATATAGAAAAGCATCATATCCGGCTACTTTTGTTACAATTATACATACACATACTAATGAAATGATTCCAATAATATCATTTGCTGGTTTAGTTAAACCTATCTTGATATCACTTTCTACAATGATAGCGAGTAACGCTCCTACTAATAATGAAAAACATCTTGTATCTAATCCATAATAAACACGACTTGGATCTCCATTTGGATTAAACAAGACAGCCATTAAGATTGCAGAAATAATAATAAGTAATGTTGTGATAACAGAAAGAACTTGATGACGTTCTTTCTTTGTTGATTTAAACTTTGCGATAATAATGATAATCAATGGGAAAATAAGATAGAATTGGGTTTCTATCGCTAATGACCAACAATGTAATAATGGTGATGGAGCACCCCCATTATCAAAATATGAAATATTATTAAATATCTGATACCAGTTATTATATCCTAGTAAAGCAGATATAAAATCTCGACAAGCTTTCGTAAAAACTAAACGATTAAAAATAGCACTTAAAATAACTGTCACTGACACCATTAAAATAAGGGCTGGCCAAATACGTTTAATTCTTTTTATCCAAAAATTCTTTAAATCTATTTTATTTGTTTTTTGTAATTCTTGTAGTAATAATCTGGTAATTAAAAATCCTGATATGACAAAAAAGATTGTCACTCCTAAGACCCCACCCTTAAAAATAGGCAGTTTTAAATGATAACCAATAACCATCAAGACAGCCACAGCCCGTAATCCATCTAGTCCGGCTATATATTTTTCCTGTAAATTCTTCATATTTCCCTCCCATAATAAGCATGGACATTATAACAAAAATATGAATTATAAAAATACAAATTTTATCAAATTATACAAAAAAAGGTGATTAATTCACCTTTTTATCTTTAAATACTGAAAATACTTTTTCTTTTATACAATTATTAAAAGCATCTATCCCTGTATCCGTTAAATGCGTTTCATCTTTTACAAACCAATCTGGATGTCCTTCACTATAACTTGCCCAATCAATTAAATAAACATTATCATTTTCATCAACAAATTGTTTGATTTTTGCGTTGTTATCATCACTCCATGATTGATAAGGTGCATGAACAGATAAGACAAACATTGGTTTGTTGGCATCTAACATACTGCGTACTTTAGGCATAAAGTCGTATACAGGACCATTGGTACCAAGAGAGAAAATAAGTCCATCACCGTTCCATCCTGAATTCAGTGCTGCTTGTAAAATATCTACACTATCTGAACAATGTCTAGATACTTTGGCGTCTATTTTTCCTTGAGGGAATGTTTCTTGTAATTTTGATGAAGCACCCAAAGCCACTGAATCACCAATGACAAAGATATTAAGCTTACTACATACTTCTTCTTGTGATAATGTTGGTTGACTTTGTTGAGGTGCTGGTGTTTGTTTCTTTTTAGGTTGAGTTTTTGTTGTTTGGGTAATCTGTTTTGACATAGTTTCTTTAGGAACAAAAGCTACACATAGACTACTTGTTATAAGTAATGCTAGACAAACTGAGGCAATCGTGATTCCTTTTTTGATGACTCTTTGATCTTTTTGAATCTTGTCTTTCAACATCTTTACTGTCTTAGATAAGATACCTCTTCTTATTGGTGTTTCTACTAAATAATATGATGCACTCGCTAGTACAAGGGTTAAAATAACTTCAATTAACATGATGTACCATGATGAAGTTTTTCCCCCACTTATTAAAATAATAATTGGATAATGCCATAAGTAGATACTATATGATAGTTTTCCTAACCAATCAATAACCGGTATTGATAAAAACTTAGATAGCATACTTTGTTTTCTTAAGATCGATAAGATCACAAATGCTGTAAGAATAGAAGTTAGAAGATATCCTCCCTTATATAGAAATGCATCATATCCGGCCACTTTTGTTACAATTATACAAACACATATTAATGAAATGATTCCAATAATATCATTTGCTGGTTTTGTTAGACCTATCTTGATATCACTTTCTACAATGATAGCGAGTAACGCTCCTACTAATAATGAAAAGCATCTTGTATCTAATCCATAATAGACACGACTTGGATCTCCATTTGGATTAAATAAAATCATCATTAATAATGAAGAAACAATAATCAATACTGTTGTAATAATAGAAAGGACTTGATAACGTTCTTTCTTTGTTGATTTAAGCTTTGCGATGATAATGATAATCAATGGGAAAATAAGATAGAATTGGGTCTCTATCGCTAATGACCAACAATGTAATAATGGTGATGGAGCACCCCCATTATCAAAATATGAAATATTATTAAATATCTGATACCAGTTATTATATCCTAGTAATACTGAAATATAATCTTGGCTGGCCTTAGATAGTAATAAACGATTAAATAAAGCACAGACAATGACTGTTACAGAAACCATTAAAATAAGGGCTGGCCAAATACGTTTAATTCTTTTTATCCAAAAATTCTTTAAATCTATTTTATTTGTTTTTTGTAATTCTTGTAGTAGTAATCTGGTAATTAAAAATCCTGATATGACAAAAAAGATTGTCACTCCTAAAACTCCACCTTTAAAAATAGGCAGTTTTAAATGATAACCAATAACCATCAAGACAGCTACAGCACGTAAACCATCTAGTCCGGCTATATATTTTTCCTGTAAGTTCTTCATATTTCCCTCCCATAAATAAGCATGGACATTATATCAATTATATCGATAAATAGATACCTATTTCGTCATGATTTGCAATAGATAGCCGATAATAATCCGGCAATGATACAAATACAAGCCAAAAATAAATATGCATAAAGCATGGATGATACACTGACAATATGACCACATATAATTGGAAATAATGTCATTCCCAAAGCATAAACAGCTTGAAAGAATCCCATAGCTGTTGATTTACATTCTTGAGGAACATATTTCATGGCCTCACTTGTTAGATAAGAAAATAAAATCCCAGTAGCCATACCCGGTAAAATTTGTAATATGTAAAGAAGATACAATGATGAACATTGGGGAACAAGAATACAATAGATTGCTGTTGTAAAGAAAGTGATCGTAATCCATTTCCCTGTTGATAATGACATACATAACTTACTTGAGGCCATTTTTGCAAAGCATACCGCTGATAACATATAAATAATAGAAGAAAGACCTATTTGTAAAGATGTTGCCCCTAAATTTTTAATAATTTGATTTGTAAAGGACATTGTTGTTGTCATTTGCACGCCTTGTTGAACTAGGGCAAGAAGTGAGTATACAATAAGATTTTTTTGTAAACATATTTTGAGTAGTGAAGGTATCGTTTTTGTAGTAGGCTGCGCCTCTTCTTTTGGTAGAAGAAAGATAAAGAAAGCACTGATTAAACCTGATAGTACACTTAACATACAAATAAATGTCATTCCTACAACGTCATATAAAAGTGTACTTGTTATAAAACCAATAAGCATACCTAAATTATTAGCGACAACAATTGAACTTGTCGCCTTAGCTTGATGATCTTGATCATAAAAACTCATATACATAACCATAAAGGATATCCACATTGCACTAGCTAGTCCTGAAAATAAATTACCAATTAAAAAACCAATCCCATTATTAAAGATAATTCTAAATAGTGACGCCATTCCTGATGATAAAGACCCGATCATCATAATAACTTTATGTTTATTTTTATAATCTGCTAATAATCCTACTGGCAATCTTAATACCATTTGTGAGATTCCATAAGTTCCTACAATCAAACCAATAAAAGATGCACTTGTATGAATGAGTGTTAAATATGGTGTTTGATAAGGTATATAAACATATTGACCAAACCAAAAAAAGATGACAGCAATAAATAATATATTTTTCTTTTCTAATTTCATGATCTTTCCTCTTTCCATCATATAAACCTCATTTAATATAGTTGAATTCAATTAAAATAGCAAATAATAATTATTCACCGGCTTAGCCGGTGGTTTTCTGTTTCGGGCATAGCCCTGCTCCTAGAGCTATGTCTTAAGACATTTTCTCAGCCTACGGCTACCCCGTGCATTTCTCTACTTTCCTTTAAATGGATTTTCTAAATCCAATGTTAATTGTTCTGATTCTTTATCTTCTTTTAATTGATTTGCTATATATTCTTTTATTTTCTTTGTATTTTTTCCTACTGTATCTACATAGTATCCTCTACACCAGAATGATCTATGTCGATATTTATATCTCGCATTTGCCCATCTTTCATATATCATTTGTGAGCTTTTTCCTTTTAAAAATCCCATTATGCCTGATACACTATATTTGGGTGGTATCTCTATTAACATATGTACATGACCTATACATACTTCTGCTTCTATTATGTTTATTCCTTTCCATTCACATAGTTGTCTCAATATTGATCCTATTTCTACTCTTCTTGCATCATAAAACGCTTTTCTTCTATACTTTAGTGCAAATACCACATGATATTTGCAGTTCCATTTTGTGTGTGATAAACTGTGTAAGTCATCTAAATATTGTTTGTTCATATGATTCCCTCCGTGTTCATTATCACTCCACTAAAGTTTTCACTGACCCCCAGCCTAGCTGGGGGTTTTATTGTAAGACAAAAATACCCTACAGTCTATCCTGTAGGGTACAATTATTATTCAATATTGTTTGCGGCTTGATATCCACTTCTAATAGCACTAGCAATATCTGCTGTTTTCTCTCCTGAACAATCACCGGCATTTACAAAAGGAATTATTATTGTTGATTCATCAAAGATATTTTTCTTTGATCCTAATGCATTAATAATTGTATCAGCTTTAATTTGTTCATTTTCTGTATAAACAATATTGTTTTCAATATGGTCAACTTTAGTGTTCACTAATTGTTTTACGTTGTGTTCTGCAAAATCTTTCATCATTAATGGTAAAACAGTTGTTGATTCACCAGAAGCAATCTTATCCATCATTTCTACAATTGTGACATGATGTCCTTTGTTAGCTAAATATTCTGCTGTTTCAGCACCTACAAGACCTCCACCAATGACAACACAATCACCTTGGACTTCTTGACCAGCTAAAACATCCCAGCTTGAAACAATATGACTCTCATCATGAGGAATTGGCATTTCCATATTATGTGCTCCAATCGCGATAATCGCATAATCATAATGATTGAAATCTTTTACTTCTTCATTTAAATGAATATCAACATTTAATGTTGGTAAGATTTTTTGATAGTATTCTACACTTCTTAGTATTTCACTTTTTCTAGGTGGCATTGCTGCAATATTAATTTGACCACCTAAATGATGCGTTTTTTCAAATAAAGTCACTGTATGTCCTTTAATAGCTGCTACTCTTGCGGCTTCTAAACCAGCAATACCTCCACCAATGACAACTACTTTTTTAGGATGATTTGTTGGTTTGATTGAAATTGTTGCTTCATTACCATTTTCAGCATTTAATACACAAGAAATGTATTGTCTATTTTGAATAGCATCAACGCAACCTTTGTTGCAGTTTAAACATTCTCTAATACATTCTCCTCTTTTTACTTTTAAGGCAATATCAGGATCAGTTAATAAAGAACGACCATAACCGATCATATCAGCATCACCATCATTTAAGATTTTTTCACCAGCTTCTACTGTGACTACTCTTCCTACTGTCGCAACCGGAATAGAAACAGCATCTTTGACTCTTCTAGCAATAGGTAAAGTCCAATTATAAGGTACATCACCCATTGGAGGAATGGTATCTCCCATATTGCCTGTATGATTGGCTTGGGCTACTTGAATCATATCTACGCCAGCTTTTTCTAGTAACTTAGCAAAAGCTACACCTTCATCTGCTTCTAAGCCACCTTTTCCTCTAAAAGAACCATCTTGATTAACAGTGATAATTGGTAATTTATATTCAATCGTTAAATCTGGAGCAGCTTCTTTAATAGCCTCAACAACTTCTAAAGCATAACGTGTTCTGTTTTCAAAACTTCCACCATATTCATCACAACGATGATTAAGTACTTTTGAACATAATGATCCTAGTAGTCTATCACCATGAACTTCAATAGCATCAATACCCGCAAGCATTGCTTTATGCGCACAACTTGCGATACTGTCTTTAATTTGCGCTAATTGTTCATGAGTCGCTTCACTAACAAAGTGTTGCATATCATGATGTAATTTAGCATAAGCATCTTTAGTAATCTTTTGTGCTAATTCGTTTTGTTCTGTAGCTTTTGCTTCATCCCCTTCAGCTTTGGCTTTAGCCGCATTTTGACGAGCAATACCAGCATCCATAATCATTTTTCCTACACCAGGAACATCATATTCTGGATGAAATAATTGTAAAGCGACTTTACAATCATATTGATGTAATGTATCAGCTAGTTTTTTAAAGGCAGGAATTTGTTCTTCGCTATAAAGTTTAGGAGTTGGTGAAGCAGTACGTACTGGGGCTACATCTCCAATGACAATATAAGAAACACCACCTTTAGCTAATCTTTCATAAAAACTTAAACTTCTTTGTCCAATAGATCCATCTCTTTCTTCATAACCTGTTGTAAGAGGTGGAAACATAATTCTGTTTTTTAATGTCATCTTTCCTACTTGGATTGGTTCTAATAGTTTCATTTCATTAAATCTCCTTTGTTATATGATATGCATTTGTAATAGCATCTTTAAGTGTTCCTACTTTTTGACAATCACCAATTAAATGGGCATTTTCAAATGGTAACGCAATTGGATTATAACCTACAGCAAACACTAATGTATCGACATCATCTAAAACATATTCTTGATTATTTTTTTCATATTTAATGATATTTTCATCTACATATGTCACTTTAGAGTTTAATTCAATTTTAACTCCTTTTTCCATCATTCTTCTTGTAAGTAATGATTTTGTTGCTCCAGATTCTCCCGCCATTAAACCATTTGTCATTTCAATTAAAGTGATATCTCTATTTGTAGGGAATAAATCATTAATTAATGGTGCTAAGTAATCTGCTGTTTCACAACCAACAGAACCTCCACCTATAATAACAATCTTTCTACCTGGGAATTTCTTTCCTGATAAAATATCATCCGCTGTCATAGTTTGTTTAAAGACTTTATAAGGTTCAATTTCTTTAGGTGTAGCTCCTACGGTTGTAATGATTTCATAATCTTTAAATTCACTATCTATCATTTCTGGTGTTACTGTCGTATTTAAACGAACATCTACACCTTTTAATTGACTCTTCATAAATTTAACAACTTTAGTAATTTCTTGTTTACCAATAGGTACACAAGCAATATTTAATTGACCACCTAAACGATCACTTTTTTCACATAAAACAACTTCATGTCCACGTTTTTTAGCGACATAAGCAGCTTCCATACCAGCTGGTCCACCACCAATAACAAGAACTTTCTTTTTAACTGGCGCTTCGTCAATTTCTTCTTTTTCTACAGCAGGATTGACTGTACAACTAATGGGTTTACCAAACATGATTCCTGTTAAACATCTACCACAACCAATACAAGGTCTAATTTCATCAGTTCTTCCTTCTTTTGCTTTATTCGCAAATTCACTATCACATAGATTAGGACGTCCAATCATACAAGCATCACATTTTCCATTTGCGATTAATTCATCCGCTACCCAAGGTTCATTGATACGAGAAACGGTTGTAACTGGAATAGAAACATGTTTTTTAATTTCTTCACTAGCAGGCATATGTGGGGCTGGTGCTGTTCCACTAGCAGGCATAGAACTTCCTCTTTTAATGGTGTTTCCTCCTGATACATGAATAAAATCTACTGAAGCTTTTTCTAACTGTTTAGAAACATAAATCATATCATTAAGAGTAAGTCCACCATCACTGTATTCATCTCCAGAAATACGCACATCAATGATAAAATCTTGACCACATTGTTTTCTTACTTCTTCTATGACTTCTAAAGTTAAACGTAATCTTCCATGAATATCGCCACCATATTCATCGGTTCTTTTATTATATAAAGGTGTTAAAAATCCTCCTAGTAAACCATGAGCATGGGCAGCTTGAATTTCTACACCATCTCCCCCTGCTTTTTTAAAACGTAAGGCCGCCTCACCAAATTGTTTAACAATGACTTTTAGTTCTTCTTTCGTTACTTCTCTTGGAGCACTTTTGGCGTAATAAGGTCCTACATTAGATGGGGCAATAAGTTGAGGTGTTCCCGGAATAGGAAAAGCCATATAAGCAGGATGAAATAATTGTGATAAGATTTTAGTATCATATTGATGTACAGCATCTACTAATTTTTTCCATCCTGGAATATAAGAATCATCATAAATTGACATATCTCCAGGTAAATATGTATAAGTAGGTTCTACTGTGGTAACTTCTGTTACAATCAGTCCTACTCCTCCTTTGGCACGGGCTTGATAATGTTTGACTAAAGCATCCGTTACATATCCTTTATCAGCTAAATTGGTTGATAAAGGCGGCATAAAAATACGATTTTTAACTGTTGTATTACCTATTTTAATAGGTGTAAATAAATGTTCATAATTGTTCATACACATTCCTCCACTCCTTTATTTTATCATATCAGTTATATGAAAACGGTATCATTAATAGATAAATACTCCCTCTTTTTGTCATGCAAAAATAAAAACAAGGACAAAATTTAGTCCTTGTCAGCAATTATTTGATTTAATCACCATTTGATTATTTTCTTGATGAATTTGTTTGTTTGATACTTCTTTTATCACATAAGTTATTTCATCATTTTGTTTAGTTATCATCATATTTTCATCTTGATAAACGAGCTGATCAACAATCAAATGTTGAATAAGCTCAATTTGTTTTTTATCTAACTGCATACTTTGTACTTGTTGATCTTTATTGTATTTTAAATTATTTTGAAATTGTTTACGATAAAAACTTGGGGTAATGCCATAAAGTTCTTTAAAAGCCTGGCTATATGCTTTAGCACTATTCATCCCACATGCAAAAGCAATTTCCTCTATTGAATCTTTACCAGCCAGTAAGGCTTCTAACGAATGTCGTATTCTTACCATTGCAAGATATCTTACAAAATTCACACCTGTATATCTTTTAAATAATCTTGATGCATAAGAAATACTAAATGATAAGTTTTGTGCTATATCTTCTAAATGGATATCTTGTTGATAGTTTTGATCAATGAATAGTATGGCTTTCATATAGTTTTCATGATTTTTAGATGAAAGGGGTAATTCTTCAAGTGCGAACTTTTGATTATGACTGGCAATATAAATTAAAGAGGTTAAAACCTGATTAAGTTCATAAAGATTATTTGTTCCTTTTATAATCTGTAAAAAGAGAATGCCTAATTGTTGTTGAATCTTTTCAAGAATCACTTTGTTTTGTTTTTGATTACAAATAATAGAAGTAAAACTATGAGATACATCTCCTACCATATAATGTGGTAAATAAGAAAAATCTAAATGAACTGTAAGGATAATACTGTCTTGTTGTAATGGTTTTATCATATGAATATCGTAAGGCGCAATAAGGGCTAATTCATGAACATGAATGATAGATGATGAATGTTCTGTCGTTACTTCATAGCTTCCTTTTAATACATAAGAAATTTCTAAACTAGATTGTCTTGAAAAGACATGTCGATCAAATTGATTAATACTTAAACTGATAGGATATTCAAATTTCTGACCGGAAAAGTCATAATAATAGTTCATATTTTGCATGATCTTACCTCATTTCATATATTTTATTATACCACTTATTCATCAGTGTGTTTATAATAAAGATAAGAGGTAAAAACAATGAGAGAAAACATGAAATTTTTAACAAACTATTATCAAATAAGAGAAATGACAATTCAAAGAATGAACGAAATCATTCAACAAAACAAAACATCTATTCCTGGAGGAACGGTCTTTTTTGGAGATTCTCTTACTGAATTTATGGATATTGATCGTTATTTTCCAGAAATAAAGAATAAGTATAATTGTGGTATGGGTGGTATTACTTCAACTATGCTACTTCATTTTATTGATGAGGGTGTCTTAAAATATCAGCCTAATCAATTAGTTTACATGATTGGTACAAATGACTTAGGGAAAACTGTGATGCAATCACCTCGTGATATTGCAATCAATGTCAAAGAACTTGTAGAAACCGTTCATTATAATTTACCTGAATGTCAGATTTTTGTCGTATCACCTTTGCCATGTCTAGCAAAACATGACTATAAACATACTGACGGTGTTTTAAGAAGTAATGATTTATTAAAGATGATCTTTAAGGAATATAAAAAGACAATTCCTTATGATTATGTTACTTTTATTCCTGCCTATGCTTCATTATGTAATAAAAAAGGTGAACCAATAGAAGCTTACTATCAAGATGGTTTACATATCAATCATGATGGTTATCTTCAGTATACTCAATGTTTAAAACAATATATATTATAAAAGGTAAGAAATTTTATTATTTCTTACCTTTTATCTATAATTCTTCTGTTTTATAAGTCATGTATCCTTCATAGTAATAACTATGATCAATGCCTTTCATATATACTTCTCTACTATGAATTTCATCTGTTAAAGCATTCTTTAAAAGATATTTAATTTCTATATCCTTTATAGGACTTCTTTCCATAGCTAATAAATAATCTTCTTTATCTACTTGACTCCAATCAATCACTTTTCCTATTTCATTTTTTAAAATATGATCTAACCAAATACGTGTACTTCTGCCATTTCCCTCTCCAAAAGGATGGGCAACATTCATTTCAACATATTTTTCTATGATTTCATCAAAGTTTGATTGTGGCATATCATCAATATTCTTTAGTGCTACTTCAAGATACATAACAGGTGCAAAACGAAAGTTACCTTTAGCGATATTAACAGCTCTTAGTTTTCCGGCAAATTCATAGATATCTTCAAATAAATATTGATGAATTGTTTGTAATGTAGAAAACTTACCTGATTCTAATTGATCTAAGATGTTGTTTTCAAATAATTCTACTGCTTTTTTTTTACTTATTCTTTCTTCTTCACGTGCAAGATCAGTTGAATTATTAATTCCAAGTTTATTATCCAACATAATAATCCCTCATTTCTTTAGTTACCATATTATACCATAAATCATTATAGAAAAAGGTAAGATTTTTTTTACCTTTAAATTTATAAATTATTAATATCATGTATCACACGTTGTAAGTCTTCTCTGATTTTAATTCCTTGTGGACAAAGTTTTTCACATTTACCACATTTCTTACAATATTCAGCTTGTCCTTTTTCTAAGTTTTTATAACGTCTTATAGCTGTATCTTTTAAAGACAACATAGCATATTCATTCCATAACTTAAAGTTACCTGGTATATCGACACCAAATGGACAAGGCATACAATAACGACATCCTGTACAACCATTATTGGTTCTTGCTTTAATCATTTTTGCTACCTGATCTACTAATTGAGATTCTTCTGTTGTTAGTGGTTTAAAATCTTTAAATGTTTTTAAATTATCTTCTACTTGTTCATAAGTAGACATCCCACTTAAAACAACTTTCACATTAGGTAATGACGCTACAAAACGTAATGCCCAACTTGAAATACTCGCATGAGGATTATAGTCAGTAAAGACATGAGCAATATCATTTGATAAACTAGCTAAAGCTCCACCTTTAATTGGTTCCATAATAACTAATGGTACATTTTTTTCTTCTGTAAGTTTATAACCTTTCATCCCCGCTTGTATATCAGTATCAATATAATTCAACTGAATTTGACAAAAATCCCAATCACGATAATTAAGAATTTCTTCAAAGACTTCATAATCATCATGAAAAGAAAAACCTAGATTTTTAATTCTCCCTTGTTTTTTAAGTTCTTCACAATAAGGAAGAATACCTAAAGCTACTACTTTTTTCCATGTATCTTTATTTAAAGCATGTAATAAATAAAAATCTACATAATCAACATCTAATCTTTTCATTTGGTTTTCAAAGATTTCTTTTGCTTGTTCTAATGAATCTATTTGAAACATCGGTAGCTTCGTCGCTAAATAAAAATCTTTTCTATTAAATTTTTTTATTACTTTTCCTACAAAGGGTTCACTTTCTCCATCATGATATGGATAAGCTGTATCAATATAGGTTACACCTTGTTCCATCGCATGATCTATCATTCTTTCTGCTTCTTTTTCATCAATTGTCCCATCTTCATTTTTAGGAAAACGCATGCAGCCAAACCCTAATAATGAAGGACTAACACCTAATTTATCAATTTTACTATATTCCATCTTGATAACCTCCTACATTTAACCTAGTTCTATTTTAAATCCTAAAGTGTACTTGAGGTCAAGATTATTTAGAATAATGAACATGCATTAATTTCCATCCATCATCTTCTTTAACAACAATTTGAGTTTCTAATCCTTGAATACCATATTCTTCTTTTGTTTGTCTTCTTATACATTCAGTATGATATTTAAAAATAACGATTGCTGTCTTTTCATCAATATATCTTATATTGATATCTTCAACGATTAAATCAATACTTTCATAGTGTTTTTGAATACCACCTATTAGAAAGTCCTGATAAATAGCATCTGTTCCTTTAAATTGATTTGTTAATGAAATAAGGACATTTTCTTGATGTGACCATAATGCCTTAAATTCCTTTTCATTTTGATTATGTATAGCCTTAGCATAGTCATAAACTAATTTTTTTATTTCTTCCATAACAATACCTCCTCTATATCATTATATCTTTATAAAGGGGAAAAGGTAAGAACCATTAGTTCTTACCTTTAATCTATTTACAAATAATCTGATGGAAAAATAGTTGTAATCTTTTATACGTGATGTGAATATTTATCTTTTAATAAAAAGTAACCTAGTAAAGATACTCCTATAGCAAGTATGTACCATACTATACGATTCGTATCTCCTGTAAAGGGGAATTTTAAATCAAGCTTGTTAACATTTTTATCTTTATATATAACATCCTACCATCAATTTATGGCTATATTCTTTTTTAGCAAAAACATCAAAATAAATAGCATAAATATTTTCACATTCAACAATTATGCTATTTTTTACAAAATCTAATAAAAAAGTATCTGCAATATTCAGATACTTTATGTAAGGTTAGATATTTTTATTTTAGATATTTAATGACTTCTACTAAATCGTTAATAATATGAGTGGCGTGACTTTGATCAAGATTTAAGATTTCATCTTTCAAAGCTATCACTTCTACATTTGCATTAATTGCAGCCTGTATCCCATAATACGAGTCTTCAACTATCAGCGTCTCATCTTTTAAAGAATTTAATTGATTCATAGTGTATAGATATATTTCAGGATTTGGTTTACTTTCCTTAAATTGGCTACCACTTGTAATAAGATCAAAATATTGTTCTAAATCCACACTATTTAGCGCTTGCATAATGAGTGTCTTTGGGGAGGAAGATGCAAGTGCTATTTTATAGCCATGATTTCTTAAATATATTAACAATTCTCTAACATGAGGTTTTAAAATAGATTTGTAATCTCGATATATGTGACTATAATAGCTTTTTAAAATATCAACAAACTCATTAAAAGGAGTATCATATTTCCACCATTGATAGACAATTTGATAAAACTTATTATTATCTACACCAATGACCTTTTTGCACATGTCTTTTGTAATACAAATATTATTTTGGTTAAAAAATTCAAGCAGCTCTTTCATATACATCTTTTCGCTGTCAAATAATACACCATCCATATCAAATATAACTGTTGTTTTTTTCATCATTAATAATCTAATGCTTTATAATAACGTCTAATATCAATTGGATGACGTCTGCAATGTTCTAAATGTACATTTAATCTCATAAATGCTGATCTCATCATAATTGGTGATAAGATACCTCTAAATTCATCACTAATTCCTTTTAATTGGTAGTCTTTAGTATCAAATACCGTAACTTTCGCGCTAACTCGATGTACAAAATTTTCAACTCTATCCATTTCTGGTCTTGTTGCATCTTCTCCTTTAATAAGGATAACCGGTACATCTCTTTCGATAACTTCTAATGTTCCATGAAAGAAATTTGCTGCTGAAATAGGTCTTGTTTTCATCCATTGCATCTCTTCCATAATACACATTCCGTAACATACTGCCCAGTCTTCTAGATTACCTGATGCTACTAAATACGTGATAGGTTCATCACAATACTTTTCTGCATAAGCTTTCATCTTTTCATCAGCATCTTTGTAGATTTGTACTACATTTTCTGGCATGTTTTTGATTTCTTCCATCAATTGATCATACTTATCAAATTGTCCTGCATTTTTCATAAAACGTAATACTACTGAATACCACCAATAATATTCACCACCTACTGTATTAACTAAATAATCTACTTTTTTAGCTAATGGTGAATCTAAAACTTCGACATATCCCATGACTTTAGCTCCAACTTCGTGAGCTTTATCGATGGCTTTTTCAATTTCTATTGTATTTCCTGATAGTGATGCAATAACTACAATTGAATCTTTATCAAATTTTGCATTTCCTTCATATAGAAAATCTGTTGCATTTTCAAGATACAATGGCAAATTGCAACCTAATTGTTTTGCAGTATGCATAATTTGTCCTGCATATAATAATGTTCCACCAATTCCAAATAAGAATATATTTGAATAACCTTTTTGACATACTTCATCTACAATTTTTTCTACTTCTGGAATTAAATTTACTCCATTTTCGTGTTCTGTTCTTACTCTGTTTTCATCGAAATTTAACATTTTCTTATCCCCCTATATTATCCTAATATTCCAAATTGTGCACAGAAAATTCCAAATACTGCTGTTCCAATAATAATCCACATAATATTAATATTTTTTCCAAGTAATTTATAATAAATTCCTGTAGCACCTAAACCTAACATACCTGGCATAATACCATCCAATACTGTTTGAATTTTTGTTGCTGAATCGCCACTACCAATAGCTAATGATGTTGTTACTGACACAAGTTCATTTGTCATTCCACCAATAACCATTACCCCTAAAATAGCTGCTGCTAACATAAATTTCTGCATTAAACCAGATTTTTGAATTTTTTCTAAATAAGTAGCTCCCAATTCGTAACCCTTCATAGCACAAACATATCTTAAAATAAATGCTGGTATATTGAAGATTAATAAGAATAAGATTGGTCCTAAAATGCTACCTTTTAACGCTAATGATGTTCCAATACCAACCGCTAATACTCTTAATGTTCCTAGCAATAATGAATCTCCTATACCACTTAATGGCCCCATTAATGCTGCTTTAACTGCATTAATTGATGATACATCAAAATCTTCTTGTTTGGTATTCATTTCTTCCATTGCAAGTGTAATTCCCCCAACAAACGGTGAAACATGGGCAGTGATATTAAAGAATTCAAGATGTCTTTTTAATGCTGCTTTTAATCCATCTGGATCATCTTTATAAATTTTTCTTAATCCTTGAGAAATCATTGTACAGAACCCCATATGCATTTGTCTTTCATAATGCCAAGAGAATTCCATCGGTAATGATCTCCAAAACATTTTTTTAAGATCTTTTTTTGTAATGACTGAATTTTCATTATTAGAAGTCTTCATCTTCATCATACCCTCCTTCAGTTACTAAATTATTATTGTCGTTAAAGTTTACACGTAAGAATACTGTAATCACACCAATGATTGCAATTCCTACTACTGGTACTTTGAAATATGCTGATAATACAAATCCTAAGAAGAAGAATGGTACCACTTCTTTATTCATAATCATTCTTGCTAACATAGCAAATCCAACACCAGGTAGTAAACTACATGCAATTGATAAACCATTTGTAATGACTTTTGGAATCGCATTGACAATAGCTTGCATTTGTGAACTTCCTAATGAAAATCCAAAGAAAGTAATTAAGAATAATGCTGTACATGTAATAAATCCTGTACCCATATGTATAATCGTAATCGCTCTTGCATTTCCTTTTTCTGCGTATTTATCTGCAAGTTTTCCCATAAATGGTCTTACGATTGAAAAAATAACATTATCTACAGCTTGTGCTAATAAAGCAATTGGAAACGCCATTGTAAAGGCAATTTCAGCACCTTTTCCTGTTGTGATTGCAAAAGCAGTCCCAAGTACACCACCAACAATTACATTAGGTGGAATAAACGCACCTACTGAATATTGTCCTAAGAATGCTAATTCTAATGTAGCACCAACAACAATACCTGTTTGAAAATCACCTAAAATCAATCCAACTATTGGACCTAGTACAATAGGTCTTTGAATCATATTTGTTCCTGTTGCTAAATCGCATTTCCCAATAAAAGCAACTAAACCTAATAAAAACGCCTGTAACATATATCTTTCTCCCTTCTATATAACATCTTTTGCTAAAACCTTCTTTTCTGTTGGAACCATTCTAATTTCAACTTCATAGTCTTTAGCAATTAAATCTTTTACTAAATCAATTTCTTTTGATGTCAGATTAACAGCTTTAGAAATACTTTTTGTATTCTCTGTAGCTTTTGTTCCTCCTAAAACAACATTATGAAATTGTTTTGTTTCTGTCATAAGACGATATGCATCTTTCACGCTTTCTACAACTACAAATAATTTATATTTGTCAGTTACACCACTATTTAAAGCAGTAATACTATCGTCAATAGACTTAATAACAAGCTTAACACCTTGTGGCTTAGCCATCTTGATAGCCATCTTTTTTAATTCATCTTGCATAACCCCATCATTAGCAATCAATATACAATCTGCTTCAAGATAACTCGTCCAAGAGAAAGCAACTTGACCATGCAACAAACGATGATCAACTCGTAAACCTTTAATCATAAATTACCTCCTAAAAATCTTCCTCTTCAATCTTTTTTCTAACTAACTCCCTATTCTTCAAAGTAATACCATCTTTAGCATGAGATAAAATTGCATTTAAATCGATGTTTCCGGAACTCACCGCTAAAACAATTTCTAATACCAAATTCATGTTCATACCCGAGAAAATATCTACATTGTCATAAGTACACGTCTGCACTAATGCGTTATATACACTTCCTCCTTTGATATCACAAATAATGATATACTTTTCATTGCTTGAACTTATTTCCTTTTTAAGCTTATCAGCGTAATCGCCAGGATTTGCACCAGGATATAAACTAAATGTTTCAACATTCTTTGCTAAATCACCAACAATCATTTTCACTGAATCTAACATTCCCTTTGAAAGTTCACCATGTGACGCTAAAATAATCTTGGTCATACATTTCACCCCTTTCGCTTATTTACTAGCAAGAACTGTGCCAATTTCGTCATTTTAATGAAATTAATTAAAAATGTTCTCGTTAATTTACCAGCAAGAATCATGCCAATTTGACATGTTTTGATAGATTAAGTTTGTCACTTATATACAAGCAAAAAGCATGCCAACTTGGCATGCTAATCATTTTTTATATATTCAAAAATATACTCTATTTCTTCAACTGGTATTTCAACATTATAGTAATTTTCTACATTTTCCATTGCTTGTTTTAATAATGTTATAAATTGGGCATGTTCACTAGCAAAATTTTCATCTGCAAATGCGGTAATGGGTTGTTTGGTAACTAATCTTTCTACTAAACAACATATATGAACATATAATCCAAAACACGTTTGATTTTTGAATTTTTTATTCATTAATTGCTGTAAAACATCTATTCCCAATGAAACATGCTCTAATAGTTTATTAGGATTTAAAATTGTTAAACTATTAATAACATTAGAAAGCGAGAAATTCTTAACTATATTTTTTTCAAATAAAAGCATTTGATTTTCATTTAAATAATCTTCAAAATAATTTTTTATTTTATTAAATCCTTCATTTAAAATTAAATCTTCTATCGCTATAAAATGATAGTCATCAATATTAGGATTTAATGTTCCAATCACACAAACCACTTTATAATCTGAAAGAAAATCATCCGAAGTATGCTGCTTAATTAACGTATGATAATCATATGCTATCACATTCATTTTTATATCTTCTGGAAGTGAATCTAAAACAATATTTTTTAATTTATGTGCTGTCCCCATTCCACTAGCACAACTACATAAAATAACAGGTTCCTTCTGATAATTCATTTCAATATGAACATTATAATGATCCTGTTTTTGAATGTTATCAAACAACTCTTTCATTGGTTGATTTTGAATGATTCCTTGTCCTACTGTTAAAGCCAATTTAGTATTAACATTATTAATAAGTGCTATATCTATATTGTTATTTTCAATTCCTTGATATATTTCCTCTAAAGATCCCATATCTACTAGAAGATAAACTTTTTTTACATTACCAACATGAGATATAAAATCATTTACTTTCTTTGTTATTTGATTACTGTCTACATCTAATGGCATATCCAAAGCATCAAATATATATTTATCTAATAGCCTGTTAACTGCATCAGCTATTGAACTAGCCGTAGAATAACCATGCGCCAAAATAATAGCTATTGTCATATCATTATTCTCATGATTAACATATTTTACCAAGCATAATAAAATAATAAACTGTACAAATTTATCAATGCTATTATTAAAATTATCTTTAAGGTACTCAAAGATTTCTTTAGATATTATATATTCCTGGTGATATTTTGATTGCAAAAAGCTTTCTAACTCATCAATATCTTCTTTGTTTTTATTAATCCAATTAATAATGTGGTAAGTGTTACTATTGTATTCTAATATGTAGTTTGCAATTGCTACTAATTCATTATGAGACAAATGAAAACCATATCTACTTGTTACAATTTCAAATATTCTATTTACTGTTTCCAAGAAATATTTTGTTCTTGCCACATCACTTTTATTAAAAATAATCTTAGAAAAATAATCATCAATTTTTTTCTTTGCTTCAGCATAATAATTATGATTTTTCTTTATTGATAACAATTCATTATATACTTCAAGAATAATTGATTGTTTCGATGTTGGAAGCAACATATCAAGATTCATCATTTGGTGTTTCTTCATAACCAATCGATTGATATCAATTGATGATACAACATTATCTGGCAAGTCATAAGTATGAATTTCTAAATCGTCATTTTTACTATTAAATAAAGCACTAACACAACTGGCTTGAATTGTATTACTCAACTCCCCAATATTTCCTACAAAATCGTGATTAAGAAGTATCTGATAAACATTAGAAGAAATTTTTATTTTTTTATTTATTCTTTTTTCTTCTTTTTTATATAGTGAATATATAAGTTCTAATTTTTCATTACTTCCCCTTTGACTTAATGAAGGAATCTTTAAAATAACCGGGATTCTTCTAATCAATGTTTTTAACAAGACCTTCTCTGGTTCCTCTGTTGTTGCAAAAATAATTCTACATTTAGACTGATACCATTTATCATTATCACCAACAAGATGATATATACCTTGATCCATATATAAAAATAGTTTTTCTTGACACTCTGCTTTTAAACAATGAACCTCGTCTAAAAATAAAACTCCTCCATTTGCATAATGAAGCAACCCCAAATTATCTTTATCAGCACCAGTAAAAGCCCCTTTTTTATAACCAAATAAATTTGCTGTTAATAATTCGGGGTTATTAGCATATTCTGAACAATTAACTTGAACAAACTTAGCATCTTTACTAATTAGATCAGTATTTTTACAATATTCGTATGTGAGTTTAGCCATAAACGATTTTCCTGTTCCAGTAGGTCCATAAAGTAATGTAGGTAAACCATGTGGTGGATAGGATACAATTGCTTTAACCTTTTCAACTATTTGATTCATACTTTCATCATGACCTATTAATTTTTCAAAATCTTTTTGATTATTGTGATTAAATAAGATCATTAACTCTTCATATCTATCAAATTCGTTTTCTTTTATTTCTGTATGATATGTTCTCTCTAAGTATTCTTTTTCTAAAAATAAGAATGGTTTTGATTTGATTTTAATTAATATATGTTGGTTACACATCTTATTTAATAACAGAGTAATTTGATTTTTACTGATATGTAACTCTTGTGAAATATTTTGTACATTGCATGATTCGAAATCTTCTTTTTCCATTAAGTTGATAATATATTGTTTAATTTTCTCTTCCATCTCATTCACCTACTTCTTTATTATCTTATGTTACCAAAATAAAGAAAGTCAAGATTATAATTTTTCTAAAAACAATTCTTAAAAGTTGGCATGAATTTTGCTAGTATATAGATGAAAAAGTAAGGTCGGTGGTATATATGAATCAAAAAATTATTTTTTCTCAAACATTGAAACAGACATTTAAATTAAATCATACTTTAATTAACTCTTTAGATTTTCTAAAGTTAGATAATTATGAAATTGCTCAGTTAATTAGTAAAGCCTTACAAACGAATCCCTTTTTAGAAATCAACACTAACAATGGAGAAAAAGTTGATTATGAAAATAATTACATAGAAAATATTTCTACTTCTTTGTCTTTAAATGATGAGTTGCAAAAACAATTACTTACTGTTCCACTCCCATACGATAAATCTATTATGAACTTTTTAATTGATTCATTAAACAGTCAAGGATTTTTAAGTTATAGTGAAGAAGAATATTTATCTTTCTTACACATTAACAAAGAAACTTTCTATTTTCATGTGCATATTTTACAATCCTTAGACCCTTCAGGTGTAGGTGCTTTTGATATCTATGATTCCATTTGTATTCAGTTAAGAAAACTAAAAAAACATAATACTTATAAAATGTTGAGAAAATATAAAGAATACATTCTCTCTTATAATTATCAAAATATTATGACTCATACTTCACTTACAAAGGATGAAATAGATAATATATATCATGATATACGACTATGTAACTTGTATCCTTGTAGCCAATATAGCAAAGATAATAATAATATAATACAACCAGATATTAGTGTTTTTATAGATGATAATCAAATTATGATTGAACCATTTAATCAACCCAATATTATGATTAATCATGATTTATACAGTAAAGTAAAAGATAATGAACAAATGCGTGACTATTTTAAAAATGCCTCATTTCTAATCGAAAATATAAATAAACGCAATCAGTCATTATTATTAATCAGTAATGCATTAGTAAATATTCAAAGAGGTCATTTCCTATACAATGATGAACTTATACCTTGTACTCTCCGCGATTTATCACAATTATGTGGTTATCATGAATCAACCATTTCTAGAACTTTAAATAACAAATATTATCTATTTAACAATGAAGTATATCCTTTAAAGAATTTAATGGTTTCTAAAACAAATATGGGTGATAGTAGCGATGCAATAAAAAAAGCAATCACGCTTCTTATTGAAAATGAAAACAAAAATCATCCTCTCTCAGATCAAAAACTAGTGGAAGAACTTGCTGCAATGGATTTGTACTGCTCAAGAAGAGCTGTCACAAAATATCGTGAGCAACTACAAATAGCCTCATCATTCAAACGGAAAAATAGAATTTAGAAGTCATATTTGACTAACGTCAAAAGAAATATTATGTAATTAGAATAATTTTTAACAAAAAAGGTAAGGATTGGCAGATCCTTACCTTTTTTTTGATGTGTTTGCTAAGCAGTTCACGTTGTAATCATAACACGTCTATTTTAACTTATCAATATTCATTATCGTCATTTATCAAGTTTTTTATTATTCATATTTTTTTGATTCTGCCATCCTAAAAATAACGATTCCTAGTACAAAAAATAATGAAATAGCACCTAAAGAAAGATTAAGCTTTCCTGTCCATTGTGATAGTAGACTAACAACTGTTGTCCCAATAAAAGAAGCACCTTTTCCACATACATCCATTAATCCAAAATACTCACCAGACTTTTGAGATGGGATAATTTTTGTAAAATAAGATCTTGATAAAGATTGTATTCCTCCTTGAAACATACCTACTAAAACAGCAAGAACCCAAAATTGCCATTGTTGGGTAATAAAAATAGCAAATATAGCAATTCCCAAGTAAGCACAAATACAAACTGTTACTAATTTTGCTGTATCATAACGCGATGATAATCTACCAAATAAAATAGCAAAAGGAAAAGCAACGACTTGAGTTAATAATAATGCTAATAATAATCCGGTACTTTCAAAACCTAATGCTGTTCCATAGGCAGTAGCCATATCAATGATTGTATAAACCCCATCAATATAAAAGAAAAAGGCAAGTAAGAATAGAAATATCTTTTTTTGTTTTCTTACATTAATAATGGTGTCTTTTAATCTTTTAAAACTATTTTTTATAGCTTGTGGTTTTCTTTCAACATAATATTTTTGTTTATATGTTTTTAAAAGTGGAATGGTCATAATAAACCACCAAGCAGCAATAATAATAAAAGAAAGTGTCATGGCTGTTTCCACCTTTATTCCTATTGATGATGAACCCAGTACAAGAATAAGACATAAAACAAAAGGAACACAACTGCCAATATATCCCCAAGCATATCCTTGAGAAGAAACATGATCTACTCTTTGAGGAGTTGTCACATCTGTTAACATAGAATCATAAAATATTAAACTTGCTGAAAAGCCTACTTTAGCTATAAGAAAGATAATTAAAAATACTAACCAATATGTAGTAAATCCTAACAATAAACAACCTATCGTACCAATTAATAATGTTATTGTAAAAATAGGTTTTTTAAAACCTTTCGTATCTGCTACAGTTCCAAGTATAGGTCCTAAAATAGCAACAATCACTGTAACAATCGATGCTGTATAACCCCAATATGCTAAATAATCTATAGAAGATAAACCTGCTTTTTGAGATAAATAATTAAAGTATATTGGCATAATGGTAGAAACCATCAAAACAAAAGCTGAGTTACCTACATCATAGAGAACCCAATTTTTTTCTTCTTTTGTCATTTTAAACTTCATTTTTTTGCTCCTTTTTTCCACTAAATGTATAATCATAAAAATCATTTAATAATGCTTTATCTAAAATATATTGGTGGTATTCTTCAATCAGTTGGATTGCTCTTTTTTTAGCTATCTCATATAATTCGCTTAGTTTTTCAGTGCTATCTTGACAATCAGGATTAGCCTGATAGTTCACTAATAAGCCATGCATTTCTTGATAATTACCGGTTATATGTAATAAAGCATATATAAGCTTTCTTTTCAGCTTCGTTGGAGCAATCAATAAATGATTATATGTTTTCATTTCTTGTAATGCTTTTTCTATTTGTTTTGGTGTTGTTCCTTTAAAAAAAGGAGCTATGACTTTACCTTGTAAAGGTGTAGAAACAATATGATTCGTTAACTGATGATAGATGGGATTCCAACCATCTTTTATCATTAAATAACGATCAAATTCAACCTCTATTTCAGTATGTGAAATATGACTGGTTGCTATTTTTTGATCAATATAACCATGACACGATGCATCTAATGCAAAATGACAAATAAAACCAAAAATATAAGCTATTGCTTTTTCATCATGATGAATGATTTCTTTTGCATATTCAAAAAACTCTTTACCCGTATGTTCATGCATTTGATATCCTATAGAATTGACATTATTCATTTTTAATGGATGATAGTAAAATAAAATATCTGGACCATGCAACCCTATATCATATAATGTTTTATTTTTAATGATGATTTGTTTTAAATCATCAGGTATTTCTTTTAATACTTCTTGACCTAATCGATAATGTGCATATGTAGATGGCATATCACTTAACCTTCCTTCTCTATTTTCAAATTCCATCATAAGTGAATAAATTTGACCCAACTATCAACTTTATGAAAAGAAATGTTAAGTTATAGTAAAAAAGAAGTTAGCTATTTTGACATACTCTATAAATAGTGACGACAATAAATAAAAGAATAGATAATTCTAAATATTCTATATTCAATACTTGCTTATAAAACCAATCAACTACGATAAATAATAACGGAATTCCTACCCAAATCATTGTTTCAATCAAATGATGCTTTTTTATATCCACTTCAATCACCTCTTAACAAGATGTTACGCTTTTTTATGTTAAGAAAATATCATGTAAATGTAAAAAAGAACTTCATTTTTTGAAGTTCTATTATAAGTATCTACCAGTAATACTATTTTTATTATGTTTTATTTGTTCAACAGAACCTGTAGCTACGATAGTTCCCCCATCTTGACCGCCACCCGGTCCCATATCAATTAGATAATCTGCATTTTTCATTACATCTCGATCATGCTCGATCACAATGACGGTAGCGCCTTGATCAACAAGAGATTGAAAAACACGAACTAATGTTTGAACATCTAATGGATGTAGTCCAATTGTTGGTTCATCAAAAATAAAGATAGCATCATCTTGAGATTTACTCATTTCACTAGCCAGTTTTAGACGTTGGGCTTCCCCACCAGACAAACTTGGTGTTTCTTCTCCTAATGTTAAATAACCTAACCCTAAGTTTTCTAATACTTCTAATTTACGATAAACCCCTTTTAAAGTAGAACATGCTTCTTTAGCTAAATGCACATCCATTTCCATCAGTTCCGGTAGTGAATATTCTTTATTTTTGGATGTTTGATACTTGATCATATAACTTTCTTGGTTATATCGAGAACCTTGGCAATCAGGACATGTTACATGAACATCTGGTAAGAACTGAACATCTAGACTTAATGTCCCCGTTCCATCACAAGTTGGACATCTTAATTTTCCGGTATTATATGAAAAATCACCTGCTTTATAGCCTTTTGATTTTGCTGCTTCCGTTCTAGCAAATCTTTTTCTTAGTTCGTCATGAACATTGATATATGTAGCTACGGTTGAACGAATATTAATTCCTATAGGTGTTGCATCAATAAGTTTAATATGTTTAATTCCTTCTATTTCAACATTCTTTACATGTTTTGGTAATTCTTGTTGATTTATTTTTGCTTGAATAGCTGGTAATAAACTTTCTAAAACCATGGTTGTTTTACCTGAACCTGATACCCCAGTAACAACAGTAAGTTTTCCTTTAGGAATATCAACTTCTAAAGGATGAACAGTATGAATTTGATTAGTCGAAAGATGTATTTTACCTAGTTCAAAGATTTTATCTTCTGTTGATAAGGGACGAATATTGGCTTGATATTGATGACTTAAAAAAGGACCTATCATAGACTGCTTATTCTTTTTAATCTCTTCAACAGTTCCTTGGCTTAAAACATAGCCCCCATTTTCCCCGGCTTCTGGTCCCATTTCAATAATCCAATTTGCTTCTTTGATAATTTCAGTATCATGATCTACTAATAAAATTGAATTACCATCATGAATTAAATCATTCATAACCCCAACTAATCCATATATATTAGAAGGATGCAATCCAATTGAAGGTTCATCTAAAACATAAAGAATACCAGTAGTCCGATTCCTTACTGCTCTTGCCAGTTGCATACGTTGTCTTTCTCCTGTAGATAAAGTAGAAGCTGCTCTATCCAATGAAAGATAACCTAATCCTAAATCTAATAGTCTTTTCGATACATCTAAAAAGGAATCACATATTTCATGAGCCATCGGCTTCATTTCTTTAGTCATTGTCTCTGGAACACCTTTTACCCACTCTACTAAATCCTTTAAAGGCATTTGACATGCTTCATCTAGCCCTATTCCTCTTATTTTAGGTTTTCTTGCCTCTTTGGATAAACGTGTTCCATGACAATCAGGACATATTTCCTCTTTTAAAAACTTCTCTACTCTTTTCATCCCTTTATCATCTTTTACTTTAGAAAGTGCATTTTCTACTGTATAAGTGGCATTATAATAAGTAAAACCCATTTCTCCAGCATGATCCGTATTCTTTGCTTTATAAAAAATATGCTTTTTCTCTGCCGGTCCATAATAAACAATATTCTTTTCTTCTTCTGTTAATTGATTAAAAGGAATATCTGTTCTTACTCCCATCGCCCTACATACATCTGTCATTAATGTCCACATTAAAGAATTCCAAGGTGCTACTGCACCTTCATCAATAGTCAGTGTCTTATCAGGAACTAAAGAATCAATATCTACAGTTCTTACAATTCCTGTTCCCCCACATTTTAAGCAAGCCCCTTGACTATTGAAAGCTAATTCTTCTGCACTTGGTGCATGAATTTTTTCATGACATACAGGACAGATAATTTCTTTTTCTAATGCCACATTTAAAGTAGGTTCGATATAATGACCATTCTTACAACAATGACTTCCTAATCTAGAATACATCAAACGTAAACTATTAAGTAATTCTGTTCCTGTACCAAAAGTACTCCGAATTCCTGGTATACCTGGATGTTGATGCAAAGCTAAAGCTGCAGGTACATATAAAACATCCTCTACTTGTGCTTTAGTAGCACTTGTCATCCGTCGTCTTGTGTAAGTAGATAGTGATTCTAAATATCTTCTTGAACCTTCGCTATATAAAACACCCATCGCTAATGATGATTTCCCTGATCCAGAAACTCCGGCAATCGCTACTATTTGATTTAAAGGAATATCAACATCAATATTCTTTAAATTATGTACTTTTGCCCCTTTAACCTTAATCATTTTTGGTATATTATCCATACTATCCCTCATTTCTACTATATAGTTATATCTCATTTTTGAATATAAAAAAAGAAACACTCCTCTTTTTTGAAGCGCATTTACATTATTTCTTTTATATTGTTTTATTTTGTAAATGAAATTTAACAATATTGTTATTTCAAATAAATATCACTATTATTGTTCTCCTGAAAGGAGACAATGTTAGTTGTTTTCTAGTTTGGTAGTATCTGTCATAACTGATATTCCCCACTTTTTCTTGGCATATCTTAATTTATCATGTACTTTGAATATTTTGAATCACTTTTGGAACAGAGTTCCAACCATAGGAAATAGTGTCATTAGTATGAGAAATTTCCCACAAAAAAATATCCCTTATTTGGGATATCTTTTGATTTACATTATTTACTTTATATCGGCATGAAGCACATAATTAACAGTTATCTTTTTATTAAAATTAACCTTTTTACCATTTAATTGAGTTGCTGTACCAAAGTATTTCAATATTGTTTTATTATGCTTTTCAATAACTTTTAACTTAATGTTTGAATCACGATAGTTCTCTTTTACGCTTTTACACATAAATTCATGTTGCATAGTAAGATCGTAAATTTTTAAATTGATAGATGAAGCCATCGGAACACCATTTCTATCTGTATAAGCAATGGATGGTGCTTCAATTTTAAGGTTTTCTCCTGCCGTGCCAGCACTAACTTGAATTTGAATATAAGGATGATAGGAAGAGTAAAAATACCAACCTGTTACACCCATAACAGTAAGTAAAAATACACAAATGATTATTAATGTTCTCTTCTTAATTTTAAATTCTATATAATCTTTCATACATAACCTCCTTCCTTTAAATATTTATATCTTATTATTTATTATACAATAAACATATTAAAAAGAATACATTCATCATCAACCCTATTTATTCATTTAGTACATCAACTATATACTATAAAAAATGAGATGTCATGATAACTGACACCTCAATCTTTAAATATTATATTTATATGTTTATTTTTGATAAAATCTTTAAAAATCAATTGATTATCAATACTTTTTTAATCTCTTGGTGTTAATTCTACATACATATCTTTATATTGTTTTGCACTCTTTTGCCAAGAGACATCTTTATTCATATTACGCATGACCATATCATCCCAATATTTTCTATTTTCAAAATAAAGTGTTTTAGCTCTATTAATTGCATCATAGAGAAGACCACTTTCATATCTATCAAATGTAAAACCATTACCAGTATTATCAAATAGATTATAAGGTTGAACTGTATCTTTTAGTCCTCCTGTTTCTCTTACAACCGGTATAGCACCATATCTCATAGCGATAAGTTGGGTAAGTCCACATGGTTCAAATCTTGATGGTACTAAAAGGGCATCACATCCTGCATAAATATTGTGAGCAACATTTTCGTTGTAGGCAATATAGGCACAGAAGTTACCTTTATACCTATCTTCATAATAACGGAATGCATTTTCATATTCAGCATCTCCCGTACCTAAAATAACAACTTGTGTATGTTCATCCATGATACCTGGAATAACATCATTTACAAGATCAAGACCTTTTTGATTAGTCAAACGTGAAATAAGTCCAATAACAATCTTATGGTCATCTACTTCTAGACCTAAAGCTTCTTGAAGTGCTTTCTTGTTTATCTTTTTATTCTTTAGCACTGATTTTGCATCATACTTCATCGCTAACAATTCATCCGTTTTAGGATTCCAAATGTCTGTATCAATACCATTTACAATTCCTTGAATCTTATTATGATGATATCTTAAATGTGCAGCTAATCCTTCACCGTACTCATCTGTTTGAATCTCACCAGCATAAGTATGACTTACTGTAGTCAGTTTATTACAATAAGTAATACCGCCCTTCAACATATTAGCATCAAGCCAATTTTGAGTCATACAATCTTTATTAAAAACATAATCAGGAAGTCCCGACCAATACTGTATCATTTTTCTATCATAAATACCTTGGAATCTTAAATTATGAATTGTCAGTACAGCACTAGCACGTCCTACATTTGTATTATTAAAACATGTTCTTAAATAAAGTGGTACTAAAGATGCTTGCCAATCATGGCAATGTACAACATCTGGAGTCCAATCCAAATAATTAAGTGCAGCAAGCGCAGCTTTACTAAAATAACAGAACTTTGGAATATCATCAATAAGATTTGTATAAGGATTACCCCAAGAGAAAAACTCATCATTATCTATAAAATCATAAACGACACCATCTTCCTGGTATTCCATAATTCCTACATAATATTGTTTTCCATCAGCACATAAATCCATATAAAATGAACCTTTATATTCCATCTTTTCTTGATATTTTTGAGGAATACATTTATATCTTGGAATAATTACTTTAACATCAATATTTAATTTAGCTAAACTTTTAGGAAGAGCAGACATGACATCTCCTAATCCCCCAGTCTTGACGAAAGGATAACATTCTGATCCAATAAAGGCTACACTTCTTCTTGGTCCTAAATCAAGTTGTTTTGTTGGGCTTTCTTGTTTAACAGAAACCTTTTGAACAGTTTCATTTTTCTTAGCAGCAACATGATTCACTTTTGAAATAGTCGTTTTTTTCTTGTTAGTGTTTATATTATTTTTTGTGTTCTTTTTCTTATTGCTTTTTTGTACTGCTTTTTTTCTCATATTATTTTCCTCCTATCTATAAAATAATATTATAATGTCTATTGATATCTTATATTATATCATTTATTTCTACGATTTTTGTATATTTTGGGTATACTCTTACATTTATGTTATTTTCAAGTAACCATAAGCCTATTATTATTTTTTATACGCTTAGTTTCACCATTATTTTAAAAAAGTAGTTTATAAAAAAATGACTTTCTCAATTTATACAATTAGGTATCCTCTCTTTCATGAAAATTAGAAAATCAAACAATTATAAAAATATTGATAAATAAAAAGAATATTTATATTCTTATATGATAAAATGAGAGTTGTTGAAGGAGGAAAATATATGCTTATTGATAAATTAAATATTATCTTAAATTCAAATGACGAATTTTCTCCAAAGTATGTTATTAGTTTATTTGTAAAAAATAATCTAAATGATATTCCAACAATGTCTATAGACGCTATTGCTCTTTCATGTCATACCTCTAAAAGTCAGATTTCTAAATATGTAAAATCATTAGGCTATGAAACAATGAAAGACTTTAAAGTAGCTTGTTTAGATAATATTTCTAGTATAGAAAGAACCAACAAAACTTTATTTTCTTTACAAAAAAATATTGAAAACCAATTTATTGATTTTACATCTAATATTATTAATGAACTCTATTTTACAATAAAGCACATTGACGAAGTCAAATTATTGAAACTTATAAATGATATAAAGAATAGCCAACGTATATTTGTTTACGGACACGGTCATGCTAGAACACTCTGCTCATATATTCAAAATGAACTTTCTACAAAACAAAAAGAAACAATAATATGTGATGTTGATTTTGAAAATGAATATAATTTTAAAGATAGTGATCTTCTTTTAATTATGAGTATCAATGGAGATACATTTTATTTTAATAAAAGAGTAATTCATCATATTTTAAAATGTCCTGTTAATACTTGGCTTATGAGTTGTAAAAATGATATTTCTTTTCCCAAAAACTACTTATATATTCCAACAACAAATATAAAATACAATGACTATTTATTAAGACATGTTATTGATTTTATCTTGATGTATTAAGTTTCCATTTCAGAAACTTTTTTATTTTATTAATTCTTATTTTCTAAAATGAATGTGTAATAAAAGTAAAGGAGGACTAAACAATGGGATTTAAAAAAGATTTTTTATGGGGTGGCGCTACAGCTGCTAACCAATTAGAAGGTGGAGCTCATGAAGGGAATAGAGGTCCTGCGAACGTAGATTTCATGCCTCTTGGCAAAGATCGTTATTTAGTTGGTACAGGTAAAATGAAAATGTATGATTTTGATGATCAACATTTTTATCCAGCTTTGACTGCTGTTGATTTTTATCATCATTATAAAGAAGACATTGCTTTATTTGGCGAAATGGGATTTAAAACTTATCGTTTGTCAATTGCTTGGACTCGTATTTTCCCAAATGGTGATGAAAAAAAACCAAATGAAGAAGGTTTAAAATTTTATGAAAATATTTTTAAGGAATGTCATAAATATAGTATAGAGCCACTTGTTACAATTAATCATTTTGATTGTCCTATGTATCTAATAAAGAAAATAGGTGGCTGGAGAAGTAGAGAAATGATTCATTATTTTTATAAACTTTGTATGACTTTATTTAATAGATATAAAGGTCTTGTAAAATATTGGATTACATTTAATGAAATTAATATGATTTTACATTTTCCCTTTGTGGCTGCTGGTATTAGTTTTGAAGAAAATGAAAATGAAACCCAAGTAATGATTACAGCCGTTCATCATCAACTTATCGCTAGTGCAATGGCTACAAGACTTGCTCATGAAATAGATTCAAATAATCAAATTGGTTGTATGCTTGCAGCTGGTTCTTATTATCCAGAAACATGTAAACCAGAAGACTACTGGAAAGCCATTTGTGATAATCGAGAGATCTATATGTTTGCTGATGTTCAAGCAAGAGGTTATTATCACAATTATGCTTTAAAATGGATTGAAGAAAGAAATGCTAAGATTGATTTTAGAGAGGGGGATAAAGAGTTACTTAAAGAAAATACTGTAGACTTTGTAAGTTTTTCTTATTATTCATCGAGAGTGAGTAGTAGTGATTTATCTAAAGGTAACCAATCAGAAAGTAATATTTTCGCATCTGCTAGAAACCCATATTTAAAAGAAAGCGAATGGGGATGGGCAATTGATCCTTTAGGCTTTAGAAGTACAATTAATGAACTTTATGATCGTTATCAAAAGCCATTATTTGTTGTAGAAAATGGTTTAGGTGCCAAGGATATTATTGAAAAAGATGGTTCAATTCATGACGAATACAGAATTGATTACTTAAGACAACACATTCAAGCAATGAAAGATGCTGTAGAAAAAGATGGTGTTGACTTAATGGGATATACAACTTGGGGATGTATTGATTTAATTTCTAATGGAACAGGTGAAGTTAAAAAAAGATATGGTTTCATCTATGTAGATCGTGATAATTTAGGAAATGGAACATATAAAAGAATTAAAAAAGATTCATTTTATTGGTACAAAAAAGTAATTGAAACAAATGGTATTAATTTGTAATTAAAAAATATTTCATTAACTAAATTAGATGTTAAATGTATCATAATTCTATATATACAATATATTAATGATAGATTTCTTATAATCTAAACAAATATAAAAAAAGTGTGACCATATAAATAGCCACGGCTATTCAAATAATTTAGGGGGTTCAACTTTGGGGGTCTACTTTAGGGGACA
>NZ_QUIN01000010.1:56752-68890 GCF_003480255.1 Erysipelatoclostridium sp. AM42-17 | reverse complement strand
TATTCTAACAAATTTTAAAAAGACTGTCGATAGTCAATTTGTCAACAGTCTGAGATGAGCTTAAAAAAGCTCATCTTACCCCGTTATAAAAAAACAAAACCCAACCCAAACTATCATTTTTAAAAATACATAGTCTCTTTTTTTATAAACGTCTTTTTTCACGATAATAAAAGAGTCCTCCTACACACAAAGATAAAACAGTTAATATTAAATAATAATTTTCTTCACTTGTATCTCCTGTTTTCACTGCTGGCATCAATTCATCATACATGACCACTTTTTGTATTTCACCGGTATCTTGAATAGTGAAGTGAATATCTTGTGCTAATTTATAACCTTGTGGCGCTACTGTCTCGTGTAATGTATAAGTCTTTCCAACCTCTAAATTTTTAATCGTATGAGGTGTTTTATCACTTATCCATTCATCAATGACTTTTCCATCTTGATCACTTACTTTTAATGATGCCCCTTCAAGTTCCTTATTGTTTGTAATGTCTTGTTTACTGATTTCGATTTTAGTATCTTCGTCAGTCATGTTTAATGCCACATTTTCATTTGCTTTTGCAGTAAATGTTTTTTCTTTAAAAGTTGCATATCCTTTAGGTGTTTTAGTTTCTCTCAATACATATTTCTCACCGGCAACAAGACCTCGAATCATATGTGTTGTTTCATCACCATTAATATCAATATTTGTATAAGTTGTTTCACCATCCTTTACAAATACCAATCTGTAATCATCACGATCTTTATTTTTTAAAATACTGTAAGTAACAGTTGAATCTTCATCATCAACATACATCCCTTCAGTTTTTTCATTTCTTAATAATTGAGATTTCATTTCATCGGTTACATCAAAAATATGTTGACCCGAAACCCATTTATCAACAATGTTTTTAGTCTTATTAGAAGTAACTGTCATTTCAGCGCCTTTTAAAAGATTCCCTTTTTCATCGCTCTTTATCATTTCTACCTTGGCATCAACCATACTGATTCTTTGAATTTCACCATCTTCATTGACTTTAAATTCTATTGATGATGCTTCGATGTATCCTGTTGGACTTTCATTCTCATTTAGATAATATATTTTTCCTGCATCTAAACCATCTATTTCATGCTCATTTCCATCAGAAATCCATTCATCAATAACATGACCATCTTCATCAGTTACTGACATTTTTGCTCCAACTATTTCTTGTTCACCAGTGATATCTGTCTTGCTGAATTTTGTTTTAGTAATCTTATTATTTTGATTATGACTAACTGTATAAACAGTTGTTGTATAGTCTTTTTGAGTAATTGTAAAATCATAAGGTGTTTGATCTAATACATATCCTTTTGGACATTCAGTTTCAATTACCTGATATTTTCCTAAAGGTAAACCTGTTAATTCTAATTGACCATTTTCATCAACCGAAATATTCCCCTTGGCATCCATTTTTCCTTTAGAAACTTGAACACCTTGAGAATAAGTCATTGTATTACCATCAGCAGTATCAATGATACATTTACCACTGTTTAGAGTAACGACATCACCTTTTGCATACAGTTGTTTTAATGAAACTGTATCAATGATATTATCAGCCGCAATAACCTGATATTTAGTTTTAGTAATGTCATAATCAGCCAAATCAGTAGCATCTTCATTTGCTGCTTCTAGTGTTTTTTGTACATCTAATGTTCCTGTAGGTCTTAATGTATTAACAACAATCTTTTTAGTTGTTTTATCTTTAACAATAGTAACTTGCCATTGTGCAACAGTTGGAGCGAAATAATCTTCGCAGTCAACTTCAGTCAATGAATATGTTCCTACTGGCAGATAATTAACTAATAATTCATAGTCACCATCAGCATCCTTAGTTACTTCAAAAGTTTCATCATAGCCATTATATGATGTTGATACTAATCTAAATTTTGAGTTCTTTTGGAAGTTGGATGTATTATCAACTTTTGATAGTCTTAATGCCCCAAAATCAAGCCAGTCAACAGAATAATACAATTCAGCTTCATCTGGGTCTTTTTCCCATGATCCAATTGACTGAAAACTATTCCCAGAATGAATTGCAAGTGCAGTAAATCTTTCACATCCTGCACCCGCAACATTTCCAGATTCATAATCGCTTGGACTGTTTTTACATGGTGCAGTCAAATAAAAACTTTGTCCTGCATTCAATACATAAGTACCACCTGTTTGTGTAGCACCTGTCGTTACATTATGCAATGTAACATTGTCTTGTAATGTAATATTAGCTTGAGCATTCGTTCCTTCCAATTTAACAGTGTTTGTTTTTTGGTTCTTATTAATAGGATCAAAAGCTGCTGTCAATTTTGCCGTAACACCATCTGCTTCAACTGGATTCCATGTAGCATAGCCAATATCAGGTTGCGACATGATCCAGCGATAACCCCATAATAAATTATCACCATATCCCGTACCATCTCCGTTTGGCCATTTTTTATTAAATGCATCAAGATTCAAACCCATTAAATCTCCACTGTAGGCATATGATAACCAAATATGTGTGAAAAGATAGGCTCCGTCATCCCAGTTTCCTTTTGCTTCAGAAAAATCATCTGGAACACAGGCTGTCAATGTATCCTGATACATTTTCTTTACGTTACTGTTATAACCTGGTCCACCAAAACCGTAATAAAGTAATTTTCTTACGGCTTCGTTATTATCAATAACCTGAGCAGGATATTTTTGATCTGCCGGTGTATCTTTACTTGCTTCTAAACAGTAAGCCACTTTTCCATTGTAGTGCATAAAATTAGTAGACCACGCTTTATTGCTTCCTATCTTTTTTGACCACCACCACGGATAGTTGATCTGTTTACCAGCCGTAAAATCTTTTGGTACACTTGTATCTAATGCCTTTACAGTTGTACTTCCTGTCATGCATAGAGATAGAATCATACCCACAATCACAAAGACTTTTGTAATTCGATTGATTATTTTTTTAACCTTCATAAATGTCTCCTTCTTTTTTTAATTTAATCCTTTTTTCAAATAAAAAGTGCGCCCTCTTCTTATTTGAAAATGTAGTTTAGATAAAAACATATATGTTTTTATGATGTAAACATCATATTTAATTTGAAATAGGCTTTATATCAAAACTCGATTGATGACCCTGAATATAAAAAAGACAATCTTTCGATTGCCTATGGGTGAAACACCCATTTAAGTATATAGTTTTTCATTTTAAGTTAGTCCTTTCTCAAGTATAAAAAAGACAATCCGTAGATTGTCCTTGTCTGTTTAATTTTATTCCCAATAATCAGATGATCCATAACTTCTTCGAGGATGTCTATGACCACTCTCTTCATTAGCATCATTACAATTCATTGAATATAATTTATTCTTAGCATCATCTAACGACACAGTAGAATATGCAATATTTCCACACATATTACATTTATACCAATATTTTGTTTTTAATACTTTTGATGGTTGTGATGGAGTTGTCGGTGTACTTGTATTGCCTCCTGTTGATGGTTTTGATGTGTTTCCTCCTGTACTTCCACCTGATGAAGAAGTTGTATTGTTATTTGTTTGTGTATTTGTTTTCTTTCTTGTCACAACAACAGTTTTCTTATTTCCGTTTGCATCAGTTTGTACTTCAGTCGTTGTTTCAGTATTGGCATCATTTGATGGTTCTTTTACTGTTACCTTAAATTCCTTTTCAGTTTTATTTTTATTGACATCTTCTACCGATGCCTTTGCTGTATATTCACCAGCATTATTTGCATCGACACCACTATAGTCAATTTGAATATCATTGAGCTTAGCTAAATCAGTTGCACTCATTAATGATTTAAAATCAAAAGTTGCTAGATCAGTACCTTTAACGATTTCTGTATTATCTGGAACAGTTAGTTCTGGTGCTGTTGTATCTTTTACGTTGACTTTTACTGTTTTAGTTTCATCTTTGTATTTAACTGTTACCTTGTATTTTCCAACAGAAGGATAACCTTTATCTCTTTTTGATAGAACATTTCCAGCTTCGTCAGTTATATCTTCTTTTTCATTTTTTAAACTATCAGTTATTTTTACATTCTTTTTCAAGTATTTTACATCATCCTTATCTAGTCCTTTAGTTTTGACTAAATCTTTAAATGATGGCTTATATGTTTGACCATATTCCACTTTAATATTTTCTTTGGTTAATTCTAATGCAGGTGATGTATCTCTAGTTGCATAGACAGTACCAGCAATAACTCCTACTGCTACTACTCCTACTACGATACCTGCCGTGATTTTTTTTTGCTTTGTGTTTAAGTATTTTTCAATAACGCTCATTTTCACAACTCCTATTTAAAAATGTTATATATTCTAATACATAGGAAACAAAATATACAATAGTTTTTTCATTTTCAGTTTCTACAAAAAAGCCAGTCACATGACTGGCTCATACTCTATTTAATTGATTCGTGTAATTGTATATCCTTCTTTATCAAATGCATCAGTAATTGTTTTGATATGACTTTCACCATTAGTTTCACACGTTACACGTAATTCAACTTCTGAAAAACGAGCAAAGTTTTTAAACTGGTTATGTTCTACCCCAACAACATTAGCGTTACATTGATTTAATATATGAGATACTTTTTCTAATTGTCCTGGCATATCAGGTAATTGTACAGAGAATGTAAAGATACGTCCTCTAGAAATTAAACCTTTATTAATCATTGATGAAATAGTCATCACATCAATATTTCCACCAGAGATAAGCGAAACAACTTTCTTCCCTTTGAATTTTAATTTCTTTAATCCAGCTAAAGATAAAATACCAGAACCTTCTGCTACTAATTTATGTTTTTCAACTAATAACAAGAATGCTTCCATTAATTCATAATCATCTACTAATACAATTTCATCAACATATTTCTTAATATATTCAAATGTTTTAGCACCGATTTGTTTTACTGCTGTACCATCAGCAATAGTATTCACTTCTTTTAATAAAGTAATTTGATCTTCTTGAATAGTTGCTAAAGCACTGGCTGCTCCTTCTGGTTCAACCCCTATAATTTTAACGTTAGGATTAATTGCTTTTGCTGCACAAGCAATACCAGAAATCAATCCACCACCACCGATTGGTACTAAAATCGCATCTGCATCTGGTAATTCATCTAAAATTTCTAAAGCAATTGTTCCTTGTCCTTCCATAACATCTTCATCATCAAAAGGATGAACAAATGTATATCCTTCTTTTTCTTGTAACTCACATGCTTTAGCATAAGCTTCATCATAAACATCACCATATAAAACAACATCCGCACCATGTGCTTTTGTTGCTTCTACTTTAATTAATGGTGTATGAGCAGGCATACAAATTGTTGCTTTTACACCTAATTTTTTAGCTGCATAAGCAACCCCTTGAGCATGGTTCCCTGCCGAAGAAGCAATAAGCCCTCTTTTTTTAGCTTCATCATCTAATTTAACAATTTTATTATAAGCACCTCTAATTTTGAATGCTCCTGTTTTTTGTAAGTTTTCAGGTTTAATATAAACATCGTTACCACATTCATCACTAAACGCTTCACTATGTATTAATTTTGTTTCCATAATGACTTCATCAACCCTCTTTTTAGCTGCTTGAAAGTCTTCTAATTTTAACATAATCATATCCTCCTTGATTGTTTCTATTATAGCACAAACAAAAATAAGGGTTAAACCCTTATTTTTGTTTTATTTGATTAATTTGTTCATCATAATAATAATCATTCTTTTCTAAACGTTCAAAGAAATCATGTTCGTTTAAATCATTAATATCTAACAGATTTTCTAATGACATATCATCATCTCTTAACTTCATATTTAATATACTGACAAGCATGTGAATATCATTTGGTAACATTAAATTTCTCCCTTTTCTTCTAATTTCTTTAAGCAATCATAGATACCATCTTCATCATTAGATAGTGTCACATAGTTAGCTCTTTCTTTAACTCCATCTACAGCATTAGCCATAGCGACACCTAATCCTGCATATTCAATCATGCTTAAATCATTATAACCATCACCAAAAGCAATGACTTCTTCTTGTTTTATATTTAATTTTTTAGCTAAAGCATCTAAACTTTGCGCTTTATCAATCCCAGGACCCATAACTTCAATAAAATAAGGTGCACTTCGATAAATACTTAAAGTATCACCAAATGGCTCTTTAAATTCATCAATAATACTTCCTACATATTCTGGATCACCTGTTAATAAAAGTTTGTTCACATTAAAATCAACATAACCTTTAAAATCATCAACATGCTTAATATCCATCTTATTGATTCTATGTTCTTCTTGAATATACTTGTCACTTTCATCTTCAGTGATCACATTTCGATCCTGATATGTTAATACTGATAAATGATATTGTTTAGCACGATCATATACTTTTTTTACAACATCTGGTCCATAAATATTTTCATACATCACTTCACCTGTTTTATAATCAATAATTCGTGCTCCATTAAATGAAAGGATATATCCTTCTAATTCTTTTAAATTTAGTAAATCTGCTTCGTAGTAAATACCAGCTGTAGGTCTACCTGAAGCTAAGACAATCTTTACACCTTTTTTAGCAAGTTCAATCAATTTATTTTTAGTTAATGGTGTAATTTCTTTTTGGGTATTTGTAAGTGTTCCATCTAAATCTAACGCTATTAATTTATATTTCATATTTGCCCCCTTATATCTGCTTAAAGTTTATGAAAACCACTGTAGGTTGTCAATATGTATTTTCTTTGACAATAATATTATAACTTATATTTTGGTGTTATAGGGTTCATTGTTATATTTATTTTGTATCATCATTATTTCTTGAATTATTTTTATCACATAAATTATATTTTTTTATTATATTAAATAATTTTTATTGATTTTTTAATTCTTTTATACTATACTGTACTCAATTACTAAAAGTAATGAAAAGCAAAGACGAGGAGAGTAAGCTATTTATAAAGCTTTAGCGAGTCAGGATATGGTGAAAGCCTGATAGTGGTTAAATAGACGAAGAACACCTCTGAGCTGTCTACCGAAAGCATAAGCGAGTAGGCTAGAACGTGACTAGTCACGTTATCACTAGCGGGTATCGAGTACTCTTTGAAGTATTTTCCGTACCATGTAATATATACATGTTTTTATGTTCGATACTCGCTTAATTTATATTATGCGAGTTTTTTATTTAAGGGGGAAACAAAAATGTGCGGCTTTTTAGTTGTAGGTAGTGATGAATTTGAATTAGATACTTTTAAAAAGGCTTTAGATCAAGCTAATTATAGGGGACCTGATCATCAACATATTTCTATTGATGAACGTATTACTTGGGGATTTAATCGTTTATCTATTATGGATTTATCAGCTAAAGGAAATCAACCATTTTACAATCAAGATTGTATTTTAGTGTGTAACGGAGAAATATATAACTATCCTGAATTAAAAAAGAAATTAGAAACAAAATATACTTTTAAATCAGGGAGTGACTGTGAAGTTTTAATTCCATTATATAAAGAGTATGGAATAGAAATATTATGTAAATATTTAGATGCTGAATTTGCGATGGTTTTATATGATAAACAAACAAAGAAAATCATGGCAGCACGTGATCCGATGGGAATTAGACCTATGTTTTATGGTTATAGTAAAAAACAACATCAAATCTGTTTTGCTTCAGAAGCAAAAGCATTATTTGATATTTGCGATGATGTTATGCCTTTTCCACCAGGTCATTATTATCTTGATGGACAATTTATTAACTATAATGATTTAAGCTTTGTAAAAGCCATCTTCAATGATGATATTGAAACAATTGGTCATCAATTAAAAGATAAATTAGAAAAAGCAGTAGAAAAAAGATTTATGTCTGATGCCCCTATTGGTTATTTACTAAGTGGTGGTTTAGATTCATCATTAGTATGTGCTATTGGACAAAGATTATCAGACCAGCCTATTCGTACTTTTGCGATTGGTATGGACAGTGATCCTATTGATTTAAAATATGCAAAAGAAGTCGCAGATTACTTAGGAACAGAACATACCGAAGTCATTATGACTAAAGATGATTTATATCAACACTTAAAAGAAGTTATCTTTCATTTAGAAACCTTTGATATAACAACCATCCGTGCCAGTATGGCAATGTACATATTATGTAAATACATTCATGAAAACACTGATATTAAAGTCATTATGACCGGAGAAGTATCTGATGAATTATTTGGCTATAAATATACTGACTATGCACCTAACGCTCAAGCTTTTCAAGAAGAAGCTGCCAAACGTATTCATGAACTTTATATGTATGATGTTTTAAGAGCCGATCGTTGTATTTCTGCTCATGCTTTAGAAGGACGTGTGCCTTTTGCTGATCGTGATTTTGTTGAGTATTCAATGAGTATTGATCCTGCTAAAAAAATGAATGTTTATAATAAAGGAAAATATTTATTAAGACATGCTTTTGAAGGAACTGATTATTTACCTCAAGATATTTTATTTAGAGAAAAAGCCGCTTTTAGTGATGCTGTTGGTCATTCTATGGTTGATTACTTAAAAGATCTTGCTGATAGCCAATATAGTGACCAAGATGTTCTTTCAGCCAAAGAAAAGTATCCTTATTGTACTCCATTCACCAAAGAATCATTGATGTATCGAGATATCTTTGAATCATTTTATCCAGGTGGTGCTAAATGGATCAAAGATTTCTGGATGCCAAATAAAAGTTGGGAAAACTGTGATGTAGATGATCCAAGTGCTCGTGTCTTAAAAAACTATGGAGATTCTGGAAAATAGAAACATTAAAAATGAATAATTAAAAAAGACATCTATCATGATTTTTATTGGTCATGATGTGATGTCTTTTTAATTTAAAATATTATTTATCTAAAAAGAATGTACATACTTCAAAATGAGCTTGAGGATGATCACAAGCCGGACATCTTTCAGGTGCTTCTAATCCTTCATAAATAAATCCACAGTTATTACATTTCCATAATACGGATGTTTCTCTTTTAAATGTTGTTTGATTATTTAAAGTTTCTAATAATTTTAAATAACGAGCTTCATGAAATTTTTCTGCTACTGCAATATTTTCCAAAATAACAGCAATATCCTCAAAGCCTTCTTCTCTTGCTGTTTTCGCAAACCCCGGATACATTGATGTATATTCTTCATTTTCTCCTTGAGCTGCAGCTTTTAAGTTTTCAGCAGTTGTAGACATTAATACCGGAAACTGACCATCCGTATAAATTGTTTCTCCAGCTAATTCTTTATTCATGATTTTCATTAATCTTTTAGCGTGTTCCTTTTCTTGATTAGCTGTTTCTAAGAAAATATTTTGAATTTGAACAAAGCCTTCTTTTTTAGCGATAGATGCATAATATGTATAGCGATTACGAGCTTGGCTTTCTCCTGCAAATGCATGCATTAAATTTTGTGCTGTTTTTGTTCCTTTTAATGACATTGTTCTTCCTCCTTATATAAATAGTAATCATTCCTATTTATATAATAACAATATTCCTTTAATTTGTCAAAAAGAAGATGCTATGCATCTTCTTTAAATAACTCATGTATTAATAATTTTTCTACCTGTCTTAAAAAAATATCTTGATCTTTTTGTGTCCGTTTTTTAGGACCTTTAATATGATGACTTCTTTTTCTTTCTTGATGTCCTAAATAACGTGACATCAACAAGTTAGAAATATTATCTTCATTAATCATCTTTCCTGTTGGATGTAATACCTTGGCATCTTTTAGTAAAACCAAACTTGCTAGTCCATAATCCTGACTAATGACCAAATCACCAGGTAAAACATTTTCTACAATAGCCTGGTCAACACTGTCTTTGCCTATATCACAAATAACACATTGATAGTCATCACTTATTTGATGAGCATAATCAATGAAAACAATCATTTCAAAACCATATTGTTGACACAACTGTTTAATTTCTTTTTTATTAGGGCAGGCATCACCATCAATTAATACCCGCATACTCCAGCTCCAATTAAAATAATCATAGCCAAAATACCACCAAGTAAACCACCTAAATGTCCGGTTTTCGATACTTGATGATCTAATAAGGTATAAGCCACATTCACCGCAATCACAAGTAAATTATTTTTTAATATAATTAAAAATGGTCCTTGGTAAACTAAACCTAAAACAATCATTGCCCCTAATAAACCATAAAAAATCCCACTTGCACCTAGTGTGACCGTATTTTCATTTTTATGCGTATACAAAGTATAACCATAAGTCACTAAACTAGAGCCTAAACATGCCATTAAAATTAAATAAATATAAGGTAAAGGTCTAAGCAATGATTCAAAAAATGAACCTAAATAATAAAGCGCATAACAATTCATAAATAAATGAACGAATTCTACATGGATAAAATTAGATGTTAAAAAGCGCCAATATTCATGTTTGATTTCGACTCTTGGTATATATAATGCGCCATATTTAATAGCTAAATCAAGTGTATCTGCTTCTCTTTTTTTAATTTGTACCATTGCATACACAGCAATACAAATTACAATTATCATTAGTGTTATTGTCATGATTTCTTCTCACTTTCATTTTTAATCACTTCTACTTTCCTTGTTCTTTGTAAAGTATTGCCATTATCATTCTTTACAGAATAAATCACTTCATATACCCCTTCTTTATCATACTTTACATTATTTTTTAGAATTTGGATCCGACTTGTGATATCATTTCCATTTCCATCACTGGCACTCACTCCAGCCATTGTATCAAATTTTTCTCCTTTTTTAATTTCAATATCTGTAATTCCAAGTAAAGTAGGATAATTACCATGGTGTCCAACCACAATTTTAACTCTTAATTTAGCTGCCTGGTTCCCTGCAGCATCGACAACTAAAATATTCATAACATAAGATCCATTTTCGTTAAATGTTTGTTGTGTTTCTTTTTTACCATTATCTAACAAGAAATAAGCTTTAATTTTTGATTGATCCTGAACGGATTCTAACAAATCATAAGCTTGAATTGTTTCACCAGGATTAACATTAAAAACAATTTGTTTTAATTTAACAATTGGTTTTGTTGTATCTTCTATTTTAATATAAAAATCATATTTTGAACCTGCATATTCTACAGAAGCTGGATAAATACCAATTTCATTTTTAACATTTGAGAAGTTTAATTTTGCTTGTTTTAAAACAGTGTCATTAGCATTGATATAAGTTGCTACATCTGTAGAAATTTCATTTCCAAATTCATAAACAAAGATTTCTCTTTTTAAAGTAATCGGTGTTAATCGAAGGGCAATGATAACATCTAATGTACAAATAGCCACAAAAAAACTAAAAATAGCTAAAATGACTTTTTTCTTCATGATTAACACCTCCTTATTTATATTATATCATTTATTTTTATTATTATCTTCTAAAAGTATGGTACTTTTATGACATAGTTTATTCCTAATAAAGCAAAAAAGCAATATCAAAAAAGAATGTTTAAAAAATTAAACATTCTTCTTTCGTTTTTATTTAGATAATCTTTCTAAAACCTTTGTTTTTCCTAATAATTCCATTGATGCAGCTAAATCAGGACCATGCATAATTCCTGTTGTAGCAATACGTAAAGGCATATAAAGCATCTTTCCTCTTGCTTTTGCTTCTTTTTGAGTTGCTTTAATGCATGCAAAGATTTGATCTTGTTTAAAATCTTCTTCAGATAATGCTTCAATCTTTGATTTAAAGACTTCTAAAGTATGAGGAATAGATTCATCTTTCATAAAATCTAAAGCTTCTTGATCTGGATGCATTTCATCTTCAAAGAATAATTTCACTTGTTCAACGATTTCTTCACCGCATGAAATATGATCTTTATGAACTTCAACTAATTTTTCAATCCATGCTTCACTTTTATCAGATAAATCATATGCATCTTGTAAGAATGGTAAACATAATTTTGTTAGAGCTGGCGTGTCTAATTTTTTGATATATTGGCTATTAATCCATTTTAACTTATTAATATCAAAAATAGCTCCTGATTTAGAAATACGTTTAACATCAAAGGCTTCTACTAATTCTTCTAAACTAAAGATTTCTTTTTCTTCTTTAGGAGACCAACCAAGTAAAGCAATATAATTTAAAATTGCTTCATTTAAGAATCCT
>NZ_QUIN01000010.1:0-56742 GCF_003480255.1 Erysipelatoclostridium sp. AM42-17 | reverse complement strand
ATTTAAAATTGCTTCATTTAAGAATCCTTTATTAATTAAATCTTGATAACTAGCATCACCATTACGTTTAGATAATTTATGTTGTTCATCTTTCATAACTGGTGGACAATGAATATAGGTTGGTACATCCCACCCAAATGCTTGATAAATTAAATTGTATTTAGGTGTTGATGATAAATATTCATTTCCTCTTACTACATGGGTAATATTCATTAAATGATCATCTACGATATTAGCAAAGTTATATGTAGGATAACCATCACTTTTTAATAAAACACCTTCAGCAAGTCCGGCATTTTCTACTTCAATATGTCCATATACTTCATCTTCAAAAGAAGTTACACCAGTGCTTGGAATTGTTTGTCTGACAACATATTTTTCACCACTAGCAATTCTTTTTTTAGCTTCTTCTAAAGAAATATTTTTACAAGGGTCAATGTATCCTTGTTCTTCATTATGAGATTCTTCTTTAGCTGCATTAATTGTTTCTTCATCACAAAAACAATAATGAGCCCCACCAAGTTCAACTAATTTATCAGCATATTCTTTATAAATCGCTAATCTTTCTGATTGAACATAAGGTCCTACGTCTCCTGGCTTATTAGGTCCTTCATCATAACCTAATCCTGTTTGATCCATCACTTTATAGATCATATCAACAGCACCTTCAACTTCTCTTTCTTGATCCGTATCTTCAATTCTTAAAATAAAATCTCCATCATCATGTTTAGCGATTAAATATTCATATAACGCTGTTCTTAAGTTACCGATATGCATATATCCTGTTGGACTAGGTGCAAATCTTGTTCTTACTTTTGCCATTTCTATACTCCTTTTTTCTTTAATAAAACAACTGCCTGGGCAACCATTCCTTCTTGTCTACCAACAAATCCTAACTTTTCTCCACGCGTTGCTTTAATGTTAATTTGTGATATATCGCAATGTAACTGACTTGCAACATTTTCTCTCATTTGTTTAATATGTGGTGCCATTTTAGGTTGTTCACACATAATAATGCTATCAAGATTATTAATTTCATATCCCTCTTGATCCATTAACTGATAACAATGCTCTAATAAAACCATAGATGATATTCCTTTATATTGAGGATCAGTGTCAGGAAAATGTTTTCCAATATCTCCTAAACCTAATGCACCGATAATACTTTCAATAATCGCATGCAATAATACATCAGCATCACTATGACCTAATAAACCTTTATCATGGTCAATTTTAACACCGCCAATAATTAAATCTCGACCCTCTACTAATTGATGAATATCTATAGATTGACCTATTCTAAACATGTTATCACCTTCCGCAAACATTCTAGCATAAATAATTAAATTATTGAAGAGTTGGTTGTTTTATAATAATAGAAAATATGGTAAACTAATTCATATATAATTGAAAGAGGTATAACCTATGGATAAAGAAAATGTAGTAAGTAAAAATTTTATTGAAAAAATTATAGATGAAGATTTAGCCCAAGGGAAATATACAAAAATTGCCACTCGTTTTCCACCTGAACCTAATGGTTATTTACATATAGGGCATGCTAAATCAATCTTATTAAATTATGGTCTAGCCAAAAAATATAATGGTACTTTTAATTTACGTTTTGATGATACAAACCCAATGAAAGAAAAAACGGAATTTGTAGAAAGTATTGTATCAGACGTAGAATGGTTAGGAGCTCAATATGATGGTGATATCAAATTTGCTTCTAATTATTTTGATCAAATGTATGAAGCAGCAGTCCTTTTGATTAAAAAAGGAAAAGCTTATGTTTGTGATTTAAGTCCTGAACAAATTAAGGAATATCGTGGAACATTAACTGAGCCTGGTAAAGATTCACCATATCGTAATCGTTCAGTTGAAGAAAACTTAGATTTATTTGAAAGAATGAAAAACGGTGAATTTGAAGATGGTTCTAAAGTATTAAGAGCTAAAATCGATATGGCTTCTTCAAATATTAATATGCGTGATCCAATTATTTATCGTGTTGCGAGAATGACACATCATAATACTGGTGATAAATGGTGTATTTATCCAATGTATGATTTTGCTCATCCTATCGAAGATGCAATTGAAGGCATTACCCATTCTATTTGTACACTTGAATTTGAAGATCATCGTCCTTTATATGATTGGGTTGTTCAAGAAGTGGGTTATGAACATCCACCTAAACAAATTGAGTTTGCTAAATTATATTTAACAAATGTCATTACTGGTAAACGTTATATTAAGCGTTTAGTTGATGAAGGTATTGTTGATGGTTGGGATGATCCAAGATTAGTCACTATTGCCGCTCTTAGAAGAAGAGGATTTACACCAGAATCAATCAAAGATTTTATGGAATTAATTGGTGTAACTAAAAGTAATTCTTCAAATGATTATGCTATGTTAGAATATTGTATTCGTAATGACTTAAAACCTAAAGCACCTCGTGTGATGGCTGTTTTAGATCCTATTAAATTAGTGATTGATAATTATCCTGAAGGAGAAGTTGAATATTTAGATGCAATGGTTAACATGGAAAACCCTGACTTAGGATATGAAAAAGTTCCTTTTGAAAGAGAACTTTGGATTGAAAGAGAAGATTTCATGGAAGAACCACCAAAGAAATACTTTAGATTATTCCCAGGTAATGAAGTACGTTTAATGAATGCTTATTTTGTTAAATGTGTAAGTTATGAAAAAGATGAAAATGGTAAAGTCACTGTTGTTCATTGTACTTATGATCCAGAAACTAAAAATGGTACTGGATTTACAGGTAGAAAAGTAAAAGGAACAATTCATTGGGTTCCTGTTCATCATTGCAAGAAAGTCACAGCTCGTTTATATGAAAACTTAGTTGACGAGGAAAAAGGTGTTTATAATGAAGATGGATCTCTTAATTTAAATCCTAATTCATTAACTGTTATTGAAGACTGTTATGTTGAACCAGCTATTGAAAAATACAAACCTGGTGATTCATTCCAATTTGTAAGAAACGGTTACTTCTGTATTGATACAAAAGATACAACTGAAGATCATCTTGTATTCAATCGTATCGTATCATTAAAAAGTTCATTTAAATTACCTAAAAAATAAGGGTAACAAGGAATCAATTTTGATTCCTTTTTTTATACAAAAAAAAGGATAGAAATCTATCTATCCTTGATATTTACGTTTATGTGCTGCACTAATTAATCCTTGGAATAATGGTTGACTACGATTTGGTCTTGATGTGAATTCAGGATGGAATTGACATCCAACATAGAAAGGATGATCTTCAATTTCAACGATTTCAACTAGGTTTCTTTCTGGATTAACACCAGCTACTTTTAAACCATGATTTTCTAAAACATCACGATATTCGTTATTAAATTCATAACGATGACGATGTCTTTCTTTAATCATTTCTTTACCATATAATTGATAAGCTTTTGTACCTGCAATTAACTTACAATCATAATCACCTAATCTTTGTGTACCACCCATATCTTCTAATGATTGATCAGACATTAAATTAATAACTGGATTTTCAGCAATTTCATTAAATTCTAATGAATCTGCATCTTTAATACCACATACATTTCTTGCATATTCTAAAGAAATAAGCTGCATTCCTAAACAAATTCCTAATAATGGTACTTTATTCACTCTTGCATATTCTATAGCGTCAATCATACCTGGGATACCACGTGTTCCAAATCCACCAGGAACAATAATACCATCAGCATCTTTTAATCTTTCTGCTACATTATCTTTATTTAATTCTTCTGAATTAATAAAATCAATATTAACGACACTATTTTCATAATATCCTGCATGTCTTAAAGCTTCATTTACTGATAAATAAGCATCTGGTAATTGGACATATTTACCAACTAAAGCAATTGTAATTTCTTGATTTAAGTTCTTAACACGATGAATAAGTTCATTCCATTCTTTCATATCAGCTTGTGGTGCTTCAATTTGTAAATGTTTTAAAACTAAATCATCCATATGTTGTTCTAATAACATTGTAGGTAATTCATATAAGTTTTCTACATCATAGTTAGAAATAACATGTTGTGTTGGTACATTACAGAATAATGAAATTTTATCTTTTAAATCTTTACCAATATGTTTTTGACTACGACAAACAATAAAATCCGGTTGGATACCTAAACCTCTTAATTCTTTAACACTATGTTGTGTAGGTTTTGTTTTAACTTCATGACTTGCTCCAATATAAGGAAGTAATGTTGTATGAATATATAATGTATTTTCATATCCTAAATCTAAGCGTACTTGTCTAATAGCTTCAATAAAAGGTAAACTTTCAATATCCCCAGTTGTTCCGCCAATTTCAGTAATAATAATATCAGCATTACTACTTGAAGCTGCTGCATAAATTTTAGCTTTAATTTCATTAGTGATATGAGGTACAACCTGTACAGTAGCTCCTAAATAATCACCATGTCTTTCTTTAGAAATAACATTACTGTAAATTCTTCCTGTAGTAATGGAAGAATTTCTGTTTAATTGTTCATCAATAAAACGTTCATAGTGTCCTAAATCCAAATCAGTTTCTGCACCATCACTGGTAACAAAAACTTCACCATGTTGATAAGGAGACATTGTTCCCGGATCAACATTAATATAAGGATCTAACTTTTGCATAAATACTTTTAATCCACGTTGTTTTAAAATACGACCTAAAGATGCTGCTGTTAATCCTTTACCAAGGCCCGAAACAACACCACCAGTAACAAAAATATACTTTGCCATGTTCTCTCTCCTTTATATCTATAAAATAAAAAACGCCTTCCTACGGAAGACATCTATTTGCCCTTTCTTATTCTATCAATTTTATTTTATAATTGCAATAAGAATATATTATTTTGAGAATTTTTTTAAAACAAAAGAGAGTACGGGGAATACTCTCTTTCATGCATAGATCATTTCTTGGGGAAGAGGGGGTGATCTATGCTTTTATTATTATATTATCTTGTCTTAAACGACATTGTTCATAATAAAGTACATTTGTGAACTCTTTATGAACCTCTAGTATATTATCATAATTAGCATGTCTATGCAACCCTTATTTGTAAAAAAAAGAAAGCTTTTTTAGCTTTCATTTTTTTCGAGTATAGACTAATTTTTTGGGAGAGGGGTATCTATACTCAATATTATATTGTCTTTATCTGACATGTTTATAATACTCAATTTATATGAATTATATATGAACTTATGTTAACTTATAAATTTTTTTATTAACAACAAGACCACTTTCTTTTTGATATTCCTTTTCCAAATAATCTTGGTAAGTTCCAGGTGCAATAATTCCATTCATATCAATCACATCACTCCCGGTTTTACCAATAATCTCATCAGCAAGCAACACACAATTTGTTCCCATCACAAAATAAGTTTTAAACTTGCCCGATTTGAATTTGTAAAACTGCGCTCCTGTTTTCAAATACAACCTACTGGCGTAATCTTCTTTTTTATTTGGATCTTTGTAGGATAAAGGATACCATTGATAAGTATTATTCATTAAATCATTTATTTTACTTTTAACATTTTGTAATTGCTTTTCAGTTAAACAAAGTCCATAACCGAATATTGTCTTATGACTTTCTTCCATACAAAACTTTAAATAATCCTCTTTTTTATTAACTGTAAATAAAACACCATCCCCTATCGCTTCAAATAATCTTTGTGAAAGAAAATCATAATTACCATAAGAATAAACTGTTCCTTCAAAGCATAAATCAACATGACCCATTGTACCAAAACCATCAGGCGTCACATGTATGAAGATTTCCATATTGATTTTTTTTGAATCTTCATATTTCTTAACTTGATCAACAATTAAATGATCATTGACTAACTTTAACATTTGCATTGGTACAATAGCAGCAAGAAATATAGGTAAAGGGATCCGAATACGTCTTTTTAAACTGTCTTTTTTTGATGTCGGAATAACTGTAAAAATCCCATCTAACAAATAATTAACGCCTAAAAGAAATGCATATCCTCCAATTAAAAACATCGCTAATTGGGCATCAAAATACTGCTTATCAATTAACACTATCCCACCATAAATAAAAAATATTGCCAACAAACAAATAAATAACCTTCTTTTAACACGATTACGACGATAATTTAAATAAGAAATAAAATATATAATTCCCAAAATAATAAAATAGAATGAAAAAGCAATTGAAACGATCATCATTGGTAATGCTTGAATAAAAATAAAGATCATCCCAATTAGGATAAATAAAATACATTGCATTATTTCAATCTTGTTTAATCCTTTATCAAACATTTTATTTATTAAATGAATCCCATTTTCAATTAAAACAATCCCCAGAAAAATAAATAGCCATTTTAAAAAAAGAGTTTGTTTAATCATCGCTAATAATCCTAATGATATCAATGCCAGTCCTAATAACACGTCAATCAGTCCTTTATATAAACGTCTTTCCATGATGATGCCTCCTTTCCTATATTATGCCATTTCCTTTTAAAAGAGAAAAGAAAAAGTCGGCATTGCCGACTTTTCATTATAAACAATGATTATTTATCAAATTTGTTTTTATAATCATAGATTTTGCGTAAGATATCTTCCATATCTTTAACCATTGGCATTCTTGGGTTTGCAGGAGTACATTGATCTTCATATGCATTCATAGCAATTCTGTGAATTGATTCTTCCCAAGCAGCTTTATCAATACCTTGTGATTGAATGTTAGAAGCTAAATGAACTTTATGACATAATTCTTCACAAGCATCAGCGAACATTTCAACACCTTCAGCAGGAGTTTTTGGATTTAATCCGATTAATTGAGCTAATTCCATGAATTTAACATCTGCTTTATAGTTATCGATTTTTGGCCAGATAGCTAATTTAGTTGGGATAGTTCCGTTATATCTAATTACGTGTGGTAATAAGATACCGTTTGTTCTACCATGAGGTACATGCCATTCTCCACCGATCTTATGAGCTAATGAGTGGTTCATTCCTAAGAATGCGTTAGCGAATGCCATACCTGCGATACATGCAGCATTGTGCATTTTTTCTCTAGCTAATGGAGTTCCTTTAGTAACTGATTCTTCTAAGTAATCAAATACTAATTTAACAGCTTGTTTAGCCCATCCATCAGTATAATCAGAAGCTAATAATGAAACATAAGCTTCAACAGCATGAGTTAATACGTCGATACCAGTATCAGCAGCAACTGAAGCAGGTAATGACATAACGAATTCTGGGTCTACGATTGCAACTGTTGGAGTTAAAGCGTAGTCAGTTAATGGATATTTTTTATTGCATGAAGTATCAGTAATTACTGCGAATGGAGTAACTTCTGAACCTGTTCCTGAAGTAGTTGGAATACAGATCATTTTTGCTTTTTTACCTAATTCAGGGAATTTGAATGCACGTTTTCTAATATCCATGAATTTTTGTTTAATATCATCGAAACATACTTCTGGATGTTCGTATAATAACCACATTACTTTAGCAGCATCCATTGAAGATCCACCACCTAAAGCGATGATTGTATCTGGTTGGAATTTGTTCATTAAAGCTAAACCAGCTTGAACTGTGTCGAAAGATGGATCTGGTTCAACATCGAAGAATAATTCGATATCAACTTTGTTACGTCTTCTTCTGATAACGTCTTCAATCTTTTCAACATAACCAAGACTATACATACCTCTGTCTGTAATAATCATGGCTTTTTCCATTTTTTTCATATCTCTTAAATATCTAATTGAATTTCTTTCAAAGTAGATTTTTGGAGGAAGTTTAACCCATTGCATATTGTTATTACGTCTCCCTATTCTCTTAATATTGATTAAGTTTACAGCACTTACGTTGTTTGATACTGAGTTGTGTCCGTAAGAACCGCAACCTAAAGTTAATGAAGGTAAGAATGCGTTATAAACTGAACCGATTCCACCGAATGTTGATGGTGCATTTTCGATAATACGGATAGCTTTACATCTATGTCCAAATCTTTTAGTTAATTCATGATCTTGAGTATGAATTGCAGCAGAGTGACCTAAACCGTTGAATTCTACCATTTGAGCAGCTTTTTCAATACCATCATCAGTTGATGAAGCTTTTAAGATAGCTAATACTGGAGATAATTTTTCTCTAGTTAATGGTTCATTAGGTCCAACTTCTTTACATTCAGCACAAATGATTTGTGTTTCAGCAGGAACATTGATTCCAGCTTGTTCTGCAATCCAAGTTGCAGGTTTACCAACAACGTTTGGATTTAATTTAGCAGTGTTTACTTGATCACTGTATGCTTCTGCACCAAACATGAATTTTTCAAGTTTAGCTTTTTCTTCTTTATTTACAAAATAAACATGGAATCTTTTGATTTCTTTCATGAAGTCATTATAGATTTCATGATCAACGATAGCAGCTTGTTCTGAAGCACAGATCATACCATTATCGAATGATTTTGATAATACGATATCGTTAACAGCTCTGTTTAAAACACAAGTTTTTTCAACATAAGCTGGAACGTTACCAGCACCTACACCTAATGCAGGTTTTCCACATGAGTATGCAGCGTTAACCATTGCGTTACCACCAGTAGCTAAGATAGTAGCAACACCTGGATGTTTCATTAATGCACTTGTTGCATACATTGATTTAATATCTAACCATTGGATACAGTTTTCAGGTGCACCAGCAGCAACAGCAGCATCTCTAATTACGATAGCAGCTTGTTTAGAACATTCATGTGCACTTGGATGGAATGAGAAGATAATTGGGTTTCTAGTCTTTAATGCGATTAAAGATTTGAAAATAACTGTTGAAGTTGGGTTAGTTGTTGGAACGATACCACAAACAACACCTACTGGTTCAGCAATTTCAGTAATTCCTGTTAAAGGATCTTCATTGATGATACCAACAGTTTTTAAATGACGTAAGTTGTTAGTTACATATTCACAAGCGAATAAGTTTTTAACAGCTTTGTCTTCAAATACACCACGTCCAGTTTCTTTAACTGCAGCTTCAGCTAAAATACCATGGTGATCTAATCCAGCTACTGAACATTTTGCTACGATGTAGTCAACTTGTTCTTGAGTGAATTCTTCAAATTTAGATAAAGCAACCAAGGCTTTATTTACAAGATCGTCAACATGAGCATCTGTTTCTGCTTCAGTTGGCGCAGCTTGTTGTACAGGTTTTTTTTCTGCCATTTTGTTTCCTCCATATATTTGTGAAATATTTAATTTGTTTCCGGATTTATATTACCTTAAACCATTAAAAAAAACAAGCATATTTGTAAGTTTTTTTCGTTAAGACCGTCTTAAAATTCGGTGATGAAAGCGCTAACCCTTGCGCCATTATTCATGTTTGTGAAATTTTTAATTTAGTCCTTTTTTTTACTTTATTTTTACAAAATATCAACACTTTGAAAAAAGCGATTAGCAATCGCAGCGTGAAGCAGATGTTCTAGGAAATATTCAAAACGAAAACGGTTCTTCACTGTCCATGTATTAAGATCTAAATTGTGCATTTTAAATTCAGCAATTTCATCTTCATTTAAGAAATCTTCACGAGGATGACCGTTTAGATGATATTGAAAACAGAGTTGCTTATTCTTTTGATAATCATCTTCAAACAAATAACCTAAATATAATGATTCATCTATTTCTTTTAATTTAAGCAAAGAGGGTAAATAAAAGCTTGAAAACATCACTTGTTTTAACATTCCTTTATCTTTAACCATTTGATAGACTTCTTCCTCTATACCTTGATAATGAATTTTATCGGTTTTCAATTCAATATTTAAAATCACATCTTTCCCCTTAGCTAAATCTAAGAGTTCTTCTAATAAAGGAATTTTTTCATCAAAATCTTTAAATTTATAATTAAATCTAAATTGACATAATTCTTCATAAGTATAGTCTTTAATATATCCTTGACCATTACTGGTACGATTGATTTTTTCATCATGGCATAAAACAAGTTGACCATCTTTAGTTTTATGAACATCGGTTTCAATGCCATTAAATCCCTTTTTTATTGCTTCTAAAAAAGCCTTCATTGTATTTTCTGGATATTGATCACTATATCCTCGATGAGCTAAAAGTAACATTAAAAAAACACCTTCCTTCGTTCTTTATTTTACTACGAAGAAAAGTGTTTTAAAACTATAAAATACTAATGAAATAAGCCATATATCCTACCAACATCACAATCGCTCCTATCTTTCTTAAACGATAGTTTTTATTGATAAAAACAAAGAATAAAACCATCGCTGCAATCGCAACTAAACCATCAATGATAAAAGAACTTTTAAAAGTAATTGGAGTAGGTGAAACTAAAGCCGTTGTTCCTAATACAAATAAAATATTAAAAATATTACTTCCTACAATATTACCCACACTTAAATCATCTTTTCCCTTTAATCCGGCAGTAACTGAAGTAATCAATTCTGGTAAAGATGTTCCAAAGGCGACAATTGTAAGACCAATAATTCTTTGTGAAATACCTAATGCTTTTGCTATATTGGTTGCTGCATCAATTGTAACTTGACTTCCAATAACAATCGCTGCCATTCCTAAAATAAGCATTAAAATCAAACGTAATGCTGTATCTTTCTCCGTTAATTCTTCTACTTCATCTAAAGATGTCTCTTCACCTTTTTTTGTTAAACGATATAAATAGAATAAGAATAATAGAAAGCATGCCCATAAAATAAGTCCATCAGCAAAATCAATACTATTACCATTCATTCCTAATACAATCAATAATCCTGTAATTACAATTACAAAAGGTATTTCATACTTATATGTATTCTTTTTAACCCTAAGCGAAGTAATACATCCTGTAATACCTAAAATCAATAAAACATTCATAATGTTACTACCAATTACATTACCTACAGCTAAATCACTACTTCCTTTAATGGCTGATGTAATAGAAATAGCAGCTTCAGGAGCACTTGTTCCAAATGCCACAATCGTAAGACCAATAACTATTTGGGGAATATGAAATTTCAAAGCAACTTTACTGGCTCCTTCTACAAATACATCTGCCCCTTTCATCAACAATATAAAACCAACAATTAATAACACGACTTGTACTAACATTCCACCAATCATAACTTTCCTCCTTACTAAAAAAGACAAGACTTTATTTCATTATAAAAAAATGAAATAAAGGTCTTGTCTATCACTCTGTGATGATTTACACCCGGTTACAATGTAACGAGATGACGAATGTAAATACGCTTGATGCGCGACTACTCCCCTTTAATACAACCTCATTCTAACAACTTCATCTAGAAAATGCAATCATTATTTCCATTTAATAGAATAAAGAAAAGAGAAGTGATCGACTTGATCCATTTGTTCTTTTAAAATAATTGATTCTTGACAACGTCCACAATCACTGCATCCATCACAAATCAGTCTTGATCCACAATTTAAACAATGTTGACGGTAATGGGGTTGATAAGTTTCTTGTTCAAATAAAGTATTTTCTTGAATTAAATGATAGACTGTTGGTTTACCAATATGTTGCATCTTAGACTTAAAAGCCAAAGAAGCTTGTTGTTTTTTAGATGGAATATGATATCTTTTATTATCTTTAATATAATAAGTTCCTGTTTCAATAAAACAAAACTTAATATCTTGTTTTTTTGCTTGATAAAACAAAGATTCTACCCATTCATGATGACAAGGACGACAACCACCATAGTTTTCACCACCTACGAAAATTTGTTCAATTTGTCCTTGCTTTAAATATTTTGTTACATCAATAGCCCCTATTAACGGTGCACACATGATTCCTTTATGTTTAGCAGGAATATCAAGTAAAATTGGAATTCTGATATCAGCTTGTCTTTGATTTTCACATGTTACATTTAAAATGACATGATCATATCCTTCATCCCAATCATCCGGCAAGCACTCTTTTATGCGTTCAGGACGCTTAGTTAAAATATAAAAGATAACATCTCTTCTTTGACTTATCATCTGCCATACTTCTTTTCGCCATTGATCTGCTTCCTCTAAAAAGAAATCAGATGTCATACAAACTCTTATTACCTCACCACTTTTAATTTTATAATCACCATTTTTATCTCTAGCTATTAAATAATTAAAATTTTGTGTTTTATAAATATAATGACCATCTTGGTTACGCTTTTGATCTAAATAATACATATAACAATTTTGGCAACCCTCACTGATCTTTTTACACCCATGCCAAGGGTTATAAATATCATGCATGAGCTTAATCCTTATTTATTTCTTTTGCACAAGAAATAAGATAATGTCTTGCATTAACACTTTTAACTTGTCGAGCACGTTGAAGTAAACATTCTTTTTTTAATTCCGGTTCATCAACCAACTCTAATAACTGTAAAGCCATTTGATAGTTTTTTAAAGTCATTAATTCTTTAATCCGCTGATTTAGTTTTTCTTTACCAATCAAAGTCAAAAGTTCATGATCATAATCCGATTGCTTAACTGGTAATAAGTGAACAGGATTGCCATCAAACCACCCTACATAACCAACATAAACACTCTTTACAGCCCATTCTACCATTCCATAATATTCTTGTAAGTAGGGTGAATGAGAAAGTTTATCAGGCAACTTCACTTCTGTTACTGTTTCTTGTAAAGTTAATCCCTGATTCATACATTGTAATGTGTGAAATAAAATATATTCAATTGCTTCTTTTTCATCGCCCACTCTTTTTTCAATCAAATCATGACCGATAATAGGATCGGTATGTCCAGGCAAAAGTGCTTTTGATGGAAAAGAAAGAATTAATTCTAAAGATTCAATCCATGTTGCTAGATTACGATATTGAGTTCCTCTAATTGCATATAAAGCTGGAAAAACACCATAATAATTATCTCCCGTACAAATGACCTGATCATCTTTTAGCCAAATACATATTTGATCATCTGTTTCACCTGGGGCACGATACATCGCTAAGGCAACACCATCAATAACTCTTTCTACTTTATTTTCTTGATATATTGTTGTTGGTTGCATAAATTCATAACAGCCATGACCCGTAGTTTTTCCTTCACGAATACCTATTCCTTGAAAGATAGCCTCCTCATCATTAAGATTGTAACCATGTTGATAACTTCCTCTTTTATTTAAAATATCATTTAATCGATCATAATACTTGAGTGGTTGTTTTATTGGCGTAAATGCAATAATCTCAGTTACTGTATTTTTAAAAGTACCTGCTCCACCTCGATGATCAGGATGACCATGAGTATAAATTAATGTTTTTACAGGTTTATCTGTTATTTTCTTTAAATCATTTAATAGATCTTGGGCATATTCATTCGTATCTAAAGTATCAATTAAGATAACCGATGTATCCCCTATAATAGCCGTGGCATTACTATGTCCATAAGATTTAAAGTAATAAATTCTTTCATTAATTTTTATACATTCTTTTTGATATGATTTTTCACAAAATAATTTCATTTCTTGTTCCATTATTTTTACCTCATATTCATTATAAAAGAATTTATAAAAACAAAAAAGTAGGCACTTTTTAGTAACTATAAATATTGATTAAGTTGTTTCATCATTTTTTCTTCAAGATGAATAATTTGTTTCGTTATTTCTTTGACTTCATGACTTGCTTGTTGATATTGGTTTAAATAGCGATATAAAGACTTAATTCCCATATGACATCCATCACTGATCAATTCCGCAATCGTTTGATCTGATTCATGCATTGCTATTTTCATATTCATTTTTAACCAAGACATTCCTTTTGCCATCATAGGTGGTTCTTTACCATCATCATGATTTTGATTGAGTAAATTTTGTACTCTTCTTTTTAATTGAAAATGTTCATTTTTTGCATCAATTAATTCATGCTTTAATTTTTCATCTTCAATTACATCTAAAACTTCATCTATAGAGTCTTGAGCCATCTTTAAGCCAGCATCACATTCCCTAAGTAATTTTATTGTATCGTCCATTGTATTCTCCTTTACATTCATATTCTTAGCCATCTATAATGAATATATACAAGAAGGTGAAATCATGTTATATCGTACTTTATATCCATCTCCTTTAGGAACAATGATCCTGATCAGTGATGAAGCATCCTTAAAAGGGGCGTGGTTTAAAAATCAAAAATATGAACAAGCAAAAATAAATAATAGCGAAATCAAAGATATGCCCAATTCCATTTTAAACCAAACTATAAATTGGTTAGATCGTTATTTCAATCAAGAAAAACCTTCTATAAAAGAACTTCCTCTAGACCCTATAGGAACACCCTTTCAAAAAGAAGTTTGGCACATTCTTTGTCATATTCCTTATGGTACCACCTTAACATATGGAATGATTGCTGATATGATTAATCAAAAAACAGGAAAAAAGTTAGGTGGTCAACCTGTTGGTCAAGCCGTAGGTCATAATCCTATTTCTATTATTATTCCTTGTCATCGTGTTATTGGTTCTAACGGCAGCCTAACTGGATATGCTGGTGGCATTGACAAAAAAATAAAACTCCTTCAATTAGAAGGAGTTCATCTTGAAAACATAGCTTAGCTATGTTTTTTTACTTGTAATTGTTGGTAAACTTCGTTAATTAAATCAGCTTGTGCTAAATCTTCACTAAAAGCTGTTGCGCCTCCACAAGCACTTCCTAATTTTAAAGCTTCACTATAATCATGATGTTTTAAATATCCAGCCAAGAAACCAGCTACCATACTATCACCACTACCTACACTATTAAGGAGTTTTCCTTTAGCCCCAGCACAGTAATAAACATGTTGATCTTCACTCACTAATAAAGCGCCATCTTTTCCTAAGGAAACTAAAACATTCATAGCACCTTGTTGTTGTAATTGTTTAGCATAATAAACTAATGATTCTTCACTATCAATTTGCGTATCAAATAATTCTTCTAATTCACGATGATTAGGTTTGATTAAAAATGGATGGTAAGGTAATACCTTTTTTAATAAATCATTCGTCGCATCTACTACAATACGAATATCTTGTCCTTCAAATTTTTTCATAATATCTTCGTAAATAGTATTTGGTAAAGATGAAGGAATACTTCCTGCTAAAACAAGGCTATCGCCTGGTTTTAATTGAGCTAATTTTTGATATAATTCTGCTAATTTATCTTGTGGTATTGCAGGACCACTACCATTAATTTCTGTTTCTTTTTGTGATTTCATTTTAACATTAATTCTTGATATACCTTGATCTAACTGACATAAATCACATTGAAAACCTCTTTGCTTTAATTGACTTTCTATCTCTTTACCTGTAAATCCTGCAATAAATCCTAAAGCTGTTGTGGGCAAAGATAAACGACTTAAAATTGTAGATACATTAAATCCCTTTCCTCCAGGATACATTTCTTCTTGATAAGAACGATTTGTTTCCCCTTCTTCAAATTCTTTAACTCTCATAATATAATCCAATGATGGATTAAAGGTAATTGTATAAATCATAATACCCTCCTATATCATTTACTTTATTATCATTATAACAAAAAGAATTAATCTAGAATATAACTAGATTAATTCTTTTTCTTTTAACCAAGATGTAATACCATTTTGTTCAATACGTCCACAAATTTCATCAGCAACTGCTTTAGCTTCTTCAACAGCATTACCCATAGCCACACCACAATTAACAGTTTCTAACATTTCAATATCATTACGTCCATCACCAAAAGCAATTGTATCTTGCATATCACGATTAATTCTTTTTACAAGTTCTTGAATACCTACTGCTTTAGAAACCCCTTTTAATGTTAAATCAAATGAAAAATCATTTTGATGTCTTTGCACATCAAAGTAAGGTGATAATCTTTCAACCATGACAGGAATATCATCTTTACTATTGACTACAATCATTCCAATATAGGTTTCAACTTCATCCGGATTAAACTCATCAACTAAAGTTTCATCTTTCATACCCCATCTTTGGGCAAACTCTTGATGATGAATATTTTCACGATCACGAATATAAATATAATCATTAGCTTCAAAATAAAAATTCATATCATATTCATCACATAACTTCATCGTTTCTTTAATCGCTTCACTAGGTACAACGGCTTTATATACTGGCTTATTTTGATATTCTACATATCCTCCATTACAAGTAACATAGCCACTAAAAGGATAACTCATTACTTCATCAGTAATAAAACATTTACAACGTCCTGTTGCCAAGAAAACATCATGCCCATTTTGTTTTAAAGTATCTAAAGACTGTTGATTGACTTTTGATATCCCATAAATCCCTTGATTACAATCAATGAGTGTCCCATCTATATCAAAGAACAATAATTTACTCATATATCCTCCTAAAGATAAAAGACAAATGTAAAACATTTGTCTTATTATAATTCTGCTTTTTCTAATTGAACTAAATCAATTTCCATAGGTGTTAAATTACCTAAGAAATCAATAAGTATTTTAGCTGTTTCTTTTTCCATATCAATTGATTCAACACGTCCGCTTTTACCAGCAAATGATCCTGAAATAACATTAACTTCATCGCCAACACCATAATCAATTTCAACAGATTGAGTATTAATTCCCATTTTCTTTAAAATAGGATCTAATTCATGTTTTTGAAGTGGGAATGGTTTTGCTCCACCACCAGATGAACCAATAAATCCAGTAACCCCAGATGTATTACGTACAACATACCATGCTTCATCTGTCATAATCATTTCAACTAAGACATAACCTGGAAACATATTTGTTGTTTTATTAATTTTTTTACCATCTTTAATAATTGTTTCAACATGTTCAGGAATAACAATATTAAATAAACAATCTTGTAATCCCATTGATTCAACACGTTTTTCTAAGTTTTCTTTTACTTTATTTTCATGACCTGAATATGTATTAACTACATACCATTGTCTTCCTTCATCATTCATTCCTGCCATCTTAATTCATCCCCAATGCTTTTAAAATAAATGCAATAACGGCATCTCCACCAAAGAAGAATAACCCCATTACAAACGTAAATAATAAAACGACTGCTGAGTTTTTCGCAAGTTCTTTCTTGCTTAACCAACTCACATTTTTAATTTCAGCTCTAATTCCTTTTAATTGACACCAATCTTTTAATTTAAAATCAGATGTCTCATGGATTTCCATTTCTTTAGAATCTGTTTTTTTAAACATGATATCCTCCTATTTCGTTTCTTTATGTAATGTGTGCTTTCCACATCTTTTACAATACTTATTTAATTCTAATCTTTCTACATTTACACGTTTATTTTTTGATACAGTGTAGTTGCGTGATAAACATTCACTACAAACCAAAATCACTTTTTGTTTCATTATATCAACTCATTTCTATACCACTATAATCTAGCACAAAAGAATGAGATAGTCAATTCTAATTCAAAACGAAAAATACAAAGATAAACTCTTTATCTTTGTATTCTCTTTATTTTTCTTCTTAAACGATAACATGCATTATAAGAAGCTCTTACATTAATGTCTAATAAAAGAGAAATATCTTGATGATTATAACCAACCATGAGATATTGGTAAACTTCTTTTTCTAACTGCGACAACCTTGGATCAATAGTTCGATTGTATTGTGTCATTTGATCTTTTAATAAAAGTTGTCTTGCTGGCTGATAGTAATCACTTTGATCACCCACAACTTCTCCAAAGCAACAATCACTATCATGATAACTTTGATTTAAAGATAACGTTCTCGATAAAACACAACGCTCTTTTCTATCATAGTAATATAAAGATTTTACCGAATCTTTAATAATCATTTGAAAATAAGTTTTCATTAATGTTTGGCGATCATCTCTAAAATTTAAACACGCCTTATCTAAAGACATCATTACTTCTTGAATCCATTCGGACTGATTAGATGAATAATAATAAGTAAATTGAATTAAATATTTAATCTTCTTATAATACTCATCATGGAATAAGTCATTTGCACTTTGACTTCCTAGACGGCTTAAGTACAACATTTCTTCCTCGTTATACTCACCCAATATAATTCCTCCTTTAAGATTATAAAGGATTACGTGAATTATATACTTGATACAAAATAACCGCTGTGGCTACTGAAGCATTAAGCGAAGTTACATGTCCTACCATTGGTAGAATAACATCCATATCACAACTTTTTTTCACTAAGCGAGATATACCTGCTCCTTCAGAACCAATAACAATGACAGTTGGCATATTATAATCAATTTGTCGATAATCTTGACTATTATGCAAATCACAACCAACAACCCAGAATGATTTTGTTTTTAAATCTTCTAATGTTCTTGTTAAATTTGTTACTTGAGCTACCTTAACATGATCGATGGCACCTGTTGATACCTTAGCTACTGTTCCATTTAAACTCACACTTCTATTTTTTCCAATAATGACTCCATCAACACCAACAGCATCACATGTTCTTAATATAGCTCCTAAATTATGAGGATCTTCTAGTCCATCAAGCATCAATAATAATGGCATCTTTCCTTCTGGAATAGCATCTAAAATTTCATCAATCGTATAGTAACGATAGCTTTCTACACTAGCCATAATCCCTTGGTGAACAACTTTACCTATATGTTTATCAAAATAAGTCTTATCTACAAATTCAAGAGGAATCTTTCTTTTACGACAAAAATCTATTACCTTTTTATCTTTATTGTTATTTTGCATATAAACAGTATATACATTAGAACCCTTTAATGCTTCCATCACTGTATTTTTTCCATATATATATTGTTTCATATTTTCTCCTCGCTTTCATCTCGAATTTGTTTCATGTTTATCTCATGATGAACGTAATCTTTCATCAAATCAAATAACTCATTCATTCTATCTTTTTGATCATTTAAATAAAGATGTCCAAACAATGCTTCTAAGCCTGTAGAATGACGATGTTCATTCGTCTCATTTTTATTATTTTTAGCGTTACGCCCTCGTTTATAAATTTTGATTTCTTGTTCACTTAGTAAATTATTTTCTAAACAATAAAAGATAAATCCTGCATGTCCTTGACTACTCACATAGTTTCTAGCAGCTTGATAGAGTTCATGAGGCTTAGCTAAACCACTCTCTCTAATCAAATATTCTCTAGTCATTAATTCAATAATACTATCTCCTAAATAAGCAAGAACCATCGGATTAACAAAGTCTGGATTCATTAAATAATCCCCTTTTCAATTAATTGTCCTCGATAGGCATCTGCTTTTTCAAAATCTTTCACTGCTTTTGCATTTAACCATTCTTTATATAAATTCAAATCAGCTTCATCTAATTTTTTTGGTTCAAATACAAATCCCATAACGGATGTCATTTTTAATAAAGTCTGGTATTCTTTAGAAATAAGTTGACTATCTTTATCTTTAGTTCTCATTAATTGATTTAAAACTTTAACTTGACTTAAGATAGCTGTAAGCGCTAATGAAGTATTTAAATCATCTTGTAACGCTTCTACCATATGATCTACTTTTTCTTTATCATAAATATCATCATTAACACCTTCAACTTGTAAATACAATGATGCAGATTTAATAACATTTTCAACTTTAGCTACTTCTTTTTTTACATTATTAACAATTTCATCAGTCATATTTAATGGATTACGATAATGAGAAGAAAGCATAAACCATTTATAAACATTACATCCAAGTTGCGCCAATAAATCTTTAGCCCAAATGACATTTCCTAATGATTTAGACATTTTTTCATTATTAATATTAATCATTTGATTATGCATCCAAGTATGCGCAATAGGATGTCCATTACATGCACGTGATTGGGCAATTTCATTTTCATGATGAGGGAATTTTAAATCTTGTCCGCCACCATGAATATCAATTTCCCCATTTTCAAAAATATCATTAATCATCACAACACATTCCGTATGCCATCCTGGTCTTCCTTTTGACCAAGGGCTATCAAATTGAATACCTTCGTCTGTTTTCTTCCATAAAGCAAAATCTGTTGATTCTTCTTTTACCCCTTTGTCTTCAACTCTTTCACTCGCACCAGCAACTAAATCTTCAATTCTAATACCTGATAATTCTCCATAGTCTTTATCCTTAGAAACTCTAAAATAAACATCTCCATCAACAACATATGCATAATCTAAATCTATCAAACGTTTAATAAAATCAATAATTTGACTCATTGTTTCTGTTACTCTTGGTGCATAAGTTGGAAACTCTAAATTTAATCCTCTACGAATATCTTCATAGGCCTTAATATATTTATCTGTTAATTCTTTTTCTGTAATTCCTTCTTGTTTAGCTGCTTTGATGATTTTATCATCAACATCAGTAAAGTTAGAAACAAAAGTAACTTTATAACCCATGTATTCAAACGTTCTTCTTAATAAATCAAATACAATCATAGGTCTTGTATTACCAATGTGGACATAATTATAAACAGTAGGTCCACATACATAAATACTGACCTTCCCTTCTTTAATTGGTTTAAATTCTTCTTTTTTGTTTGTTAGTGTATTAAATAATTTCATAGCTCCTCCTATTAAAAAAAGCATGCACTATTTGGACACAAAATGTGTTTATCCACCAAATAGAGGATGCTTTTAAATGATCTTAACGCAATCAACGTTCTTTCTTTGCAAAAGACTCAAATAAGTGCATTCAGTCAATTTCCTTTAAACTCTTTCCACCACCAAGTTCTCTCTATCAAATTCCCTTGACTTACTATTCTTATTTATAATTTATAATATGTAACATTCTAACATATTTATGATATTTTTCAATCATTCAATTTACCTGAAGATTTATAAAATGATTCTAAGAAGATAAGCATCTTCTTTATTTCTTTATTATATACATCAGTTTTTGCCTGATAACCATATATATAAGTTGTCTGATTTTCAAAATAGACTAAATTTGTAAATTTAATTCCTGTATCTTTAAACTGTCCACTAAATTCATAACAAGATAATCCACTATCTAAAACCGGTTGTTTTACTTTAATAGATGAGGCATTCATTTGTTCTAATTCACCATAATACAATTCTTTCATATCTTGAGGTTCATTATCATAATTACTTCTTTCAACTGTATAATAAAAAACTTGTTCTTGATGAATGAAACGCAATGTGCTTGGGTCTTGTTCATCGTTTGTCGTATTCATCTCTAATTTAAACTCTTTAGGATAATAAAAAGAAACATCATCATCCACTTTATATTCATTTCCTTCTTTATCCACAGAAACCTTCTCAACTTTTTTTCCACACGCAAATAATGAAAAAACAAGAACTACACAAACAAGAATGTGCCCTATCGTTTTCATCAAACCACCTCTTATCTATTTTACACAACTTCATTACATTTGACAACCTCAGGTAACTTCTTACTATTTTGATACTAATTCAAAATGTCGTAATCCATCAATAATACCATCATGATCACTATCTTTGCAGATATATGTCGCTAACTGTTTGAGTATTTTATCACCATTTTCCATCACCACAGGGTAACCCACTTTTTCCATCATCTCAATATCATTATGACCATCACCAAAAGCCATCAATTCTTCTTTTTTAAAGCCATAATAATGCATAATAGCCTCGATAGCAGCACCTTTACCTCCATCTATAGGAACAATATCATAGGCATAGTCATGCCACTTTGTAACTTTAATATGCTTTGTTCCATCTACAATATCTTGTAATTCTTGTTGATTTACAAAAGGGTCAACTTGATATATTTGATTAACATTGACCTCTTGGCTAATAGGTGGAATCATAGTAGAAATGGAAGCTTGAGCATCACGCACTCTTTGATCCACACGATTAATATACATTTTATCTTTTTCAATAAATAAAGTCGGATAACCCTTTTCTTTAATCTTTTCATACATCAAACAAATATCATCTTGGTTAATTTTATTTTCATAAATAACTTTGTCACCAACTGTACAATAACCACCATTCAATAACAAATAACCATCAAATTCAAATTGTTTATTTAATTTTAATTCTTCTAATTCTAAAGAATGTCTACCTGAAGCAATAAAAAGTTTTATCCCTTTATTTTTTAATTCATTTAACCCTGATATGACTGCTTCACTTATATAAGGACGTGAGGATGATATCAACGTTCCATCGATATCAAAAAATATAGCTTTTATCATAATAATCTCCTTTATAGTATGAAAGGTACTGAATTCAGTACCTTTCATACCTTACAACAAGGAAGAGAATAATTCAATATAACGGCTTGCGCTTACTTCCCAGTCTAATTTTTCTTTCATTGCTCTTTGGACTAAACGATCCCAATTTTCAGGATAATCATAGAAAGTATGCAATGCATAATCTATTGTATCCATCATTTCATGAGCGTTATAGTTTGTAAAACTAAATCCTGTTCCTGTTTGTTCAAATTCATTGTATGGAATAACACTATCTTTTAAACCACCTGTTTCACGAACAATAGGAATAGTTCCATATTTTAAAGACATCATTTGTGATAATCCACATGGTTCAAATAACGAAGGCATTAAGAACATATCACATCCTGCATAAATACGACACGATAATCCAAAGTCATATTTACATTGCATTGACACTTTATCTTGATGATAGTAGGCTACACCTTTTAAAGCATCTTCATAAACACGATCTCCAGCACCCAAAATAACAACCTGTACCCGACGTCCACAAAGCGCCTCAAATTGATTAATAATCAAATCTAAACCTTTTTGTCTTGTAAGTCTTGTAACAATACCAATTAAGGCTACATCTGGATCTTCTGGTAATCCTACTTCTTTTTGTAATGCAAGTTTATTTTCTAATTTACCTTTTTTCACTGTTCTTGGTGTATATTTTTTTACAATCATAGGATCTTTATTAGGATTAATAACATCATAATCAACCCCATTTAAAATACCATATAAGTCATGTTGTCTCATTTGTAAAATTGATTGTAATCCTTCACCATATTCATCAGTTAATATCTCCTTGGCATAAGTTGGTGATACTGTAGTAATAATATCACTGTAGAAAATAGCTGCTTTCATCATGTTTAAACAATCATCATTTCGACAATTACCGTTATAGTACAAATAATTATCTAAACCAAAGAATTCTTCTAATAAATGTGGATCCGCTTTACCTTGGAAAGCAATATTGTGAATTGTGAATACTAACTTAATATTTTGATAATAATCATAATAGCAATATCTTTCTCGATATAACATAGCAATCATAGCTGTTTGCCAATCATGCATGTGTAAGACATCTGGTCTAATATTTAAATGACTAATTAGCTCAAGAACTGCAAAATCAAAGAATGCAAATCTTTCATAATCATCATCATAGCCATATAAACCCGGTCTTTTAAAATATTGTTCATTATCAATGAAATAATAAGTTACCCCATCTAATTCATACTTAAAAACACCACAATAGCATTTACGCCATCCCATAAAGATATCAAAATTTGTTACATATTCAATCTTATCAGCAAATTTCATATCTTGATATTTAGGTAAAACAACAATACTTTCTACCCCTTGTTTTGCCATTTCTTTTGGCAAAGAGCCAATAACATCTGCAAGACCCCCTGATTTAATGAAAGGTGTCCCTTCACTTGCAACAAAAAGAACTCTCATTAAACAACATCTCCTTCTTTAATATATAAAGGTGTTGTTTCATTTCCTTCAAGATGTGTTTGTTTTTCAACACGAGCTCGTTTATCAATAATTACATTTTCTAATTGTGATCCTGGAGCAATCTTTGATCCTGAGAAAATAATACAGTTCTTGATCTTAGCACCTTTACCAATAACCACTTCACGACCAATAATACTATTTTGAACAGTACCATCAATAATGGCACCATTTGCGATAAACGATTTATTTACATCAGCATGATCTAAATATTTTGTAGGTGGTGTATCATTTGTGTTCGTATATAATGGCCAATTAGATTTAAATACTGCAGAAGAAACATCTAAATCTAAGAACTCTAATGAATATTTAAAATAACTTTCTAAAGAATCTAAACAACGTGCATATCCTTTATATTCATAAGCATGAATTTGTTTTTCATCACATAAATAAGCAAGCGAATCTTTTAAAGAGAAAAATGAACTTACACGACATGCTTTCTTCATAATTCTTAATAATTCTTTAGTATTAATAACATAGGTTTCAAGCGAAATAGCACGTGTTTTACGTGATCCTTTATTCACTCCTACACCTTCTACATAGCCATCTTTAATATCTAAATATTCCCCTCCAACAAAGGCTTTATCAGCATCTTTAATTTTTTGATAAACCATGGTAATTTCAGCACCAGATTTTTCATGTGCTGCAACAACATCACGATAATCCATTGTTGTAACAATATGTGCTGGTGCAATTACTACATAATCAGATTTATTATTTTCTAAAAATGCTATATTTTCAATTAAGTTATTAATATCATGATTGTATTTAGGGTTATTAGCATATTTTTCATTATATAATAATGAAACACCCCCAGCTTTAGAGTTAAAATTCCATGAATTACCATTTCCTAAATGTTTAAATAAAGAACGTGGTTTTTGTTGAATTAAAACCCCAACTGAATCAATTGATGAATTCGACATATTTGATAATACGAAATCAATAATTGCATAACGACCAAGGAAGCTTACAGACGCTACCGGTCTTCTTTCTGTCAAACCTGTAAAATTGACATCTGAATGTAAATTAACTAAACCTATTACTTTTGCCATCTTTGTTTGCCTCCCTATCTAGTATGATCGCTTACTAATGCGACTTCTTTTGCTTCTTTGTTGATGATTGATTTTGCCTTGACAACAACACCTTCATCAATTATGGCTTTATAAATTTCAGCCCCTTCTTCTACTAATACTCCTGGCATTAATACTGAATCAATGACTTTTGCACCTTCTCCAACATTAACATTATTGAATAATACTGAGCCACTTACTTCACCATTAACAAGACATCCTTGAGTAATAAGTGAATTCTTTACATTAGCTTTTTCTCCGATAATTTGAGGAATACCTAAAGTATCTTCTGTATAAATTTTCCAATCTTTTTTAATATTATATAAATCTAATTCTTTATCATGAATCAAATCCATATTTGCTTGCCATAAGCTTTCAACTGTTCCTACATCTTTCCAATATCCATCAAATTCATAAGCATATAGTTTTTTGTTGTCAGCCAACATATCAGGAATAATATTCATACCAAAATCATGTTTACTGTCTTTCTTTTTCGCATCAGCAATTAAATAACGACGTAATTGTTTATAAGTAAAAATATAAATTCCCATTGAAGCTAAAGTAGATTTTGGTTTTTCTGGTTTTTCTTCGAATTCATAAATGCTTCCATCTTCATTTGTATTCATAATACCAAATCGACTTGCTTCCTTTAAAGAAACATTTAAAACTGCAATCGTAGCATCAGCTCCTCTTGCTTTATGAGCTTCTAGCATTTGAGCATAATCCATCTTATAGATATGATCTCCTGATAAAATTAAAACATATTCAGGATCATATTGATCTAAGAAACCAATATTTTGATATATAGCGTCAGCTGTACCTTCATACCATGTTGCTCCAACTTCATCTCTTTCACGGGCTGGTAAAATAGCAGCTAATGATTGACCACCATCTAACCCCCATTTTGTTCCTGCACCAACATAAGTACCTAAGACAACTGATTCATATTGTGTTAGTACCCCAACAACATCAATTCCCGAATTGGCGCAATTACTAAGTGGAAAATCAATAATACGATACTTCCCACCGAAATGCACTGCAGGCTTAGCCACTTTAGCAGTTAATTCTTTTAGACGTGTTCCACGTCCTCCAGCTAATATCATTGCGACAATCTCTTTTCCCATTTTTATCTCCTCCTATAAAAAAATGTAAGCGCTTTTGTTATACTTTAATTCTACCATACATTGGGTTAGAATTCACGACAATTATAAAACATATAACAAATAATTTATGTCGTATTTTTTCTTTTCTCTATATTTATCATACACCTATTTAATCTATATTTTAATTAATTTAGTAATTAATAATTTTATTTACATTTTTTTAACCATAAACACATATATACATATAGGGGGGTGAATAAATGACCCAACGTATTGCCTATAACCCTAAAGAAGTTGATTTATTAGCTCGTCTCATTAAATCAGAAGCCTTAAGCGAGGGTGATCTAGGAATGTTATTGGTTGGCAATGTCGTCATCAATCGTGTTGTCGCCATTTGTGATGTTTTTAGGCAAGTTACTTCAATTACTGAAGCCGTTTATCAAAAAAACGCCTTTGCTGGTGTTGGTACCCCGCTATTTAATAGTGGGGTCAATGATAAAGAAAAAGAACTTGCATTACGTACAATCACCTCATTTAGACAACAACCGGCCCAAAATGCCTTATGGTTTAAAAACCCGGGTACAAATGTAAGTTGTCCACCAACTTTTTACGGTACTTTATCTGGTCGTTATAAAAACCATTGTTTCTATAACCCCCAAAGCAACCTGAATTGTGAACTTTAAAAGGACGTGATAATATCGAATATTTTGATGATTTAAACCCTTACCTTGTAAGACAAGATGATACAACCTTGCCTGCTAAAAATTCTGATACCGGTAATATTCCAGACATATATCTTGGAAATATTTTAAGATTAAACATTGGTAAATTAGGTACTTTCTATTTTACCTTTAGTAGTAGTAACCAATGGCGTGATCGTACCTTTACTGGAATTTTAGAAGATGCCGGAATGGATTATTTTATTATCAAAGATCCTGAAAGCGAGAAACGTTATCTACTTTCATTTATTTATTATGTATGGTCTGAATTTGATGAAGAATTAGACCATCAATATAATACACCACAATAAAAAAACCGTCCTTTAGGGACGATTTTCTACATATTTCCTTACTGTGCTAATAAAATGCAAGGAACCTGTAACAACTACAGTTTGATGTTTAGCTGCCATCAAAGAAAGAGCCTCCTTAAAATCTCTTCCTTGATGATTACTACGATCATCATCAAAAGAAGCCATCATGACATCAAAATCTTTTAACATCGCTAACATATGATCAATATCTTTATCATTTAAAGCACTAAATACAATACCTACATCTGTTAATTTTTGATCTTGAATCGTTTGAATCAAGGCTTGAATACCATCTTGATTATGAGCACCATCTAAAATAAATTTCCCAAACCTTTCAAATCGTCCAGGCCAGTTAAATTGATTTAAAACAGTTTGAATTTTATCAGTATCTAATTCAATTAAATCATGACACACATAGAGTGCCAAAAGAGCATTTTTTACCTGATAACTTCCTCCATGATTCAAAGTATAAGTATAATTCAAAAAAGGAATTTGGTAAGGAAAATGAGTGATTTCAGGTACCTTAACTTCATGAAAACTTGTTTCTTTTTGATGACAATGATCTTTAAAAATAGAAAGCAAATTCTGATTTTGTTCAGTAGTATAAAACATTTGATGCTCTTTAATAATTCCTGCTTTTTGTAAAGCAATTTCACTTAAAGTATTACCTAACATAAATTGATGATCATAACCAATGTTCGTAATAACACTCACACAACTATCAATCACATTTGTCTTATCATTTAAACCACCTATACCACATTCAATAATACGATAATCTAAATCTTCTTCATCAAAATATTTAAGCATGATTAAAACATCAATTTCAAACATAGACAAACGTTCTTTTTCAATCATTTCATAAAATTCATTAATTATTTCTAATAAACGTTCATCACTGATGGCTTTGCCATTAATACACATACGTTCATTATGACTTACAATATAAGGAGATGTAAAAGTTCCTACTCGATAGCCATGTTGCATTAATAAATCTCTAATAAAAGTTGTTGTACTCCCTTTACCATTTGTACCGGCTATATGAATCATATTTTTTTGATGAATATTAAAATGATATTTTTCAACTGTTTCTTTAAACATCAAAAACGTACGTTTCGTACGTTTTGATTCTATATAGGATATCGCTTGTTTTATATCATTAAACATTTTTAATACTCCAATCTATCGGTTCCATTCCATGATTCATTAAAAACTCATTTGTTTTACTAAATGGTTTTGAACCAAAAAAGCCACGATAAGCTGATAATGGTGAAGGATGGGGACTCGTTAATACAAGATGTTTTGTTTCATCTATGCATTTTTTCTTTTCAATAGCATTTCTACCCCATAGGATAAAAACCATTGGTTTTTCTCTTTCATTTAAAGCTTTGATAACATTTAAAGTAAAAGTTTCCCAACCTAAATGACGATGAGAATTAGCTTTACCACGTTCTACTGTCAATACATTATTTAAAAGTAAGACACCTTGTTTAGCCCAAGATGTTAAATCACCATGATAAGGAATAGGTACACCTAAATCATCGTGTAACTCCTGATAAATATTTACTAGACTTGGTGGTACTTTGACTCCTTTAGTCACACTAAAAGCTAAACCATTAGCTTGATGAGGTTCATGATAAGGGTCTTGACCTAAAATAACAACTTTAACATCATCATAATGACAAAGATTTAAAGCTCTAAAAATTTCTTCTTTAGGTGGATAAACGGTTGTGGTTTGATAAGCTTGTTCTACTGCTTGATGTAACTTTTTATAATAATCTTGTTGAAATTCATGTTCAACAATTTGATTAAATGTCCTCATTAAAAATAAACTTTCTAATTAATTCAGCCACAACACCCTCATTGTTGTTAGCCTTTGTTGTATAATCACATGCTTTTTTTACATCATCAACCGCATTATTTGCTGCTACAGATAAACCTGCTACTTCTAACATAGCCATATCATTATAGTTATCACCAACCGCAATTGTATCTTTAATATCAATACCTAATTTATGAGCTAAATCAATAAGTCCTTTCCCTTTATCAACACCTAAAGCATTAAATTCCATATAGCGATTACTAGAATAACTTACTGCACAACATCCATCTGTGATATCTTTCATCTGTGGTTCTAAAGTCATTAAATACGGAACATCCACATTTTGATATAGAATCTTTGAAATAGGGGTATCCTTTAAAAAATCAATACTATCTTCTTCAGGATAAACAGCATCTAATTTTTGATGTTCAATTCTTTGTCTTTCAGACTCAGATAAACGATAAACATACAAAGTATCTTGAGTATAAACATGAATACATACATCTTGTTTTAAACCGAATTCAAAAATTTCTTTTGTTTTTTCAAAAGACAAACCATTAAATTCAATAACGCGATTATCTTTATTTTCAGTTAAAGCTCCCCCATTAAAAGATAAAGTATATTCTTCTGGTAGATCATATAATCCTAGTGCTTTTAATTCAGGTTGAATTTGCATATAACCCCTTCCTGTTGCTGGAACAAATTTAACCCCATATTCCTTTCTTGCCTTTTGAATCCATTCAATATTTGCTCGTGGACAAACATGATCATCATTTAATAAAGTTTCATCCAAATCACTTGCGATTAATTTATAACCCATTATTCTTCCTCCAAAATATATTTTTCTATTACTTCTTTAACAGCACCCTGATCATAATCATGGACTGTAACATATTGAGCTAAAGCTTTAACATCATCACTGGCACACGCTACAACACATCCTAGTCCTGCCATTTTAATCATTTCAACGTCATTATAATTATCACCAATACCAATTGTTTGATTAATATTAAAGCCAAGGTAATCAGTTAAAAACCTCATTCCAGTACCTTTATTAACCCCTTTGGTATTAAACTCAATATAACGATTGCTAGAATAAGTAATATTAACATCTTTTTTTATCACTTCAGGCATTGTTTCAACAATGTCTTTTAATCTATCCATGTCTCTTTTAGCATATAAAATCTTTGCTATATTTTCATTCTTTAAAAAAGACATATCATATGTATCAATAACTTTAAATGGTGCTTTTTGTTCAATCTTACGTTCTACTTCTCGTTTGTCAGCATGGAAAATATAACAACAATCAATGGTAAAAACTAAAACACACACATCTAATTCTTTACCATAATCAAAGATTTTTGAACAATTTTCATAATCTAATCCTTTAAAATATAAAATCTTTTGATTCTTATTTTCAACAACCAATCCCCCATTAAAACAAATAGCATATTCATTTTCTTGATCATATGTTCCTATTTCTTTTAAAATCTCAGGAATCATATTATAAGCACGTCCAGTACAAGGAACAAATTTCAACCCTTTTTCTTGTGCTTTTTTTATTGCTTCAACATTAAAATCAGGAACATGATGATTAACAAGTAAAGTTTCATCTAAGTCTGAATACATGATTTTATACATCAAACCACCCCTTATTTGGTATAGTATCATAAAGTGATGATACTATCGTTTATTTTTCTTAATTTGTAAAATAAAAAATAAGCATTGAGCTTATTTTTTGTCAATATCAGGTAAGATAGCTACTTGTTCTCCGTCTTTAGTAAAGATGTAATTTTCTCTAGCATAACGTGTCACATACCCATCATCATTAAGTAAATCGACTTCATTTTCTAAATCTTTTTTTTCTTTTTCAATTGCAGCTTTTCTTTTTTCTAATTGGGCAATTTCTTCTTTTTTGGAAAAAGTTTGCATTGAGGTATTAAGCAAAACATAAAGCATGCCAAAACTTAAAAATATACAAATAAATCCTAAGAATGGTTTTCTTCTTTTCTTTTCCATTTCATCACCCTCTTTGTATTTTTCATTATAGCATTAAAACGCTTAAATACAAAGTGTATCGGCAATAAAATATATTTAACAAACTTTACCATTTTATCAATCACACCTATCAAATACTGATTAAAATAAAGCTCATAAATAAGATAGCCAAAAACTAAAACACCGATAAAATACAGTTTAATAACACCTTCATTAATCATAACTAATCCATAGTAATAACAAAAGGCAAAACTACTACCGAGTATCATTTGAAATACCCATCTTATCACACGTAATTTAATTTTAATAAGAGCACGATTAATAAAATGATAAATAAAAGAAGCAACGAAAGCATATCCAAAAGAATAACCCAATCCTTGGATTTGACTAATCAAATCCATTATTTTAATAACTTATCAAACATACTTTCTTTATTCTTTGTTTCCTTTTTTTGAGCTAAATAATTAAGTGAATCAATTTGTCCTTTAATACTCACTTCACACTTTTCCTGATCTAAACGAATCAACGATAAATTAGATCCTTTAATATTTAAATATCCTAATGTTGTTTCAATTAAAAACTCCAACGAATCAAAACTTTCAATATTCTTAACACCCGTCAATTCTAAAGTCTTTCGATCTTTTAAATAAATATGATGAAAAGGTGTTTGTTCAAAATGTATACTATTTTCCATAACTTTACCTCCTATCCTACTATATGTAAAAAATAAGAAAGTAGACATTATCATGAAAAAGTCGCTCATATTGTCAATCAATCAAAAGATATTTCTCCTTATGAACTGCTTATATAAAAAGATGGTATCTACACCATCTTTTTATGTCTTAGCATCATGATTTTAATTATTCGATCTCGATTATATCTTTGCATCATAACAAATATTAAATCAAACAAAGCTGCCATAATAGAAGTGATGATAAAAACAGGATAAGACCCAAACCAATAACCCGCTATAATGGGCACAAAACTAAAAATAACAATCACTTCATGGACCAATTCCGCTTGAGTCATACTTTGTGCTATTTCATCTAAAGAATGCTTTTTCATATCAAATTGATCAACATCATAAGTAGGCATTCTATCTTTCCATTTCTTTACTTTGAGCTTTCGATATACTCTTTTTTCAAATTGACGTATTTGAAACCAATGTTTATGATAATCAACTCTATTTTCCATAGTCACACTAAAAATAAGTCCTACTATAAGTCTCATGATAAAATGATAAAAACAAGTACCAAAAGTAATCGCTAATGTTAGAAATATCTTATTTAGTGTAGTTTGGTATAAATAAATAAAACTTAGGGTAGCTAATAATAAAATTGAAGTAATGAATTTAAGTAATTTCGCCATGATATCCTCTTATTAATTTTGATAATATTTATATTTTATATAAGACAACAAACGAGAAACTAATCAGTTTCTCGTTCAATTCTTTCCTCTTTTATAATATCATAAAGCATCGTACTTTCATCTTTTAAAACATGTTCTTTCAGTAATTTGACTTGTACTGTTAAACGTGTACGACCAAATTCAATTTCAATTTGATCTCCCACCTTCAATTTAGTTGATGGTTTAGCAATCTTACCATTCACTTTAACACGTTCACTTTGAGATATTTCTTTAGATAAAGTACGTCTTTTAATAATTCTAGAGACTTTTAAAAATTTATCTAATCTCATCTTATTCACTCATAACAGCAGTAATTGCTGGCACAACTTGTTTTTTACGAGAAATGACACCTTTTAATGTTCCTTGACTATCTTTAAGAGTCACATTAAATGCTTTTTCTACTAATTCTGGATGAGGTCCTCCAACAAAGATTTCACTATTACTATTAATAATATCTGTTAATAATAATAACGCAAATTCTAAGTTATTATCCTTAGCAAACTGATTCATATAAGCTAACATATCAGCCTTATAAGGCATAAATCCTTCAATATCCATTGAGTTCACTTGTCCTACTCCTACAGTAGCATCTTCAAAACTGAATTTCTTGAAATCAGAGTTAAAGATTTCTTCAACACTCTTACCTACTAAAGAAGTTCCTGCTTTAAACATATCCATAGCAAATGTTTCAATATCAACACCAGCAATTTTAGCAAGTTTCTTAGCAGTTTTTGTATCAACTGGAGTACATGTAGGTGATTTGAATAATAATGTATCAGAGATAATAGCTCCAAGTAAAATACCAGCTATTTCTTTTGGCATTTCTACATCATTTTCTTCAAAACATTTATTAACAATTGTTGCTGTTGAACCTAAAGGTTCTCCTCTAAAGAATAAAGGACCTACAGTTTGAATATCAGCAACACGATGATGATCGACGATTTCTAGAATATCTGCTTCTTCAATACCTGGAATAGATTGTCCTCTTTCGTTATGATCAACTAAAACAACTTTTTTTCTTAATCCTTTTAATAAAGCAAAACGAGAAATACTTCCTACACAACGATTATTTAAGTCAACAACAGGATAAGCACGATATCTTGTTTCTGACATGACTTCTTTTACATAATCTAATGTATCATCTGTAGAGAATAATTTAATGTCTCCTTTTTGCATAACATATTCAACTGGAATAGATTGAATAATTTGTTGCGATGTATGATAAGTATTAAAAGCAGTTGAAATAACTGAAATTTTATTTTCTTTTAAGACTTCTAACATTTTCTTTTCTACAGTTAATGATCCTGTAAGGATGATTAATGAAGGATGAGCATCAATAATACTTTCAATTGCTTCATCACGATCTCCACCTACAATAACAACATCTTCTTGTTGAATACGTTTTTTAGCTTCTTCACCACGCATTGCAGCAATGTGAATATTACCATTAATTGTTTTTAAATCTTCATTTAAGTAGATTACATTAGCTTCTAATGTATCAATTACATTTTCAATAGGTGTCTTAGCATCTTTTAAAACACTTGAATCCCAACGATCCATATATCCTTCAATAATATTACTTGTTGAAAGTAAACCTAATAATTGACCATGATCATCTAAGATTGGTGCTGATTTTAAATTTTGTTGTTTTAATAAATACCAAGCAGTCTTTAATGTTAATTCTTTTGAAAAAACAGTGACTTTATCATAGTTTAAATCTTCTACTTTTTGTTTTACTGTTTTTAATAAAGCAGGTGTTTCAATACCAAAATACTTTAATACATATTCTGTTTCACGATTGACATCACCTAATCTAACAGGTACAGCTTGATAACGATTTAATGCATTTAATAAATAACTATAACCAATTGCTGAACAGATACTATCTGTATCAGGGTTACGATGTCCACTTACATAAACTAATTCGCTCATTTTTTACTCCTTATTTATCCATTTTCTTTAAATAACGATATACTGTTGGTTCAGAAACAGCTAATTTTTCAGCAACTAACACAATTGCTCCCTTAACTTTAAATGTTCCTTTTTCTTGTAAATATTTAACAACTTTAATCTTTTCATCAACATTTAAACGTTCTGCTAAGAAATAACTTGGGAATCCCATCTTTTCTAAGCATTCTTTAATATACATATCAATCATTTCATCTAAAGGAGAAGATAAGATTTCTACTGGATTATCCATTTTAAATTCAATATCTTTTTCTTCTTTTACTCCTAAGATTTTCTTAATTGTTGATGTTAAATACTCTAAGTCAGAAATATTAACATTAATACATAACATTCCTACTGGCATTTCTTTATTGCCTTCTTTAATAAAGTAAGTCGCTGCTCTCATTAACTTTCCATCAGCCCCTACTGTTTTATAGTTCATTACATATTCATGATTTAAATATTGTTTTTCTTCTAAATAATGCAAAGACAAGTTTGAAAGTTTTGCGCCAACTTCTCTACCTGATATATGATTATTCGCAATAGCAACAATTTCTTGTTCCTTGCTTGTTAAATCATGTAAAGCAATTTCGCAGTTATCTCCTAATGCTTTACCTAAAAAATCTACAAGTTTAGCATAAGGTTCCAAATATTTATACATAGGCTCCTCCTTTTTTTATCATAATAATAAATGATTCTATGTTATTTTATCATAATAAAAAATTATATCAATGATTATTACTGATAAATAAAAGCCCTTATTGGGCTTTTAAATAATCATATAAATTAATACCATGTTTCATTGCATATAATACATGATCAGGATCTTTAATGTTTTTTACCTTTTCTTCTAAGATTGTTGCAATATAACGTTCATCATCATCTAAAATCATGGGCCAATAAAAATAGAACTCACTACCATCATGAAAGATAAACTTAAAATCGGGAACATAGATTTCATACGCTAATGGACTTCCCATCTTCATATATCTTTTAGAAACAATGATAGAAACTTCTTTGATATTCTCATAAGCACAGTGATGAACATATTTATCTTCATGATGTAATAAAACAGCAATGTGATAACAAAGATGTTGATAAAAACCTTTTCTTTGATAATAAGTAATCCCGTCTTGTAAGAATTCTACTGATTGATCTAGTCCTTCATCAAGCATCATTGATGAAGTTTGCTTAAAGTTGAAACCAAAAATAAGCATTAAAAATACTAATACAACAAGAACTAATACTATCCAAAAATATTTTTTATCAATAGGAAACCATTGAAGAGTCATATAACTAACAATGATAATTCCTGGCAAAGTATAAAGTAATTCTCTTAAAGCTAATGAAGACGTAAGTTTTCTTCCTAAAGATACTGTAGGTGTTGTTTTTTGATAACCTAGATAGGTTTTCTTTTGTTCATGAATGTTTTCTAGTGCTGGTAAAACTGGTAAATTTTTATCTTTATACTTTTTAACCTGCTTTTCTATTTCTTTTAATCCTTCAATTTGTTTATTTAAGTGAATTTCATTAATTCTTAGACATTCATCAAATGAAACAGTCCCCGCAATAATTCCTTTTACGTCATCAATAGAAATATTTAAGTTTCTTAAAAACTTAACTAACTGTAAAGTTTGTACATCCTGTTCACTATAATTACGATAACCATTTTCATCTCTTGTAGGATGAACAAAACCTTCTTTTTCATAATAAAAAATAGTGTGTTTACTGAGGCCTAATACTTGTTCTAATTCTTTTGTTTTCATTTTAACTTCCCCCTTCAACACCGTTATAGACTATAGAGTCACTTTATAGTCAACTCTTTTCTTTATTATAACAAAAAAAAGGAACGAAATCGTTCCTAGTTATTGTAATCATCTTCGATTGTACTATCGTCATCATCTTCAACTTCTTCAGATTCTTCTTCATCATTATAAATATCATTCATATCAATATGAACTTCATTGAATTTATGACGAGATCTTAAATCCCAGTTATTTTCACCAGTTGTAATGAAACGACCATCTAAAGTAATATTTGTATAAAATAAAGATTCTTTTTCTTCTGCTTCTTCTTCACTAAAACCTTTAACTTCACTTACTTCTTGCCATAATTTATAGAAATTCATTGCTTTTTTCTTTTTAGACATTAATTCAAAAGCAACATCAACCATAGACATATTTTTTTCCATTTTCTTTCTCCTTACATTTTTTCAGGTGCACTGACACCAATAAGTTCAAGTGCATTTTTCATAGTTATTTTTGTAGCTTGTACTAAAGATAAACGTTGTGATGATAATTCCATGTTTTCTTGATCAATAACATAACAATCATTATAGAAACTATGGAATAATTGTGCAAGTTTTTGAATGTAGTTAGCAATCTTATGAGGACTACGAGATTTAGCACTATCAATAATTTGATCTCTAAATTCATTAATATGCTTAACAAGTTCAATTTCTTTATCATTAACTAATAATTCATAATGATCTGTCACTTGAACGTTATTTTCTTTTGCTTGTCTTAAAATTGAACACATTCTTGCATGAGCATATTGTGCATAATAAACTGGGTTTTCATTTGATTTAGACTTAGCTAAAGCAATATCAAAATCATATGGTGTATTGGCTGCTTTTGCGACAAAGAAATAACGAGTAGCATCTACTCCAATGTCTTCAATTAAGTCTTTAATTGTAACAGCGTTACCTGTACGTTTAGACATCTTTACAACTTCACCATTTTCAACCATTCTTACCATTTGAATAATATCAATTGTTAGTTGATCACTATTATATCCTAAAGCTTGAATCGCTGCTTTCATACGATTAATGTATCCATGATGATCAGCTCCTAATAAATCAACCAAATATTCATATCCTCTATCTAATTTATTTAAATGATAAGCAATATCAGGTGTTAAATACGTATAACTTCCATCACTTTTAATTAATACACGGTCTTTATCATCACCAAATTCAGTTGATTTAAACCATAAAGCCCCTTCACTTTCGTATGTATAACCAGCTGCTTTTAATTTTTCAATAGTTGGGACAACTTTATTTTCAGTATATAAAGTTGTTTCAGAAAACCAAACATCAAAAGATACTCTAAATTCATTTAAAATATCTTTAATCTTTTGTAATTCAAATTCAGTTCCTTCTTTTCTAAAGAAAGCAATTGTTTCTTCTTCACTTGTATGAAGATATTGATCACCATATTTTTCTTTAATCTTTAAAGCAATATCTTTAATATCTTGACCATGATAACCATCACTTGGCATATTAGACTCTAAGCCAAAAGCTTCACGATAACGTGCATTTAATGATAAAGCAAGATTATAAATTTGATTACCAGCATCATTAATATAATATTCTCTTGTTACATCATATCCTGCTGCATCCATAATACGACAAATACTATCTCCTACGGCTGCTCCTTTAGCGTGACCTAAATGTAAATCACCAGTTGGATTGGCTGAAACAAATTCCACATTATATTTTGTTCCTTGTCCATAATTCGTTTTTCCATAATCATCTTTTTGATCTAATACTTCTTTAATAATGGCTGTCATGACATCTTTTTTCATGAACATATTAATAAATCCAGGACCTGCAATTTCAATTGATTCAATGTTTGCACTTTCTTTATCCACTGCTTCAATAATAGCTGAAGCAATTTCTCTTGGATTTTTTCTTAATAACTTTGTCAGTTGCATTGCTATATTTGTTGAATAATCACCATGAGCTTTATCTTTTGGAATTTCAATTACAATTTTTGATAAATCATAATCTTCAACAAAACCACATTTAATAATTGCTTGTTTAAATGCTTCTTTTAATGCATTTTCTATCTTATTTGTTGCCATTGTGTCCCTCCTATCTTTAGTTTGCTATAATCGTTATTACGTTACCATTAACCCTTGATAAAGTCAATCTTTTTTAACTTAAACTAATGGCGCAAAAACTCTCAATATCACTTCAAATAATCCTCTAAATCTCCCCGTTTCCACTTCTTTTAAAGTAATTTCATGACTTTTTGAAATAGAATCTAGAAAATCTTGTTTCATTTTCATAATTACAGGATTTTTATATAAATATAAACCACATTCAAAATGCAAATATAAACTACGATAATCTAAGTTAATTGTTCCTACTGTAGCCACCTTATCATCACATACAAAGTTTTTAGCGTGATTAAATCCTGGTGAATATTCATAAATTCTTATACCATTTTTTACTAATGTTGGATAATAAGATCTTGTCATCTTAAAGACAATCTTTTTATCTGGTATTCCTGGGGTACAAATACGGACATCGACTCCTCTTTTTACCGCATTGATTAAAGCCATTTGTAACGCATTCGTTAAGATCAAATAAGGACTATCAATATAAAGATAATCATGAGCCTGATTAATCATATTCAAATAAACCATTTCTCCTACCGGTTCTTCATCTAATGGTGAATCACCATAAGGAATAATATAGCCATCTTGATGATATTGAAGCGGATTGTCTACTCTATATACCGTATAGTCTTCTTGGCCATGATTAGCCACATTCCATGTTTCTAAAAACATCTTACATAATGGCCAAACTGCACTTCCTTTAATCATGATCCCACTATCTTTCCAATGACCATATTTATCTCTTACATTAATATATTCATCAGCCAGATTATAACCACCACAAAAAGCTACTTTCCCATCAATAACTGTAATTTTACGATGATCTCGATTATTCATTACTAAAGAAACAAGCGGTACAAAAGGATTAAAGGCAACACTTTTAATACCATATTGTCTTAATTTTTGATAATAATGACGATCTAACATCGTAATACAACCCACATCATCATACATAAATCTTACTTCTACGCCTTCTTTTACTTTTTCTTTTAAGATTTCTAAAATACCATCAAACATCTTTCCTTCATCAACGATAAAGTATTCCATAAAGATAAAACGTTTTGCTTTTTTTAATTCTTCTAACATTTGGGGATAAGCTTGGTCACCTAAAGAAAAATAAGTCACTTCATTATTTTGATACATTGGAAAAGTTTGGCTTGCAAGATATCGCATTTGACCTTTAACATCTTGATCTTCAATGACACCTATACACTCTTTGTCTACAAATTGTTTACTATAAGATAACTGTTTTTCAAACGCTAATCGCATTTTCTTCGCTGGTTTTTTATTACCAAATAATAAATATAAAGAACCGCCAAATACGGGAAAAGATAAAATCAAGATAATCCAGACAATCTTATAGCCATTTTCATCATCTTTATTCACAATATAAAGTACCGCAATAAAACTAAGCAAAGTCATCAAATACGTCAATATTCTCGATATTCTACGCATTGATACAAGTAGTAAAATAATCCAACAGACTTGTAATAATATTAAAAAGGCAGAAACAATAAGTCTATTAGTTAATAATTTCTTTGACTGTTTCATTTTCATACTCTGTTTCATCATGATACTCCTTATAAGTCAATAAAACATAAGCTTCATTAATTACATGTTGATGATCATAGTTTGTATACTTCATCTTAATACCATTTTTTGTATCAATCATATGTAATAAAGATGTCAGTTCAATCATGCCATAATCTGTAGCGTAATGATTCATCACTTTTTTATTTTTAACTAACTTTAATTTTGACATACCATGTTTTAAAATAACATGTTCTTCATGTAATTCAATTTGTATAATTTGATCTTGATCTTGAAACGAAATAACTGTCAGTTGCGGTGTTTGTTCTATTTCACCTATTCCTTGACATTTCATTGTTTCTTGATGATCTTCATACTTAAAAATACTTTTGTATTGTACTGTTATTTGTTTTTTCATTATATCACCGTGCATATTATAGCATAAATTGGTAAGAATGAAATTGGTGATCATAATGAGGAAAATAGGAAAATTTGTTATTTATTGTTGTATTGGCATAGTAGCGACATTAGGTATTCTTTATAGTGTTGCCTATTTAAAAGGGGAACCTGATTTAAATAAGAATCGTTATATAAAGTTATATGATCAAAATAATAAACTTTATTATCAAAATATTAATGATTATAGTGGGCAATACGTATCATTAGATCAAGTCAGCCCCTATTTTAAAAAAAGTATTGTCGCTATTGAAGATCAAAGATTTTATCAACATCATGGTTTTGATATCAAAGGGATCTCCAGAGCCATCAAAACAAACATTATGAATCAAAAAAAGAGTCAAGGAGCCAGTACCATTTCTCAGCAGTATGCTCGTTTACTCTATTTAACAAATGAAAAGACATGGACAAGAAAGATCAAGGAAGCTTTTTTAACTATGCAGTTAGAAACTCATCTTTCTAAAGATGAAATATTAGAGGGTTATATTAATAATGTCTATTTTGGTCATGGTATCTATGGTATTGAAAATGCTGCCCATTATTTTTATAACAAAAAAGCAAAAGATTTAAACCTTAATGAAGCAACCATCCTTGCTGGCGTTATTAATGGTCCAGGTTACTATTCACCCTTATTACATCCAAATAGCGCTAAACAAAGACAAAAATTAGTACTCAATGCCATGGTTAAACAAAAAATGATTTCTAAAAAGAAAAGTCATCAAGTTGCTGGAAGTAAACTTACTCTTGCTTCAAGTCACCAGATTCAAGAAAATATGTCTACTTATTATTATAAAGATGCTGTCATTCAAGAGCTTAAAAGTCTTGGCTTCTATCATCAAAAGTATTTAAATAAAGGACTCAATATCTATACCGCTCTTAATCCTGATTATCAAAAAGCCCTTAATCAAAGTATTAAAGATCAAAACATTACTTCCAACATTCAAACAGCTTTTATTATTACCCAACCTAAAACCAGTCAAATCCAAGCATTAGTTGGTGGTAAAGATTACAATCTTTCCCAATATAATCGCGTATTAAAATGTAAAAGACAAATTGGCAGTACCATGAAACCCTTTCTTTACTATCTTGCTTTAGAAAATGGGTTTAATCCCACAACCAAATTTATGTGTGAACCGACAACATTTAAATTAAAAGATGGTACAACCTATGCACCTGCTAACTTTAATAATAAATATGCCTATAAAGAAATTACTCTTGCCCAAGCCATTGCTGTAAGCGACAATATTTATGCCTTAAAGACTCATTTATTTTTAGGAACCAATACTTTATATCAATTCCTCAAAGATTTTCATTTTCCTGTTAAAAACAACGCTTCTTTAGCTCTAGGAACATTATCAACGAATATCTATGATTTATCTAACGCTTATAATACCATTGCTCATAGTGGTCAATATAAACCTATCTATACAATTAAATGTATTAAAGACCATCAAGGACATATACTCTATCAAAATAAAGAAAAACCTATTCAAAAACTAGACCAAACAACCTGTTTATTACTCTCTCATCTTTTAACTGGCACTTTTAATAATCAGTTTTCTACTTATTTAAATGCCACTATGGGTCAATATCATCTTGACTTTCCCGTTGCCTGTAAAACCGGAAGCACTGATTATGATAACTTAATTGTAGGTTATACTCCTGATATCTTAATTACAGGATGGTCTGGCTATGACGATAATCAAAAAATCATTAACGATCAAGAAAAACAACTTGTTAAAAATATCTTTATTGATATGATGAAACATAGCGCAACCAAAAAGAAGCCAACCTGGTATAAAGCCAATTCACATATTATCAAAATTGCTATTAACCCTCTTACTGGGGAAAATGATGAAAATGGGATTGTTTATTGGTTTAAAAAAGAATAACGCTTAGAAATCATTCTAAGCGTTATTTATTATTTAATTCTTAAAGCTCTTGTGGCATTCAATACAGCCAGTACCATGACACCTACATCAGCAAATATCGCAATCCACATATTAGCAATACCTAAAGCCCCTAACACTAAACATACTGCTTTGACAGTTAATGCAAAAACAATATTTTGTTTTACAATCTTTAATGTTTTTCTAGATATTTTCATTGCTTGAGAGATTTTAGCTGGATCATCATCCATTAATACAATATCCGCTGCTTCAATTGCCGCATCACTACCAAGGGCTCCCATGGCAATTCCAATGTCTGCTCTTGATAAAACGGGTGCATCATTAATACCATCTCCAACAAAAGCTAATTTATCTTTTTCACCTTTTTGTTGAAGTAATCGTTCTACTTGTTCTACCTTATCTCCAGGTAATAATTCACTATGATATTCATCCAAACCAACTTGATTAGCTACACGTTGAGCTGCATTTTCACTATCACCTGTCAACATGACAGTCTTTATACCTTGATGTTTTAATCCTGTAATAGCTTCTTTTGTTGTTTCTTTGATGACATCAGAAATAACAATACATCCGGCATATTTTTGATTTACAGCAATATAAACCACAGTTCCTTCATCATGAACTTGATCAACTACTATATTCTCACGTTTCATCAGTTTCATGTTACCGCCAAAGACAACATGCCCATCAACTGTAGCTTGTACTCCATGACCAGCAATTTCTTGAATATCTTTTACTAAATCATTATCAATCTTTTGTCCATATGCTTTCTTTAAACTTAAACTAATTGGATGATTAGAACCACTTTCTACATAGGCTCCATAATATAATAAACTATTTTGATCATATCCTGCACTTGGATAAATTCCAGTTACTTCAAATACACCTTTAGTAAGTGTTCCTGTTTTATCAAAAACAATACATTTTGTACTTGCGAGTGCTTCTAGATAATTTGACCCTTTAACAAGAATACCATTTGTTGAAGCACAACCTATTCCCCCAAAGAAACTTAATGGAATAGAAATAACAAGGGCGCAAGGACAACTAATAACCAAGAATGTTAAAGCACGAATAATCCAATCTTGAACTCTTGGTGGTTGACTCATTACCAGTAATACAAGAGGTGGAATGATAGCTAAAGCCAAAGCACTATAACATACAGCTGGGGTATAGTATTTAGCAAATTTAGTAATAAAGTTTTCTGATCTTGATTTTTTCATGCTTGAGTTTTCAACTAAATCAAGAATTTTAGATACTGTTGATTCACCAAACTCTTTAGTTGTTTTAATAGTAAGTACACCGGTCATATTAACACAACCACTTACCACTTCATCACCTACTTTAACATCACGTGGTACACTTTCACCTGTTAAAGCACTGGTATTTAAAGAAGCATGTCCTTCTTTTACAATTCCATCAATAGGTACTTTTTCACCGGGATGAACAATGATTTCACTTCCAATTTGAACATCATCAGGATCTACTTTTTCTAATTGACCATCAACCATCATATTAGCGTAGTCTGGTCTAATATCCATTAATGCTGCAATATTCTTTCTACTTTTACCTACGGCTACACTTTGGAATAATTCTCCAATTTGATAGAAAAGCATAACCGCAACGCCTTCTTTGAAATCACCTAAGCCTATCGCTCCGACTGTTGCAACAGCCATTAAAAAGTTTTCATCAAAGACTTGCTTATTTAAAATTCCCTTGAAGGCTTTCTTTAAAATATCATACCCAATAACAAAATAAGCCACTAAATACAATGCTATTTCTACATATTGATTTAATTTTGTTGTATAGCAAAGTATTGTCACTACAATTAATATTACAATTGAAATAATAATTCTTTGTAATATCTTTTTTTGTTTTTTATTCATTAAAAATCACCCTTTATAAATAAATTTCACAATCATCTTCAACTACTTTACAGTTTTTAAGAACCTCTTTCATCACTTCTTTTTCATCGACACCATCTTCAAATTCAACTTTTAATTTTAAAGTCATAAAACTTAAAGTAGCATCTTTAACACCTTTCGTATTTTTTGTTGCTTCTTCCATTTTTGCTGCACAGTTTGCACAATCTACTTCTACTTTATATGTTTTTTTCATTTTTATTTTCTCCTTATTCTTCAACATGTTCCATTCCCATGGAAATAATATTACGGACATGATCATCATCCAATGAATAGAAAATAATCTTTCCATCTCTTCTAAACTTCACTAATTTGGAATCTTTTAAGATTCTAAGTTGATGACTAACTGCTGATTGAGAAAGTCCTAGAATTTGTGCGATATCCCCAACACAAAGTTCACTTTCAAATAAAGCATAAAGAATCTTAATACGTGTAGAATCTCCAAATACTTTAAATAACTCAGCTAAATCGTATAGATATTCGTCATCAGGTTGTTTTTCTAACACACGATTAACAAGTTCTTCATGTGCTACAAGAAAATCATTTTGACTATCTGCCATTCAATCACCCTTTCTCATATGAACATATCTTCATATATAAATATATACATATATGTATTCATTGTCAATAGGATTGGTTATAATTCTTGACTTTATAAGTTAGTTTGTGCTAACTTATATATGAAGTTAGACATTGCTAACCAAAGGAGGAATAAAATGAAAGTCGTATTTGCATCAAGAACTGGAAACGTTGAGTCTATTGTTGATCGTTTAGGCGTAGACGCTTTACAAATTCAAGATGGTAGTGAAACAGTCAATGAAGATTATATTATCTTTACTTATACTGATGGATATGGAGATGTCCCTATGGAAGTAGAAGATTTCTTAAAAGGAAATAGTGAACACTTAAAAGGTGTTGTTGTTTCTGGAGATACTGGATATGGGGAAGCATATTGTCAAGCAGGTGATAAGATTGCTGATGAATATCATGTTGAATGTTTATATAAAGTAGAAAATGATGGAACAGATGACGATATTGAAGAAATTAAAAAATTAATTCAATAATGTTAGCTCATCAAAAAGAGTTTGAAACTTTATTAGTCAAACACTGTGCTTGTGTCTTACAAAACTTAAAAGTAGCGAATATGTTTCATATTCCCTGCTTTAAGTTTTCTAATCTCAAAGAATTAGTTGATTTATATAATAAGAAACTTCATCGTTTTCATCTATCTATTCGTTTATTTTATACCGGTAAAAAAAGAGTAACGATTTATCTATATCAAGAAGACTATTTATCTTCTTTATTAAATCACACACAAATTCATTCTTTTTTATGCCAGTATGATTATCCTTTAGATCATCTTGATCATACCTTAGACCACTTAGAGTACCGTTTAAACCAATATGAGGAGTACCCTCATGAAATTGGTCTCTTTCTAGGTTATCCATTATGTGATGTTTTAGGGTTTATTCACCATCAAAAATGTCAATACTGTGGATATTGGAAAGTATATAAGAATGTTCAAGATAGTTATCATCTATTTTGTCAGTTTGATCAGTGTATTAAACAAATAAATGATGAATATAGTCAAGGTAAAACGATTGAACAACTTATTATTTGTTAAAAAGAAAAGGAGAAAACAATGAGTAAAATTAAAACTATTTATGCTCGTGAAATTTTAGATTCACGTGGTAATCCAACTGTTGAAGTTGAAGTCACATTAGAAAATGGTGCTTTTGGACGTGCAAGTGTTCCTAGTGGTGCTTCAACAGGAATTCATGAAGCCGTAGAATTAAGAGATAACGATAAAAATCGTTATTTAGGTTTAGGTGTTTTAAATGCTGTTAAAAATGTCAACGATGTCATTGCACCTGCATTAGTAGGATATGATGTTTTTGATCAACGTGCTATTGATCAAGCCATGATTGAATTAGATGGAACTGAAAATAAAGGAAAATTAGGAGCTAACGCTATTTTAGGTGTTTCTTTAGCTGTTGCTAAATGTGCCGCTAACAGTTTAAATATTCCATTATATAAATATATTGGTGGAACAAACAGTCATGTTCTTCCTACACCAATGATGAATATTATTAATGGTGGTGCTCATGCTGATAATAACGTTGATTTCCAAGAATTCATGATTATGCCAGTTAATGCTCCATCGTTTAAAGAAGCTATTCGTATGGGAGCAGAAGTTTTCCATTCATTAAAAGCCGTATTAAAAGCAAAAGGATTAAATACTGCTGTTGGTGATGAAGGTGGGTTTGCTCCAAATTTAGCTTCTAACGAAGACGCTATTAAAACAATTTTAGAAGCGATTGAAAAAGCAGGATATAAACCTGGTGAAGATGTTAAATTAGCTATGGATGTTGCTTCTTCTGAATTCTATAAAGATGGTGTTTATACTTTACCTGGTGAAAACAATAAATCATTTACTTCTAAAGAATTAGTTGATTTCTATGTAGAGTTATGTGACAAATATCCAATTATTTCTATTGAAGATGGTCTTGATCAAGATGATTGGGAAGGTTGGGATTATTTAACTGAAAAATTAGGTAAAAAAGTACAATTAGTTGGTGATGATTTCTTTGTTACAAATACAAAACGTCTACAAAAAGGAATTGAACGTGGTGTCGCTAATTCTATCTTAATTAAAGTTAATCAAATTGGTACATTAACAGAAACATTAGAAGCCATTCAAATGGCTCAAAAAGCAAACTATACTGCTGTCATCTCACATCGTTCTGGTGAAACAGAAGATACAACGATTGCTGATATTGCCGTTGCTACAAATGCTGGACAAATTAAAACAGGTTCTGCTTCTAGAACAGACCGTATTGCTAAATACAATCAATTAATTAGAATTGAAGATGAATTAGGTAAACAAAGCGTTTATAGTAGTTTAGATGGTTTTTACCAATTAAAAAAATAAAGATAATGAAATAACATATGTAAAGGGGTTACTGTTAACAGTAACCCCTCTTTTAATTAAAAAATCTTTCTAAAAACAGTCCTTACAAAAAGTCATACAAAAAATAATTGTAAACATAGTGCCATAGGAAAGCATTCAACCATCAGTTTTAGCCATATAAAAAAACAATCTGCCCCTATACCATGATGTATCATATCGCAAATAAAGTTATCACAGGGACAATTTGGCATACAGTTAAACATTGTATTAATAAGGTCATAAAAATAGGTGATATTGTTTTGAAATCTGTCATCTTTCTTGCAGTCTTTATTGATCTATTCGTCATAACAAAAAAGATTAATAAAAAAACAACGATATATTCTAGCCACATCTCTTTTATTGCCATATAAAAGACTTGGCTATTTAGCGTTCCTAATTGAATCGAAAGCGTATAAATTGTCATACAAAACACCATTAAAAAAACCATAAAAATAGTAAAAATGAAACTTTGAAATTTTGTTTTTGGCATCATCTGTCTCCTCCTTGTTCTTAAAAAAAACGACATCAAATATCAATAAATAGCCACCAGACAATAGCTATACGATATTTAATGTCGTTATTTTATTTCATATTCAATTTTACGTGTCTTATCATATCATAAACTTAAAATTGACGTAAGCAGATTTTTTTAATCATTTACATTCTTTAAGGCTTCATCCATAGGGACCTTCTTAATTCTTCTCATTTGAGTAATTGATACCACAAAGTATGTTATCATTGTCATCACAAACATCTTAATATAAATAGTAGAAGGCATATAGAATGTTAACCAGCCTGAAAAATCAGCTAACATAGCTCGATAGATTGCATCTATCACTACTCTTGACAAATATAATGAAGCAAGGGTAGAAATGACAACAACCCATGTTGTCGCTGTTAAATAAAGACGATTAATCTCTTTATTTTCATAACCTAGAATTTTAACCATTGAAATTGCATTTTTATTCTTTTCAACAATAATCTTAGATAACAAGTAGATTAATAAAGCAAATAAGATAATAGCAAAAGCATCAACTAAATAGAACATTTGTCCCATAGATACATCTAATTGCCTTGATAATTTTGTTAAATCATCTTTTGTAATGGTTGTAGCGATACAGCGATCATCAATATCTTTAATCTTATGATTTGAAAAATAACCATTTGGAGCGTAAACATCAAAAGTATCTTGATATTGTTTTTCATTCATCCAGATTGATAATGCTGCTGGATAATGGTAAACACCGGCAACCTTAAATTTATACTTTTTACTTCCATATTTTTGTTTTAAAGTAATCGTATCACCTGTCTTTAATTGATATTTATCACTGTAACCATCACTAATCATAACTCCATTATTTTTCCATTTAATATCAACATAATCACTATTCTTTTTAACACCATAAACACTTATCTCATCATTACTTTGACTATGCATTGCCTTTAATGTTGTTGCATAATAACCTTCTGCTCCTTGAGTATCAGTTGGCATTGGTGCTTTTAAAACATATTGATAACGACTAATCATATTATCTTCTACTTCACTTTGATAGTGATTAAGTAATGGTGTCATCATCATACCAAACATAAGTAACACATTAGCAAAGAATATACCAACAAATAAAGTTAAATAACTTGGTATATTTTGGAAAATAATACGTAATCTAAAGCGATGGAAAAAACGTAATCTTTTAAGTGGTAATGTCTTTGTGGTTTGTTTTCTTTTAAAATCGTGTCTTAAGAATTTTAATGGACTAAGTTGAAGTTTATAACTGATCATGATGACATTAATCACTAACATCAAAATAAAAGGAATAATCGTTGTAAGGATAAATGCCTCACTATTAAATAAAGTTTTAAAGGTAGGTAAACTGTAACTTCCATAGTACATACCAGCACAAACATCTTTTAACAACGTATAACCTAAAATATTTCCAACAATACAAGCAATCACGGTTACAATAAGTGGCAAACAAATATAAAATTTCAACAATTCTTTACGACTATAACCTGAAGCTCTTAGTGTTCCAATTACTGATGCTTCACTAACAATAGTATTGTTTGTTGTTACTGCAAAGACAAAAGCCATAATGACAATTAAAATGTATAGTAAAACAACAATCATCGCTTTATCACTACCCATATCATCACCAGTAAATTTGATGGCTTGATTTAAATAATGTGGTGTATATTCTTTAATCACTGTTTTACTATTTAATACTTTTAAAAAGTCATCTGATAAGTTTTTTTCTTTCGTTTCATTTTTAGGCTGCTTTTGATAACGCCAAGCATAACTATAATGTAAATGACTTTGACCAAAATCATCAAAAGCCTTGTTTGAGGTAATAGCTACCCCAAACTTGACAGCGTCAAACATCATATCTCCATTATTAGAAAATAAAGCACTATAATCAGATAAAGCAACTAATCCAGTAATCTTAAATTTTTTATTTTTTAATGTAAGATTATCACCTATTTCAAGATGATTATTAGTTGCATACATTCTATCAATAGCGATTTGATGATCATTTTGCGGAAGTTTTCCTGACATAACACATACTTTATTTATTTTTTTATTTTGTTTAAAAATACGTAAAGTGCTTTTGACTTCTTTTGTTTTTTCTTCTACAAAATAATGACGATATATTTTAACATCTTCTTTTTTTAATTCATTAAGCAACTGTTGATTTGCTTGTTGATAGAGTTCAAAATGCCCATTTTCAATATTATATTTTTCAAAACTTTGATTGTAACTTGTTAGCATACTGTTATCAGCCACTAAAAAGCCAGAAACAAATCCAATGGTTACTACCATAAAAAGAAAAATAGCTAAATATTTACCCCATTCTTCTTTTAATAATCTCAAAATTCTTTTATTTAAAGGATTCTTCATGATTTCACCTACCATTCTAATGATGCAGCAGGCACTTTAGTTTCATTTTTATATTCTTTTAATATATGTCCATCCTTAAATAAAATGACTTGATCAGCCATTAATTTAATAGCGTCATTATGAGTAACAATAATGATCGTATTACCATATTTTGAATTAACATCTTCTATTAATTTTAAAATTTCTTTAGATGTATGATAATCTAACGCTCCCGTTGGTTCATCACATAATAAAATATCAGGATTTTTAACGATAGCTCTACCAATTGCCGTTCTTTGTTGCTGCCCACCAGATAATTGATTTGGTAATTTATAACGATGTTCATAGATTCCCAAAGTTTTCATTAAATCATCAATATCCAAAGGACTTTTACTTAAATAAGCCCCTACTTCTATATTTTCTTTAACATTTAAATTAGGAATTAAATTATAAGATTGAAATACATATCCTAGATGTTGTCTTCTATATAATGTTAATGCTTTTTCTTTCATATCACTCATCGCATCACCATCTATGCTGACAACACCACTATCAGGAGAATCTATTCCTCCAATAATATTAAGTAACGTAGATTTTCCAGAACCAGATGGTCCTAATAATACACAAATGTTACCTTTTTCAATTGAAAAGTCTATCCCTTTTAATACTTCTGTTCTATTTTCTCCTTGTCCAAAACTCTTTTTCAAGTCTTGTATCTTAAGAAACATACTTACCCCTCCTCAATAGTTATCAATCGCTAACCGAAGGTGTTTAAGAAAATGCTTTTTCAAGCATTTAAATAGTATAGGGAATATTATAGGTTAGCGACGTCTAACTTAATGTTATTTTACTCTCTACATGATTTCTTGTCAATATTACAAAAAAAGAAGTATTGCCTATCATGACAATACTTCATCTTTTAGTAAAGATGTAGATGAACCAATCGAAAATACAAATGTCGAAGCATTATGAATAAAGGATGTTGTACTCACCGGTAATAAACCTATTGCCCCTAATACAATCAAACTACTATTTAACGCTACTATTTTTGTATAGTTTCGATGAATACGATTCATCAATAATTTTGATATTTGTTTAAAGACAACAATTTGTTCAAGATCAGAAGATGTAAGCGTCACATCAGCAAGTTCTCTTGCAATATCCGAACTATCTTGTAACGAAATAGAAACATCGGCTGATGATAATGCTGGTGTATCATTCACACCATCACCGACCATAACTACCGTTCTCCCTTCTTCTTTTAGTTTCTTAACAAATTGAGCTTTATCTTCAGGAAGCACTCCTGATAAATATTCATCTATATCTAGCTCATCAGCAATAAATCGGGCTGCGTTTTCACAATCACCAGTTAACATCACAATATGACTAAAACCACTTTTTCTAAGGTCTTGTATTGTTTGTTTTGCTTCTTTTTTAAGTGGATCATAAATACTAATAATACCCGCTAATTGTCCACCAATAGCAAGATAGATAAGAGAACTTGCTCCCTCACTTTGAAGTTGATCAATCAATTGTTCAATTTCTTGCGTCTTTTCAATATCTTCATCTTCAAAAATAAAATGATCACTACCAATAACTGCTCTTTGTTCATGATAGATTGTTGCAATACCATGGGCAATAATATATTCTACCTTAGCATGTTCTTCTTCATGATGAAGATTTTCTCTTTCAGCTTGTTTAACAATAGCATTAGCTACACTATGAGGAAAATGTTCTTCTAAACAGGCTGCAATTTTTAAAATTTCTTCTCGACTATAATTTTGTAGAGGGGTTACTTTTTTAACAAATGGTTCAGCATTTGTAAGTGTTCCTGTTTTATCAAAAACAATCGTATCGGCTTGTGCCATCATTTCCATGTATTTTCCACCTTTGACCATAATAGAATGACGGCTTGCTTCCTGCATGGCACTGATCACTGATATTGAAGTAGATAGCTTAATCGCACAGGAATAATCTACCAATAAAATAGATGTAGCACGAGATAAATTTCTTGTGAGTAACAATAAACCAAAGAACCCAATAAAGCTATAAGGCACAATTGCATCAGCTAAATGCTCTGCATCAGATTGGATACTTGCTTTTAATGACTCATTCGTATCAATTAAATCAACAATTTTATTAATACGACTTTCAAATTGTAAATTTCTAACTTTAACGTAAATTTTTCCTTCTTCTACCACTGTTCCAGCAAAAACACTACTTCCAGTCTTTACCATTTTACTTAATGGTTCTCCTGTAAAGCTTGCTTCATTGATCATTCCTTCACCTAAAACAACTTCACCATCTACCGGAACCATAGAACCCATTTGGACGATGACAGTATCTCCTTTTTGTAAAGAAGCCGTAGGAATTTGTTTTTCTACATCGTCTTGTAAGACCCAAACTTTATCAACATTAACAGCTAAAGTTTCTTTTAATTGTAATGTTGTTTTCTTTTTTGTGTAGTCTTCCAACAATTGAGAGATAGATAACAAGAACATAATGTTTCTTGCTGTATTCCATTGTTTAGATAGCAATGAAACTGTAATACTGGTTGCATCTAAAACAGGAACATCTACTCTTTTATGTCTTAAAGAATTCAATCCTTCTTTAAGATATTGGATAGCTTGGTATAAAGTTAAAGCATTTCTAATTGGAAAAGGTAAAAATAATTTAGATGCATATCTTGTTGCTAGCATTTTAGCAAATTGTTGAATGTATTGATCATTCACATTTCTTTGAACAACTAAATAATGATAATCAGATATTGTTTTTTTATAAGGCTCAATATCAAAACTTCTAATATCTAATTGTTTAATATTTTCTAATAATGCTGCTTTTTGATTAACATCATAAATAAATAATATACTTCCAGTTCGTTCATTGACTTCAACTTTATTAACTCCATCCCATTTAGATAAAGCAAAACGTAAAGCTAAAGCTTTATCTTGTGAAAATAAGTATCTTCCATAGCGAATTCTCATTCTCCCTGGAATATCATGAACAACCTGATACTTTAGCATAGATTATTCACCAGCTCTTTTATTTTTAGCTTCTTCGTAGATATCTTTAGCATCTTCTACGATTGTATCATATGTAGCCATAGCGTTATCTTTTACTTGCATACCAGAAGCAATTGATTTAACTGCCATTTTTCTAGCACAATCACTTTTAACAAAGCGAGTTCCTGCTACTGTAGCCACAACTCCTCCTACAAATGATAATAATGTTTTGTTTTTTAATAAATCTTTCATAATATACACTCCTTTTATCTTGTCAAAATCATGACTATTTTTTATTATCATACCACTTTTTTAATAATTCCTAGTGGTTTAATAACCAATAATGATAAAAACCAATTCTAAATAGAATTGGTTATCAACATAAGTGTTACAACAGATTCTATTTTTGTTATTTGTATTTATTCTTTTTTCTTATTTTTTCAATAATACTATAAATAATCACACCTATAACATAAATAACAATAACACCTAAAAACATATAAAACATTGATCCACTCGAATCACCCATGATGTTTCTCCTTCTTTTGATCACGATAATAATCTTCTAAAGGAGATGAACATTGACTACATCCTGCACATATTCCATTACAACTATGACTATCTTTCTTTTTAAAGAAATGAGTATAAATCACCCATCCACAATAGGCACCGATTAATAATATAATAATGACATTAACCATAAACTCTCCTCCTTTAGTTAAAAATCCGGGTTAATATCCGGATTGAATTATGCTTCTACTGATCTCTTTGAGTAAACCTTTTGATCTTTATATGGATCAGGTCTAAATAACATATACAACATGAATGCAAGAACAACGAAGGCAACAACTGTCCAGAATCCAAATGTTCCGTATAATACTAATGATCCAATTTGATATACCATTAATGAAACAGCATAAGCAAATATATTTTGGAATAAGATAGCAAACCAGAACCATTTTCTATCATTTAATTCGTTAGCCATTGTTGAAATAGCTGCTAAACATGGTGAATCTAATAAGTTGAAGATTAAGAATGATAATGCAGCCATAGCTGTTGGGAACCATTTAGCAACACCACCAGCAACATTAATTGCATCTTCAGTATCTCCAGCAACATTTGCTAAAACACCCATTGTAGAAACGATAGCTTCTTTTGCTGAGAATCCAGTTAATGATGAAGCTACTGCTTGCCAGTTATCAAATCCAAGAGGAGCGAAGATTGGAGCAATAAATCCACCAATAACAGCGATTAAACTGTTTCCAGCATCTTTAACAATACCAAATGATCCACTTTCAAATCCAAATGTTGATAAGAACCAAATAACGATACAAGCAACAACTAAAATTGTACCTGCTTTAATTAAGAATGCTTTTAATCTTTCCCATACATGTAATAATACTGTTTTAACACTAGGAATATGATATTGAGGTAATTCCATAACGAATGGTGCAGGTTTACCTGAGAATGGTTTTGTTTTCTTTAAGATAATTGCAGCAACTAATACAGCAACAATTCCCATGAAGTACATAGCAGGAGCAATAAATCCTCCAGCTTTCCATCCAGCAACTTTACCAGCCATAACTCCACCTAATAAAGCAATAACAGGTAATTTAGCTCCACAAGGAATAAATGTAGCTGTCATAATAGTTAAACGACGATCGTTATCTTGTTCGATTGTTTTTGATGCCATAATAGCAGGAACCCCACAACCAGAACCAATTAATAATGGAATAAAGCTTTTTCCAGATAATCCAAAATATCTAAATACTCTATCCATAACGAATGCAATACGTACCATATATCCACAATCTTCTAAGATTGATAAGAATAAGAATAAGATTGCCATTTGTGGTGCAAATCCAATAACAGCACCAACACCACCAATAATACCATCTACGATAACAGCAGATAATAAACCACTTGCTCCAATAGATGATAAGAATCCAGCAACTGCATCTTGAATAGCTACAACAAAGACATCATTTGTCCAATCAGTAACAAATGTACCAACTGTTGTTACTGAAATATGATAAACAACGTACATAATAACTAAGAAAATAGGAATTCCTAAAAATCTATTTGTAACAATTTTATCAATTTTATCTGATAAAGTTAATTTTTCTTTTGGTTTTTCAACTGTTGTTGAAATAAGCTTTTGAATGTAAGTATAACGTCCATCAGTAACAACACTTTCCATATCATCATCAAATTCTTTTTCTAATGATGTTCTTAATGCTGCTACTTTTTCATTAGCTTGACTATCTAAAGTAATTTGATTCATTACTTTTTCGTCATTTTCTAATACTTTAACTGCATACCATCTTTTTTTATTAGCAGCAATTCTATTTGATAATAAAGGTGTTACTTCATTAATAGCTGCTTCAATTTTTTCATCAAAAACAGCACCTGGTAAAGCATGTTCAGATTTTTTAGCAACCTTAACTGCTTCATTAATTAATTCTTTTAAACCTTTACCTTTTAATGCTGATGTTTCAATAATTGGACATCCAAGAACCATAGATAAACGTTTAATATCAATCTTTAATCCTCTTTTAGCAATTAAATCAGCCATATTTAATGCAATAACAACAGGAACTCCTGTTTCAATTAATTGTGTAGTTAAATATAAGTTTCTTTCAATATTTGTTGCATCAACAATATCTAAGATAACATCAGGATCTTCATTTAATAGAAAATCACGACTGACAACTTCTTCTAATGTATAAGGTGAAAGAGAATAAATACCTGGTAAGTCAACAACAGTAATGTTATCTTCCTTATTCCCTTTAATTTTACCTTCCTTCTTTTCTACAGTAACCCCTGGCCAGTTACCAACATATTGATTAGCACCAGTTAAAGCGTTAAACATTGTTGTTTTCCCGCAGTTAGGATTACCTGCTAGCGCGAATTTAATATTCATCGTTCTATCCTCTCCTCATTACTTTACTTTCACTTCAACGCATTGTGCATCATTTTTTCTTACAGTAAGTTCATATCCTCTTACAGTAAGTTCGACTGGATCACCTAATGGAGCTACTTTTCTAATATAAAGTTCAACTCCCTTTGTGATTCCCATATCCATGATACGTCTTTTATAAGCGCCGTCACCTTCGATTTTAGTAACAATGACTGTACTCCCAACTTCCACTTCGTTAAGTTTCACAAACCATTCCCCTTTCTATCACTCTTTGCTAAATCATGATATGTTTTGCCATATCTTCATTAATCGCAATTCGAGAATCTTTGACATTAACAATAACATTTCCACCAATTGTAGATAAAACCGTTACTTGTTCACCAACAATGAAACCAAGATTATTTAAAAATCTTCTTGTTTCTTCATTACCGCCAATTCTCGTAATTGTTCCAACTTCTCCATTGTTTAACATTGTTAAAGGCATCTTTATTCCCTCCTCAAAGATTACTCTATGCTAATTTGATTAGTAAAGGCTAACTTGATATCCAAAAAAATTAGTTAGTCCTTCCTAACTTCACCTATAATATATGCCTCTTGATATATTTTGTCAATAAAAAAAGTTAACATTAACTAACTTTGTTTCATACATGAAACACAAACACAAAATGAAAACCTTTTCAACTTATCTATACAATAAAAATGTATCTCCGTTGTCTTTTATTAATTATTTATGATACAATAATAAAAAGAGGTGATAACATGCATTTACAAGAATCTGGAGAAATGTATCTAGAAACAATTTACGTTCTAGCAAATAGAAATAAAGATGTTCGTTCAATAGATATAGCAAGAGAACTTAACTATTCTAAGCCAAGTGTCTCAAGAGCCATGAGCATCTTAAAAAAAGATGAATATATTGATGTCGATAGTAAAGGATACATTGTCTTAACTCAAAAAGGACTTGAAGTTGCATCTCGTATTTATGATCGTCATGACACTCTATCTGCTTTCTTTGAAAGTTTAGGTGTAAGTCACGAAACTGCTGTTAACGATGCATGTCGCATTGAGCATGTTATTAGTGATGAGACAATGCAACGAATTAAAGATACAATGAGTAAATAAAAAGATTTATCATTAAGCTCATACTTGATGATTAAGAGGTACATCATGTACCTCTTTCAGATTGTTGACAAACCTATACCTTTACATAAAGATATAGGTTTTTTA
>NZ_QUIN01000001.1 GCF_003480255.1 Erysipelatoclostridium sp. AM42-17 | reverse complement strand
TGTCCCCTAAAGTAGACCCCCAAAGTTGAACCCCCTAAATTATTTGAATAGCCATATAACCATATAAAGCTAGTTTTTCTAGCTTTTTTTCATTTTTAAAAGAAAAATACAAAAAAAAGACGTATATAAAAGAGAGGATACATAGAGGAGGGTATATGGAAGAAGTCTTGGTTTATTTTTCTTTAAAATACAAAGGTGATTTTAACAAGATATTGCAAGCATTAAAAAAGAAAGAAAAGGTAGGAGAAGATCGTGATTTGCTTTTAAAACAAGTTAAATGTAAGTATACGACAATTATTTCTAATGATTATCCCGAGGCATTAAAACAAATTAATTGTCCGCCATTTGTTCTTTATTACTATGGTGATTTGGAAATTTTAAAAACACACTGCATTGGTGTGATAGGTATGAGGGTACCAAGTGCTTATGGCAAAAGTGCAACGAATCGATTTGTTTACGATTTAGTTTGTCATCATTATACAATTGTAAGTGGAATGGCACTAGGAATTGATACTGTAGCGCATCGCACAGCACTCAATAATAACGGTAAGACAGTAGCAATACTAGGTGGAGGGATAGATTATTGTTATCCTAAAAGAAATTTGGATTTGTACAACCAAATAAAGGAAAATCATTTGATAATAAGCGAATATCCGGGTGATCTTGTACCTAGACAAGAATATTTTCCGCAAAGAAACAGATTGATTGCTGGATTAAGTGAATCTCTTTTGGTAACCGAAGCAAAGAAACGATCAGGAACAATGATTACTGTAGGATTTGCTTTGGATCAAGGAAAGGAAATTTTTTGTGTACCAGGGAGAATAACGGATAATAATGGATGTAATTATTTAATTCAACAAGGGGCAAAATTAGTTATGAGTGTTCATGATCTCTTGGATGAATGAATAAATAATATTGACAAAGTGAAAAAAAACAATAATAATAGTTTTTACAAAACGGGAGGTACGTTATGGGTAAAAAATTAGTTATCGTGGAATCACCTTCTAAGTCTAAGACCATTGAAAAGTATTTAGGAAGTGATTATCATGTAACATCGTCTAAAGGACATATCAGAGATTTGGCCACATCTGGAAAAGATGGGCTAGGTATTGATCAAGATAATAGTTATAAACCAAAATATGTTATTTCTAAGGATAAAAAAGATGTTGTTAAGGAATTAAAAGCTGAAGTTAAAGATGCATCTGAAGTATATCTTGCAACCGACCCTGATCGAGAAGGAGAAGCTATTTCTTGGCATTTAGCAGAGGTTTTAAAATTAGATATGGATCAAGATAATCGTGTTGTTTTTAATGAAGTAACCAAGGATGCTGTCATTGATGCTTTAAATCATCCACGTAAAATAGATCAAAATTTAGTTAAGTCGCAAGAAACAAGAAGAGTATTGGATCGTATTATAGGCTTTAAATTATCTAAATTATTACAAAAGAAGATAAAATCTAAATCAGCTGGACGTGTTCAGTCCGTGGCTTTACGTTTAATTGTTGAAAAAGAACGTGAAATAGAAGCATTTATTCCCGAAGAATATTGGAAGGTTAAAGCGGAATTTAATAAAGATGAGATTGATTTTCAAGCAGAATTAGCTAAATATCAAGGTAAGAAAATAGAAATTAAAAATGCCGAAGAAGCTAATGTGATTTATGAAAAATTAAATAAGACATTTACTGTAAGTGATGTTAAGAAAACAAAAAAGAAAAGAGAATCTAAACCTCCGTTTATTACATCAACATTACAACAAGAAGCATCGTCCAAGTTAAATTTTAAAGCAAGAAAAACAATGATGATTGCTCAAAAATTATATGAAGGTATTGATTTGGGTGATGAAACTGTAGGGTTAATTACTTACATGAGAACAGATTCAATTCGTTTATCCGATGTTTTTGTTGAGAGTGCTGAACAATATATTCAAGAAAAATATGGAAAAGAATATGTTGGTAAAGTAAAGAAAGCAAAAAAGACAGAGAATGTTCAAGATGCTCATGAAGGGATTAGACCAACAAGTGCTCTTCGTACACCTGAAAGTGTAAAAGAATACTTAAAGCCTGATGAATATAAATTATATAGTCTGATTTATGCACGTGCTATGGCTTCATTGATGGCACCGGCGCAATTTGATTCAACTGCATTGTCTTTGGATAATCAAGGTTATCAGTTCAAAGCCAATGGTTCTGTATTAAAGTTTGATGGATATTTACGCATATATAGTCCATATGAAAAACAAAGTAATGAACTATTGCCAGAAATGAAAATAGAAGAAACAATTGATAGTACAAAAATTGAAAAGACACAACATTTTACAAAACCACCAGCAAGATATACTGAGGCTAAACTTATTCGTGAAATGGAAGAATTAGGTATTGGAAGACCAAGTACCTATGCTTCAATTATTGATACTATTCAAACACGAGGATATGTAGAATTGGTTGATCGTGCTTTTAAACCAACAGAAACAGGAACGCTTACAAGTGATAGATTGACACAGTTTTTTAATGATATTATTAATGTTGAATATACAGCATCAATGGAAAAAGAACTCGATGATATAGCTGAAGGTGATGATGATTATTTTGATGCTATAGATAACTTCATTCATAAGTTCCAACCATTATTAGATGTAGCAAATGAAAAAATGGAAGTTATTGCTCCTAAAAAAACTGGTGAAAAATGTCCTGAGTGTGGTCATGATTTAGTAGAACGACATGGACGTTATGGTACGTTTATAGCTTGTGAAAACTATCCTGAATGTAAATACGTAAAGAAAGAAAAGGTTGAACCAGAATACACGGGTGAAGTATGTCCTAAATGTGGTAGTAAAATGGTATACAAAACAGGCCGTTTTGGAAAATTTGAAGCATGTTCAAACTATCCCGAATGTAAATACATTAAAAATAATCGTAAAAAGCAAGAACCAGTTATGACAGATGAAGTGTGTCCTAATTGTGGTTCGCCAGTTGTCATCAAGAAGGGAAGATGGGGCGAATTTAAAGCTTGTTCGAATTATCCAAAATGTAAAACCATTATAAAGTAGAACATTGGTTCTACTTTTTTTAAATTAAATTTGTTAAAATAGATAAGGGTGAAAGATATGGAAAAATTAAATGTTCATGTTATTGGCGCAGGGCTGGCTGGAGTGGAAGCAAGCTATCAATTAGCCAAACAAGGAATACAAGTTTACTTACATGAGATGCGACCTCATAAAATGACTCCAGCACATCATACATCCTATTTTGCAGAATTGGTTTGTTCCAATTCTTTAAGAGCAGATGGGTTAGGTAATGCTGTGGGTGTTTTAAAGAATGAAATGGAAAAATTAGATAGTGTGATTATTCGCTTTGCAAGAAAAAATCAGGTTCCAGCAGGAGGCGCTCTGGCAGTTGATCGTGAAGGTTTTTCAAAAGATATTACGGAATTTATTAGTAGTCATCCGTTGATTGAAGTGATTCATGATGAAGTGAAAACGATACCTGAAGGACCGGTTATTATTGCATCAGGACCATTAACGAGTGATACGTTAAGTAAAGATATTGCTAGTAAATTGGGCGAAGATTATTTTTATTTTTTTGATGCTGCTGCACCAATTATCGAAAAAGAAAGTATTAACATGGATAAGGCATACTATAAATCTCGCTATGATAAGGGGGATAATGAGTATATTAATTGTCCAATGACCGAGGAAGAATTTAATCATTTTTATGATGAATTGATGAATGCAGAGGTTGTTAAGCCTAAAGACTTTGAAGAAAAGTTTTTTGAAGGATGTATGCCTTTTGAAGAAATGGCAAGACGTGGGAAACAAACACTATTATTTGGACCAATGAAGCCGGTAGGTCTTACCAAGCCTGATGGGACAAAACCTTATGCAGTTGTACAATTAAGACAAGATAATGTCCAGGCAAGTTTATATAATATTGTAGGTTTTCAAACTCATTTAACTTGGCCTGAACAAAAAAGAATCATTCAAATGATACCAGGATTAGAAAATGCTCGTTTTGTACGCTATGGTGTCATGCATCGTAATTCATTTATTTGTTCGCCTGTGCATTTGAATGCTGATTATAGTGTTAAAGGGACAAAAGGATTGTTTATGGCAGGACAAATGACAGGGGTAGAAGGATATGTTGAATCAGCTCAAAGTGGTATGATTGCTGGAATCAATATGGTACGTTACTTACAAGGTAAAGAAAGTCTTATTTTTCCGCAAGAAACAATTATGGGTGCTTTAGCACATTATATTACTCATGGGGATCCAACTGATTTTCAACCAATGAAAGCTAATTTTGGAATTCTTCCTGATTTAAAAGAAAGAGTAAAGAAAAAAGAAAGAAAAGAAGCTTATGTTAAAAGAGCACAAGAAGTGATGGATCAATTTATAGATGAAAATGAATTACTATAAAAAAGAGTTTCTAGATTATCTTTTAAATCAAAAGAAATATTCAAAACTAACGGTCAACTCATATCAACGAGATATAGATGAATTTATAGGGTTTTTAAAGACGAAAAAAATAGAACGTTTTAATCAAGCTACTTACCAGGTTGTTAGAGGATATTTAACATGGCTTTATCAAAAAAAGTTAGCCCGAACAACAATTAATCGACGAATCAGTTCGTTACGCTCATTTTATCGCTATTTGTGCAAACAAGAATACATTGAAGATAATCCTATGGTTTTAATTGAAACATTAAAAACACCTAAAAGAAATCCGGATTTTTTGTATTATGAGGAAATGCAACAATTACTTGATAGCATAGATGTTTCTACTGATTTAGGGATTCGTAATCGTGCAATGCTAGAGTTGATGTATGCTTCTGGATTGAGATGTTCGGAAGTGGTTGGCTTAACACTCAAACAAATAGATTGGAACCAACAAGTTTTATTAATTCATGGAAAAGGTGATAAAGATAGGTATGTGCCTTTTCATGATTGCGCTAAAAAATGGCTCTTGAAGTATATTAATGAGGTAAGAAATAATTTTTGTGATGGTAGTCATCAATATGTTTTTGTTAATAATCGTGGCAATCAGATGACCAATAGAGGGTTAGAAGATGTTGTCAACCGTGTTGTTTATCAATTTGATCCAACCAGAAAAATACATCCGCATATGTTTAGACATTCTTTTGCAACTCATTTATTAAATGCGGGTGCTGATTTAAGATCAGTACAAGAATTATTAGGCCATGAGAATTTATCAACGACACAAATTTATACTCATGTTTCAAACGAACATTTAAAAGAGGTTTATATTAAAAACCATCCAAGAAATCGGTAAAAAAATCTTGTCTTTTATTTTAGGATATGCTAATATACATTAGGTATGAAAATACACACATTATGGATTCAGTTGACTAGTGCTTCTTATGAAGTGTCAATTGTTCGAAATAATGGAGGAAAAAACGAAAAGGAGGAAATTACACATGTCAGTAATTTCAATGAAAAAATTATTAGAAGTTGGTGTACATTTCGGTCACCAAACAAAAAGATGGAATCCAAAAATGGCTCCATACATCTTTACATCAAGAAATGGGATTTATATTATTGATTTACAAAAATCATCAAAGAAAATTGATGAAGCTTATAAAGCAATGAATGAAATCGCTGAAAAAGGTGGAAAAGTATTATTTGTAGGAACAAAAAAACAAGCTCAAGAAGCTGTTAAAGAAGAAGCAATTCGTTCTGGAAGTTTCTATGTTAACTCTCGTTGGTTAGGTGGAACATTAACAAACTTCAAAACAATTCAAAAAAGAATTAGAAGATTAAAAGAATTAGAAAAAATGGAAGAAGATGGAACTTTCGATGTTTTACCTAAAAAAGAAGTAATCTTACTTAAAAAAGAAGCTGCTAAGTTAGAAAAGAACTTAGGTGGAATTAAAGAAATGAGAAGACTTCCAAATGCTTTATTTGTTGTTGATCCAAAAGCAGAACACAACGCTGTAGCAGAAGCTAGAATCTTAGGTATTCCAGTATTTGGTATCGTTGATACTAACTGTGATCCTGATGAAGTAGATTATGTTATCCCAGCAAATGATGACGCTATTAGAGCTGTAAAATTAATTGTTGCTTCAATGGCTGATGCAATTTGCCAAGCTAAAAATGAACCTTTAACAGTTGCATTTGTTAAAGATGAAGATGAAAAAGAAGTAACTATGAATGATGCTGTTACTTCAGTTGAAAACAACAACAGAAGAGGACCTAGAAATAAAGGTGGAAGACCAGCACCTAGAAGAGAAGCAAAACCAACTGAAAATAAATAAGCTGGAACTGATATAAAAACTAGTTATAATGGGGAAAGCGTAGCTTTTCCCTTTTTAAATAAATAAATGGAGGAAATGAAAAATGGCTATTAGTGCAAAATTAGTTAAAGAATTACGTGAAAAAACTGGTGCCGGAATGATGGACTGTAAAAAAGCTCTAGAAGCTTGTGATGGTGATATTGAAGCATCATTTGACTGGTTAAGAGAAAAAGGAATTGCAAAAGCTGCAAAAAAAGCAGATCGTATTGCTGCTGAAGGGTTAACATCATTTGTATTAGATGGTAATACTGCTGCTATGGTTGAAGTTAACTCAGAAACTGACTTCGTTGCTAAAAACGCAGAATTCCAAGAATTAGTAAAAACAGTTTGTAGTACAGTTGCTACAAATAAACCTGCTGATTTAGATGCTGCATTAAAATTAGATGTAGATGGAAAAGACTTAGCTACAGTTATTGCTGAAGCAAGTGGTAAAATTGGTGAAAAATTATCTTTCAGAAGATTTGTTGTGATGACTAAAGAAGATAATGAAGTATTTGGTGCTTACTCTCACATGGGTGGTAAAATGACTGCGATCGTTAAATTAGCAGATGCTGATGAAGAAAAAGCAAGAGATATTGCTATGCACGTTGCTGCATGTAATCCAGAATATATTGACCAAAATGCTATCCCTCAAGAAGTTAAAGATAGAGAAGATGCTGTACAAACTGAAATTATGGCACAAGACGAAAGTCTTAAAAGCAAACCTGAAAAAGTTCTTGAAGGAATTAAAAGAGGAAAACTTAATAAAGTATTCTCTGCTATGTGCTTAATGGATCAAGAATTTATTAAAACTCCAAAAGAAACAGTTGCAAAATACTTAGGAAAAGGTAAAGTTTTAGAAATGGCTCGTTTCCAAGTTGGTGAAGGAATGGAAAAGAAAGTTGAAAACTTTGCTGAAGAAGTAGCTGCACAAATGGGTAAATAATATTTAAGGACACTTTAAGTGTGTCCTTTTATTGTAAATAAGGAGCATGATTATGAAATATAAACGCGTATTATTAAAACTAAGTGGTGAAGCATTAGCTGGTGATGACAAAACTGGAATTAATGCTAAGACAGTTGCTAATATTGCAAGACAAATTAAAGATGCTAAAGATTTAGGTATCGAAATTGCTATTGTGTGTGGTGGCGGAAATATCTGGCGTGGTAAAGTTGGTGCGGATATGGGTATGGATCGTTCTACTGCAGATTACATGGGAATGCTTGCTACAGTTATGAATGGTTTAGCTGTTCAAAATGCTTTAGAAGCGCTTGATGTACCAACACGATTATTATCAGCAATCGAAATGAGACAAGTTGCTGAACCATATATTAGAAGACGTGCTGTTCGTCATTTAGAAAAAGGAAGAGTTGTTATTTTTGGTGCAGGTACGGGTAGTCCATTCTTTACTACTGATACAACAGCTGCACTTCGTGCTGCTGAAATTCAAGCAGATGTTATTTTGATGGCTAAAAATGGAGTAGATGGTGTTTATTCTGCTGACCCTAAAGTTGATGCTCAAGCAGTTAAATTTGATGAAATTACTTATAGTGATGTTTTAGCTAAAGATTTAAAAATCATGGATCAAACTGCTATAACTTTATGTAAAGATAATAATATTGACTTATGTGTATTCAATATGCAAGAAGAAGGAAATATTGCTAAAGCTTGTAATGGAAATAAAATAGGAACAACAATCTCTGGAGGAAACTCAAATGATTAATATGATTTTAGATGATACTCAAGAAAGAATGACAAAAGCTATTGATGCATTTAGACGTGAATTGCAAACTGTAAGAACTGGAAGAGCTAATCCTGCTATGCTTGATCGTGTAATGGTTAACTATTATGATACACCAACACCAATTAATCAAATTGCAGGTATCTCAGTTGTTGAAGGGCGTCAATTAGTAATTAAACCTTATGATCGTACTGTTTTAAAAGATTTAGAACATGCTATTTATGAAAGTGATTTAGGTTTAACTCCACAAAATGATGGTGAACTTATTCGTATTATGGTACCAGCACTTACAGAAGAACGTCGTAAAGAATTTGCAAAAAATGTTTGGAAGTTTGCTGAAAATGCCAAAGTTGCAATTCGTAATATTCGTCGTGATGCCAACGATGAAATCAAAAAGTGTGATGGAAGCGAAGATGAAATTAAATCTGGTCAAGATCGAGTACAAAAATTAACTGATAAATTTGTAAAAGAAATTGATGAGATTGCTAAAGAAAAAGAAAAAGATATCATGACAGTATAACAAAAGGATGGTTTCATCCTTTTGTTTTGTTTTTATTTTATATATGTTATAATATATCTCGTTATAAGGAGATATATTATGTTTAAAAGAAAGAAAAATAAAGACAATTATCAACTTGATATGAATAATATACCGGCTCATATAGCTTTTATTATGGATGGTAATGGTAGATGGGCAAAAAAGAGAAAAATGCCGAGGACATATGGGCATAATGAAGGAACAAAAACGATTAGAAATATTGCTTTAGAAGCCAATAAGTTAGGTGTAAAAGCAATGACAGTTTATGCTTTTTCTACAGAAAATTTTTCTCGTCCAGATGATGAAGTTCAATTTATTTTTAGATTACCTAAGACTTTTTTTGATCTTTATTTGAAGGAATTAATGGATAACAATGTGCGTATTTGTTATATAGGGCATTTAAACCGTGCACCACAAGCAACACAAGAAATTATTCAAGCAGCTATTGACCAAACAAAAAATAATACTGGTTTACAGTTGTGCTTTGCATTTATTTATGGCGGACGTGATGAAATTGTTGAAGCAACGAAAAAGATAGCTACATCTTTAAAAGAAGGAAAGATTACTGAAAATGATATTACAGAAGACTATTTTGAACAGCATCTTATGACTGCTTCTTTGCCACCAGTTGATTTGATGGTGAGAACAAGTGGTGAACAGCGTTTGTCTAATTTTTTATTGTGGCAACTTGCGTATGCTGAATTTATTTTTACACCTGTATATTGGCCGGATTTTAACGCTGAAGAATTGCATAAAGCTATTTGGATGTATCAAAATAGAGACCGACGTTTTGGAGGATTGAAATAATGAAACAAAGAATTATTACTGCGCTATGTTTAATTGCAGTTGTTGTTCCAGCAATTGTAATAGGGGGAACATTTTTTAAAGCTGTTATTGCAATTGTGACTGTTTTATCTGTTTATGAGATGTTGCACATTTGTACCCGTCCTAAAATCAAGATTTATATGTATATCGTTGTTTTGCTCTTTTTTGCTTTAGGCTTTTTTCAAAAAGATTCAGTTTTATTTATTCCAAGTGTATGCATTTTGGGATTTTTGGCTGTTTTATTAAGTACAATGATTTTTGATGAAACGCTTAATATTGAAAGAGTAGGATATATTTTTACAATGGGAACACTATTGTGCTGTGGTCTTCATGCTTTGTTAGTTATTCGTAATGATTATGGATTTGAATATTTATTATTACTTGCCTTTGCAACTTATGGAAGTGATACAGGTGCATATTTTGCTGGGATGACACTAGGGAAACATAAGCTTATTCCTAGATTATCACCTAAAAAAACTGTTGAAGGATCAATTGGTGGTATTTTGCTAGGAAGCTTGATTTCAATTGTCTTTGGTGTTTATTTTGGTGTTATTAAGGGAAATATGATGCTTATAGTTGCATGTATTGTTCTTACTATGACAAGTCAAATTGGTGACCTTGTTTTTAGTGCGGTTAAAAGAAACTTTGGGGTCAAAGATTATTCAAATTTATTGCCAGGGCATGGTGGTATTTTAGATAGAATTGATAGTGCTGTTTTTAATAGTATTGTGTTTAGTATTTTTTTGATGATTGCGGGGTTATAAAATGAAAAAGATAACTGTATTAGGGGTGACAGGATCCATCGGGGTTCAAACTGTCGATGTAGTCTATCATAATCCAAATGATTATATGATTGTTGGTATGTCAGCAGGACATAATATTTCTAAGTTAGAAGAAATTATTGAAAAAATACCGGTACAAGTTGTTTGTGTTATTGAAAAAAATGACGCAGAAATACTTGCAAAGAAATATCCGTATATTCGTTTTGTTTATGGACAAGCCGGTTTAATTGAAATTGCTACATTGTCGGATGTTGAAATTGTTTTAAATGCTATTGTAGGATTTGCTGGACTTATTCCAACTATTGAAGCAATTCGTCATCACAAGGATATTGCCTTAGCTAATAAGGAAACTTTGGTTGTTGCAGGGCATATTATTACGAAATTGGTTAAAGAATATCAAGTTCGTCTATTACCGGTTGATAGTGAACATTCTGCTATTTTCCAATCATTACAAGGAAATCAAAATAATAAAATTAAAAGAATTTTACTTACAGCAAGTGGCGGAAGTTTTCGTGATAAAACTAGAGAAGAACTTGTAGGTGTTTCCGTTAAAGAAGCTTTAAATCATCCTAATTGGTCAATGGGTGCTAAAATTACGATTGATAGTGCTACATTATTTAATAAAGGATTAGAAGTTATGGAAGCAAAATGGTTGTTTGATGTTGATTATGATAAAATCGAAGTATTAATTCATCCGGAAAGTATTTTACATTCAGCTGTTGAGTTTGAAGATACTTCAATTATTGGTCAAATGGGAATGCCAGACATGCGTTTGCCTATTCAATATGCTTTAACTTATCCTTTGAGGAAACCTCTTATTAAAGGAGAAAGTTTAGATTTAACAAAGATGGGTCAACTTACTTTTAAAAAGCCTGATTTCAAACGTTTTAGAGCATTAAAATTAGCTTATGATGCAGGTATAAAGGGTGGTAGTATGCCATGTGTATTAAATGGAGCAAATGAAGAAGCTAATCTTGCTTTTAGAAATGGTCAAATTGAATTTTTAGATATTGAAAGATTAGTTGAAGAAGCCATGAATGCCCATGATTGGATTGAAAATCCATCTGTTCAACAGTTATTAGATATTGATAGATGGGCTCGTGATTATGTAATAAAGAAGATAGGAGAGAGTCATGCAGACAATAATTAATCTACTTGTATTTTTTCTCATTTTAGGTGGTATTATTTTTATTCATGAACTAGGACATTTTTTAACAGCTAAGTTATTTGGCGTGTATTGTGCTGAGTTTTCATTAGGAATGGGACCTAAAATTTATTCAAGAAAAAAAGGTGAGACAGACTATCAAATTCGCGCTTTACCGATTGGTGGCTATGTTGCTATGGCTGGTGAAGCTGATCAAGAAGATAATGAATTGATGAAAGATGTCCCTTATGAGCGAACTTTAAAAGGAATTAAAACATGGAAAAAATGTATTATCATGTTAGCTGGTGTTTTCATGAATTTTGTTTTAGCTCTTGTTTTATTAATCGGTGTTTATTCGTTTATTGATGTTCAAACTAACCAGCCCATTATTGGTACAGTTGTTGAAAATAGTGGGGCTAATGAAGCTCACTTAAAAGTAGGAGATACAATTAAAAAAATCATTATCAACGATCATGAATCACTCATTGCTTCGTTTAGTGATATTCAAGAAGTTTTAGATAATGATAATCTTAATTTAAAGGCAAAGACTTTAGATATGACAGTTGTTATTGAAAGAAATCATCAAACTTTGAATAAAAAAGTAACGGCTCGTTTTGATCAAACAAATCAATGCTATAAAATAGGGATTACTGCTAAAACAAGACAATTATCATTTTTTGAAGCAATTAAGTACGGTTTTAATCAATTTGTTACGTATGCTTTTATCATCTTTACAACGTTGGGTAAATTAATTACAGATTCTGTTCATACTGTTGGTCAATTATCAGGACCGGCTGGAATTTACAGTGTCACTGCTCAAGTGACTGAATCTGGTTCTATAAGTTCATTGCTTTCTTTGACTGCTTTATTATCTACGAATATTGGAATGTTTAATTTATTGCCAATACCAGGATTAGATGGAAGCCAAGTTTTAATTGCACTTATTGAAAAAGCAATTCATCGAGAAATTCCAATTAAAGTTAAATATGTTTTACAGTTAGCTGGATTGGCTTTGGTTTTTGGGTTGATGATTTTTGTGACGATAAATGATATTGGAAAAATGTTGCACTAAGGGATTAAATGATCCCTTTTTTATGTTATAATCATTTTTAGACTTGAGGTGAAGACATGAATAAGTTAATTATATTATTAGAAAATTTAAATATAACTGAGCAAGTAACGGAATTGTTACATGCTTCTTTAGATAAGGTTATTGTTCATAAAAATAGTCATTACTCTTTTTATATTGAAAGTAAGTCTTTTATTCCTTTTGATGAATTTCAGCTTCTTTATCAAGGACTAAAACATTTTCCTTATCCTGCAGAGTTTTATTTGCATTATCAAGATGTAGATGTAACACAGTGTGATTGGTCGTTGTATTTAGGGTATATGATTGAAAATTTAAAACTAAATTATCCTATTTGCTCAACTCTTAGCATAGAAAATTTTAAAATTGATGATATTGTCACTGTAGCAGTATTAAATGAAATCCAACTTGAGCAATATCAAAAGATGTATGCTGTTTTTAGCAATGAATTAGCAAAAATTGGGATTGATAAAAAAATTAAATTCTATATCAATCAAGATAATACTGAATTTAATGATTTAAAAGAGGAAATGGAAGTTTATGAGCCTGTAAAAGTTGATTTACAGACGTTAAAAAAAGAAGAACCCAAACCAACACCACAATTTGATTATAAGCGTCGTTATAAACGTGGTGAAGCGAGAGAAATGAAAATTGAAGAAATTGATAATAATACGATGGAAAAAAATTGTGTTATACGGGGATATGTTTTTAAAGTGGATATGATTAAAACAAGAGCTGGAAAACATATTCAGACGTTGTGGGTAACAGATTATACAAACTCTATTATGGTAAAACGTTTTGAAAACAATTCTTCTAATACAATTGAAGATCTTAAGTCAATTGGTAAAGGTAAAGTATGGGTTAAAGTAAGAGGTGAAACAAGACTGGATAGTTTTGCTCGTGAGATGGTCATAATGGCAAATGAAGTTGAAATTATAAAATCACCGCAACATCGTAAGGACTCTGCTGAAAAGAAGAGAGTAGAATTGCATACACATTCTAAAATGTCAGCGATGGATGGAATTGGTACGATTACTGACTATATTAATGCCGTTGCCTCTTGGGGACATAAGGCAATTGCGGTTACTGATCATGGTAATGTTCAATCTTTTCCAGAAGCTCAAATTGCAAGTTCAAAGGCTGGGATTAAAATGATCTATGGGGTTGAATTAAATATGATTGAACCTTATTTTGATATTGTTTTTAACGAGCGTGATATGTCGATAGAAGATGCAACCTATGTATCTTTCGATTTGGAAACAACAGGTTTTTCTGTTGTTCATGATGGAATTACAGAATTTGGTGCAGTTAAAATTAAAAATGGAGAAGTTATTGATCGTTTACAGAGTTTTATCAATCCAGGTAAAGAAATCTCTACTCGTATTAGCAACTTAACTAATATTACTAATGAGATGGTCTCAAATGCACCGACAATTAAAGAATTTTTACCTCAAATTTTAGATTTTTTTAGTGATTGTATTTTAGTTGCTCATAATGCAAAATTTGACATTGGTTTTTTAAATGAAAATTTAAAACGTAATCAAATGCCTACTATCAATAATCCTATTATTGATTCTTTAGCTCTGGCTAGAGCAATTATGAAACCAATGAAATCGTATCGATTAGGTGCTGTATGTCGTGTTTATCGTGTTGCTTATGATGATGAGGTAGCACATAGAGCTGATTATGACGCAGAAGTATTAGGAAGTGTTTTAACAATGATGCTTCATCAAATTATGCAAGATAATAAATATAATTTACTAGATTTAAATAAATTACAAAAAGATGATGCATATAAAATTGTTTTCCCATATCATATGACAGCTATTGCTTTAAATAAAGTTGGTTTAAAAAATATGTTTAAGATTGTATCTGAGGCTAATACAACTTATTTCCATGACGGTTCTAGAATTCCTAAAGAACGTTTGGAATTTTATCGAGAAGGCTTGCTTTATGGAACAAGTTGTTATCGCTCAGACGTCTTTGAAGCTGCAATGAATCAATCGCAAGAACGTTTAGAATCATTATTACAGTTCTATGACTATGTTGAAATCCAACCATTAGATGACTATTATCATTTGATAGACAGAGGACAAATTGAAAATCAAGATGATTTGATAGATTCTATTCTTCGTCTTATTGAAACGGCAAAAAAACTGAATAAAATCGTTGTAGCTACGGGTGATGTTCACTTTTTAGAAAAGAAGGATAAGATTTATCGAGATGTTTTCATTTCGCAGCCAAAAATTGGAATAGGGCATCGCGCGCATCCATTGTGTAATCGTAGAAATCCACGCGCTTTTACACCTTATCAATATTTACGCACTACAGATGAAATGCTAACATGTTATCCATATTTATCTCCACAAGATGCATATCAATATGTGGTTGAAAATACAAATAAGATAGCAGATATGGTTGAAGAAATTAGACCTGTACATGATCATTTGTTTACTCCTAAGATTGATAATGCTGATGAGAATTTGACGAAAATATGTTATGAAACAGCGCATAAACTATATGGTGAAAAATTACCTACTATTGTTGAAAAAAGATTAGAAAAAGAATTAAGTAACATTATTAAACATGGATTTGGGGTTATTTATTACATATCCCATTTACTAGTAAAGAAATCTAATGACGATGGTTATCTGGTAGGATCAAGGGGTTCAGTAGGTTCTTCATTTGTTGCTACTATGGCGGGCATTACTGAGGTTAATCCTTTACCACCACATTATGTTTGTTTACATTGTGGTTATAGTGAGTTTTTAGATGAAGGGGTTATTGCTGATGGCTATGACTTAGAAGATAAAGAATGTCCACATTGTCATCAAATGATGAAAGGAGAAGGTCATAATATTCCTTTTGAAACTTTCTTGGGGTTTAATGCAGATAAGGTACCCGATATAGATTTAAATTTCTCTGGTGCATATCAGGCAAAGGCACATGCTTTTACTAAAACTATTTTTGGTGAAGACCACGTTTTTAGAGCCGGAACGATTTCCACCGTTGCTGAAAAAACAGCCTATGGATATGCAAAAGGATATGCTGAAACATTAGGTATTGATAATCAAATTAGAAGTGCAGAACTCGAAAGAATTGCTGAAGGATGTGGCGGTGTAAAAAGAACGACTGGACAACATCCAGGTGGAATTATTGTTATACCTCGTGATTATGATGTTTTCGATTTTACACCTTATCAGTATCCTGCTGATGATCTATCAGCAGAGTGGCGAACAACCCATTTTGACTTCCATGCGATACATGATAATGTATTAAAGTTTGATATTTTAGGGCATGTTGATCCTACAGTTATTCGTATGTTACAAGATTTAACAGGTGTTGATCCTAAAACGATACCAACTAATGATAAGAAGGTCATGAGTTTATTTACAAGCAGTGAGGCGCTAGGTTGTGATTTAAGTTTTATTAACTGTAAAAATGGTGCTTTAGGTCTTCCTGAATTTGGTACAACTTTCGTAAGAGGAATGTTAGATCAAACAAAACCACAAACGTTTAATGACTTGGTCATTATTTCAGGGTTATCACATGGTACAGATGTATATTTAGGTAATGCTGAAACATTAATTAAAAATGGAACTTGTACTTTAAAAGAAGTTATTGGATGTCGTGATGATATTATGGTTTACTTAATTGAAAAAGGTCTACCTAATAAAGATGCATTTGATATTATGGAATGTGTTCGTAAAGGAAAATCACCAGCCGTTTTCCCTGAAAAGAAATATGAAGAATTAATGAAACAATACAACGTACCACAGTGGTATATTGATTCATGTAAAAAGATCAAGTACATGTTCCCTAAGGCACACGCTGTTGCTTATGTATTATCAGCTATTCGTGTAGCTTGGTGGAAACTTTATTATCCACTTGAGTATTATGCTGTATATTTTACAACTCGTTGTGATTTTTACGAAATAGAAACTTTAGTTGCTGGTAAAGAAGCTATCATGGCGAGAAGAAAAGAGATAGAAGAACTTAAGGCTAATCATCAAGCTTCAAATAAAGAAGAAGGGTTATGGGATGTTTTTGAAATTGCTCTAGAAATGATAGAAAGAGGATACCATTTTAATCCAATTAATTTAGAATTATCGGATGCAACAAACTTTATTTTAGACCCTTATGATGATAAGGGTTTGATTCCACCATTTTCTTCAGTTGATTCATTAGGTGAGTCTGTAGCAAAAACAGTCATTGAAGCAAGAAAAGTTAATCATTTTATCTCTAAAGAGGATGTTATTAAAAGAACGAAACTTAATAACTCTCATATAAAATTACTCACTAAAATGGGTGTTTTTGAGGGAATGCAAGAAGAAAATCAATTATCTTTATTTTAGATAAACTTGCTAAAATTAAATAGATATGATAAACTAATTTTAGTTTCAGAGAAACGAGTGGGGAGACCCACTCTTTATTATTGAATAGAGGTGAAAAAGTGGAACTACTAGAGAAAATTAAAGAAATGATTTTACCGTTAGTTGAACAACATGATTGTTATTTAGATGATATGGAATATGTTAAAGAACAAAATGAAATGTATTTACGTATTTATATTGAAAAAAATGAAGGGTATCTAGATATGGATACTTGTGTGGCTGTTAGTGAAGCAATTAGTGAGAAGTTAGATGAAACGGATCCAATTAAGGATGAGTATTATTTAGAAGTTTCATCACCTGGAATTGAAAAACCTTTAAAAACTTTTGAACAAGTTGAAAAATCAGTAGGAAGTTATGTTTACGCTAAATTTAAAAACCCCATTGCTGGATTAGATGAAGTTGAAGGATATTTGAAAACAATTGATGGAACAAATTTAGAATTTGAATATTTGGTTAAAAATATTAAAAAACGAGTAAACGTAGATTATAGTAATATTCAATTTATTAGATTAGCTGTGAAATTTTAGGAGGATTATAAAGTGGCTAGTAAAAAATTCATGGATGCATTAAATTTATTGATTGAAGAAAAAGGAATTGAAAAAGATGTCTTTTTAGAAATGCTTAAAGAATCAATTGCTAAAGCATATAAGAAAAATTATATGAATTCTGAAGCAAATGTAAGAGTTGAAATTAATGAAAAGACAGGTAAATTCAGACTTTTTGAAATTAGAACTGTTGTAGATGATTTACAAGATGAAGATTTAGAAGTTTCTTTAGATGAAGCTCATGAAATTAATAGTAATTATAAAGTAGGAGATATCATCGAAACTGAAGCAGATGTTGATCATATTGGACGTTTAGCAGCAATTCAAACAAAACAATTGTTTAGACAAAAAATACGAGAAACTGAAAAAGAAACATTATATAATGAATTTGCTGATAAAAAGGATGATATTATCACTGGTGTAGTAGAACGCGTTGAACCTAAATTTGCTATTATTAATATTGGAAAAACTGGAGCATTTTTAGGATCAAACCAACAAATTCCAGGAGAAAGATTAACTGAAGGACAACATGTAAAAGTATATGTAAGTGATGTTGATCGTGGTACAAAAGGAACACATATCGTTGTAAGTCGTACGGATCCTCATTTTGTAAAACGTCTATTTGAATTAGAAGTTCCAGAAGTTTATGAAGGAACAGTTGAGATTAAATCTGTTTCTCGTGAACCTGGAGAAAGAAGCAAAGTGGCTGTCTATACACAAGATGAAAACATTGATCCAATCGGTTCATGTGTAGGTCCTAAGGGATCACGTGTAAAAAATGTTGTTGATGAATTAAATGGTGAAATGATTGATATTATTGAATGGTCTAGTGATCCAGTTGTCTTTATTTCTCATGCGTTAAGTCCTTCTACTGTTATGTCAGTTACAATTAACGAAGAAGAACATAGTGCATTAGTGATTGTACCTGATGATCAATTATCATTAGCTATTGGTAAACGTGGACAAAATGCACGTTTAGCAGTTCGTTTAACTGGATGGAAAATTGATATCAAATCATTTAGTGAAGCTAACGAATTAGGTTTAGTTGTAGAAAAACAAGAAGAAGCTCCAGTTGATGATGATTTCCAAGAAGAATTTGCCCAAGAAATGATGGAAACATCTCAAGAAGCTAACGGTGCAAATGAAGCTGTTGAGGAAACTGAAGAAGCAGAATCATTACAAGAAAATGTACATCAAGATGATTACGATGACGAAGATGACTATGATTATGAAGATGATGATTATAGTAAATATGATGAAGACATTGATTATGATGAATACGACAAATATTATGATGAGGATTAAGGAGTAAAAATATGCGCAAAATTCCTTTGAGAAAATGTCTTGCAACGCAAGAACAATTACCAAAAAAAGATCTAATTCGTATTGTTCGTAATAAAGAAGGAGAAGTATTTGTTGATCCTACAGGTAAAATGAATGGTCGTGGTGCATATTTAAAACGTAGTCAAGAAGCACTTGATCTTGCTAAAAAGAAAAAGCTATTGGAAAGATCTTTACAAGTGGAAATTCCAAATGAAATATTTGAAGAATTGAAAGGATATTGTAAAGATGAATAATTATTTGAATTTACTAGGATTAGCAACACGTGCTCGTTCAACTGTAAGTGGAGAAACTCTTATTAAAGGTATCCAATCAAAAAATGTATGTTTTGTAGTTATTGCTTTAGATGCTAGTGAAAATGCAAAAAAGAAGATTACAGATAAATGTCAATATTATGGTGTTGATTATGTATTAATTGGTGATACAGTAAGTATATCAAGGGCTATTGGAAAATATAATCGAGTAGCAGTTGGAATTACGAATGCAGGCTTTGCAAAGAAAATTAAAGATGAGATAGGAGGGTGATTTTATGGCAAAACAAAACAAAAAGAAAAAAGGTGCACCTAAGAAGAAACAATTACAATCTAATTTTTCTCATAAGAAAGAAGAAAAAGTTGTAAAAGATGGTGTGGTTTCTTACGAAGAAGGGATCACTGTTGGTGAATTGGCTGAAAAAATTGGTCAAACTCCTGCTAATGTCATTAAAGTACTATTTTTATTAGGAATTATGGTTACAATTAATTCTACTTTAACAGATGAACAAGTAGAATTAATATGTCTAGAATATAATTTAGAGTGTGAAAAACATGTTCCTGTAGATGAAGTTAATTTTGAAAATGTTGAAATTGTTGACAAAGAGGAAGATTTACAACCTCGATGTCCAGTTGTTACAATTATGGGACATGTTGACCATGGTAAAACAACACTACTTGATACAATTCGTAAATCAGCAGTTGTTGAAGGTGAATTTGGAGGTATTACACAACATATTGGTGCATACCAAGTTGATGTAAATGGAAGTAAAGTTACATTTTTAGATACACCTGGGCATGAAGCCTTTACAGCAATGCGTGCTCGTGGAGCTCAGGTTACTGATATTGTTATTATTGTTGTTGCTGCTGATGATGGTGTTATGCCTCAAACTAAAGAAGCAATTGACCATGCTAAAGCTGCAGGTGTTCCTATTGTTGTAGCTATCAATAAGATTGATAAAGAAGGTGCTGATCCTGAAAGAATTAAAAGTGAAATGTCTGAAGAAGGATTATTACCAGAAGAATGGGGTGGAGATACAGTATATTGCGAAATCTCTGCTAAAAAAGGAATTGGTATCGACTCATTATTAGAAACACTTACTATTGTTGCTGAATTATCTGATTTAAAAGCAAATCCTAATCGTTATGCATATGGTACAGTTGTTGAGGGTAAATTAGATAAGGGACGTGGTCCTGTGGCAACTTTATTAGTTGAAAATGGGACACTAAGAGCAAGTGATCCAATTGTTGTAGGTACTGCATTTGGTCGTGTTAGACAAATGGTTGATGATCGAGGACGTGTTATCAAAGAAGCATTACCTGGAACTCCTGTTGAAATTACTGGTTTAAATGAAGTACCAGTTGCAGGTGATAAGTTTATGGTTTTTGAATCAGAAAAACAAGCGCGTAGTGTTGGTGAAACACGTATGAAGGCTAAAATTGAAAAAGATCGTAACTCTGGCGCAGCTATGTCTTTAGATGATTTATATTCACAAATTAAAGAAGGTCAAATTCAAGATTTAAATATTATAGTTAAAGCTGATGTTCAAGGTACTGCCGAAGCAGTAAAAGCATCTTTAGAAAAAATTGAAGTTGAAGGTGTCAGAGTTAATGTTATCCGTTCAACAGTAGGTGCCATTTCTGAATCAGATGTTATTTTAGCAAGTGCATCTCAAGCTATTATTTATGGATTCAATGTACGACCTGATGCTAAAGTTAGAAATAAAGCAGACGAAGAAGGCGTAGAAATTCGTTTACACAATGTTATTTATAAAATGGTAGAAGAAATTGAAACTGCTATGAAGGGTATGCTAGCTCCTGAATTAAAAGAAGTTGTTACAGGACAAGCAGAAATTAGACAAGTTATCAAAGCAAGTAAAGTTGGTAATATTGCAGGATGTTATGTTACTGATGGTTCAATTAAAAGAAATAGTGGTATCCGTTTAATTAGAGATGGTATTGTCGTTTATGAAGGTAAATTAGGATCATTACGTCGTTTTAAAGATGATGTAAAAGAAGTTAATGCTGGATTTGAATGCGGATTAAGTATTGAAAACTTTAACGATATTAAAGAAGGAGATATTGTTGAAGGATACATTATGGAAGAAGTTGCTCGTGATTAAAAGAGGTGTATGATATGTCTTTGAAAACAGAAAGAATTAATGCCAATATTTTACGAGAATTATCTTTAATTCTTCAAAATGAAGTACGTAATAAGGAATTAAATTTATGTACAATTACAGCTGTTGAAACAACAACTGATTTATCAATTTCTAAAGTATATGTTACTTTTTTAGGAAAGGATTATAATCAAAGAAAAGGGATGGAAGCTCTTGATAAATCAAAAGGCTTCATTCGATCACAATTAGCAAAAAAATTGAAAATAAGAAAATGTCCTGAACTTCATTTTGTTTTAGATACTTCTTTAGAATATGGAAATAAAATTGAAAGTATTTTAAATGATTTAAATAATAAATAATCCAGATTTTTGAAGTGAACCGAAAAAGTTGGACAACTTAGGAGGTTCACTTTTTATTATGGCTAAACTTACAAACGAACAAAAAATTGAAATTTACAATAAAAGAAAAATGGGATACACATTAAACATGCTTTCGACTGAATATAATATCAATGTGCACGGTATTGAATATCTTGTACGATTGATAGATAAAAATGGATTCGATGTTCTTAGAAAAGATAGAAACAGATATTATTCTCCCAAATTTAAAGAAAAAGCATTGAGAAGAGTGCTTATCGATGGAGAATCAATTACAGCGGTAGCTATTGATATTGGCTTATCAAGTAGAGGAATATTGGCCAATTGGGTTAAATCTTATGTTGAAAACGGGTATAATATTGTTGAAAAGAAAAGAGGACAACATGACAAACAAAAAGAAAGAAATGACACAGTCAGAAATGCAGAAAAGGATCGAAGAACTGTAACTTCAGAACCTTCGCTTACGTGTCGAGAACGAATACTTAAAAAAATTGGATGCCTTAGTTATGGAACGAAAGAAGAAAGAACTAAAGAAATAGTAAAGGCTATAACAGAACTAAGGCAGGAATTAAATCTGAGCTTAGCATTTATTCTGGATACTATTAATTCTAATGAGGATCTTCCACATATTGCCAAATCCGTTTATTATTACACTCTTAGTAAAATTGACAAAGATGATAAGAATGATGAAATAATGGTGGAAATAATCAATATCTTTTACACCCACAAAGAACGTTATGGGTATCGAAGAATTCATCTAGAATTGTTGAATAAGGGATATAAAGTGTCTCATGTCGCGTATGGGCCTATATACACTTAATCCTGCACCTAAACAAAGATACAACTCTTATAAAGGGGATATGAATGGTGTTTGTAAGAATCTTCTTCTAGAAAGAAAGAAAAATAAACACACAGGAAAAATTAATGAAAAAAGAAATTTTGAAACTACTTCTGTAAAACAGAAATGGACTACCGATGTATCCGAATTCAAGATAGCAGCAGGAAAATTATATTTATCTCCAATTATGGATATATACAATCGCGAGATAGTTGGATTTGATATCTCAGACACACCTAATCTATTCCAAATATATAGAATGTTGGATATGGCTTTTGAAAAATTTGACAGTCTCGAAGGCTTGATTTTTCATTCTGATCAGGGATGGAAATACCAACATTTTTCATATCATAAAAGATTAGAAGAAAAAGGAATTTTCCAATCTATGTCTCGTAAAGGAAACAGTTTAGATAATTCCCCAATGGAAAATTTCTTTGGAAAAATGAAATGTTTTATGGATTTGAAAATACATTTGAATCATTAGAAAATTTAAAACAAGCGATGATAGATTATATTCATTATCATAATAATTATAGAATTACAGTAAAAGGAAAAGGCTTAACTCCTTTACAAATTAGGAATCAAGCCTTATCATTAAGTTAATTATTTTTTTGTCCAACAAAGTCGGTTCAGTATATTTTTCTGGATTTTTTATTTAGCGAGTTGATTTATGCTATAATAGTCTATATAGATGGAGGTATAATAATGATTGAATTAAAAAATGAATTTTTAACTGTTGGATTACATCCTAAAGGAGCTGAAATCCATCGTATTGAAGGAAATCAAGATCATATTAATTACATGTGGAAAAGAGATCCTCGTCAATGGGCAAGCAGTGCTCCTATTTTATTTCCAATAGTTGGTGCTGTGAGAAATGATGAATACCGTATTGGTGATAAGAAATACCATTTAACACAACATGGTTTTGCACGTCATAATGAATTTAATACCAATCAAGTAGATGATACAAAAGTTATTTTTACACTAGAACCTAATGAAGAAATAAAAAAACAATATCCTTATGCTTTTTTATTAGAAGTAACTTATACACTTAGTAAGAATAATCTATCATGTCATATTAATGTAAAAAATACTGATCAACAAGATATTTATTTTCAAGTAGGAGGACATCCTGCTTTTGCATGCCCTTTTATGGATGGAGAATCAAGCAATGATTACTATGTTGAAATGAGTGAACCTGAGACATTAAATAGAAAAATTATTGATGTAGCTAAAAGAGGAATGTCACATATTGAAGAACCATTCTATGATCAAGAACAACGTTTCTTTGTGCGTCAACAATTATTTGATCGAGATGCTATTGTTTTTAAAAATTTTAAATCAGAAAGTATTTCTTTAAAATCATTGAATCATGATAAATCAATTGTTTTTCATATGCATGGTTTTGATCATGTAGGTTTATGGACTGCAAAACATGTTGGTGATTTGCTTGCTATTGAACCATGGGTGGGACATGCAGATTACGTTGATTTTGACGGAGAACTTAAAGATAAAGAAAGTGCAGTTTGCTTAAAGCCAAATGAACAATTCGAATGTGAATTTGTTATTGAAATCAACCAATAATGACAAGATTTTAGTTTTAAATCATATATAATTTTTTCATGAAAGTTAAAATTATTGAAACAACACATGAATTGGATTTACAAGACGATATTAATGAATTCTTAAAAAATAATTATCATATTTATGATATGAAGTATCAAGTAGCAATGTGTTTTTCAAACGAGTTGGAATATTCTTTTAGTTGTCTCATCTTGTATGATGAAAATGTATAAATTAAAGCTAATAAGTCCACTATAAAGATGGAGGTGGAATTATGGCTAAAGATGTTTGCTGTGATGTACATTCATGTGTTTATAATGCAAATAAAAAATGTGAAGCTAACGAAATTAAAGTTTGTACATGTCATTGTCAAGATGCTCATTCTAATAAAGAAACGGAATGTCATACTTTTAAAATGAAATAACATTGTTTCATTCATTTACCACCATCTCTATGATATGTGATATAATAGAGATGGTGATTTTTTATGAAGAAAATATTACTTTGTTTCATGATTTGCATGACTTTAATAGGATGTCAAAGCAAGTCTACGACAAATGAAAAACAAATTTATCAAAAATACTTGGAAAAATTAAAAACTAATCAGCAGTTTGAAACTAAAACGAATGATTTTAGGATAAAAGTTGTTCTTAATCAATTAAAAAATAAACAAGTACGTTATGACTTGATTATTGACGAACCAGCAATTGTGATGAAAAATATTAAAGTTTTAACAATGATTGATGGACAAAAAGATAATGATTTTCCTAGTTTGGGAATTATTGATCAAAACCAATATTCTCTTATACCTCATCAATATGATGAAAAGAAAAATATATACAAAGGGATTCATTTATCAGGATTAACAAAAAATAAAAAAATCACGTTAAAAATATATATTTATTATGAAAATGATCAGAAAGTAGAAAGGTATTTTAAAATAGATGAAAATGCGATTAGATAAACTTTTAGCTCATTATGGAATAGGGACGAGAAAAGAAGTAAAAAGTTATATTCGAAAGGGATTTGTTACGGTTAATAACGAAATAATAAAAAAAGATGATTTTAAGGTTGATTATGAAAATGATATCATTGAATTTGATGAACAGATCATTCACTATCAACCTTATGTTTACATTATGATGAATAAACCTGCAGGTTTTGTATGTGCAACTGAAGATAATGTACATAAAACAGTAATCGATCTTATTGATGATTATGGACAATATGAATTGTTTCCTGTGGGAAGATTAGATTTGGATACAGAAGGATTGCTTATCATTAGTAACGATGGTGATTTTGCACACCGTTTATTAGCTCCAAGCCGTCATCATTCAAAATTATATTATGCGCGTGTTAAGGGGATTATGACTGAAGAAGATGTTCAATCATTTTTGTCTGGTATAACAATTGATCATTATCGATGCTTACCTGCTCATTTGAAGATTTTAAAAGTTCAAGATGGTTATAGTGAAGTAGAAATTGAAATATTTGAAGGTAAATTTCATCAAGTAAAAAAAATGGTTCAAAAAGTCGGTAAAGAAGTAGTCTATTTAAAGCGAATCAAAATAAGAAATTTACAATTGGATCCTCAATTAAAATTAGGAGATTATAGAGAATTAAGTCAAAATGAATTAGTCGACTTAATGCATGATTTATGATAAAATAGGAACAGTTTAAGGAGGGAATAATGTGCGTTTAAGAAATAACCCTAAAGCATATGATATTATGGCGGAAAACAGTGATTTAGTTATATTAGAACCAGAATCATTGAAAGGTCAATTACATAAACAATTTGAAAAAGAACAACCTTTATTTATTGAGATTGGTATGGGTAAAGGTGATTTTATATATGAAAATGCTAAGAGATATCCGGAAAATAATTATATAGGTATTGAAAAATATCCTAGTGTGTTAGCAGCGGCTATTAATAAAATGAAGAAAAAAGATATACCAAGCAATTTACGTTTAATGCACTATGATGCAATTGAGTTAGAAAAAGTGTTTGATAAAAATGAAGTAGATAAGATTTATCTTAATTTTAGTGATCCATGGCCTAAAACACGCCATGCTAAAAGAAGATTGACTTCAAAGGCTTTTTTAGATGTCTATCAAAATATTTTAAAACAGTATGGGAAAATTGAGTTTAAAACAGATAATCGTGGATTGTTTGAATATTCAATTATGTCTGTAAATGATAATAAAATGTTTATTGATGATATTTGTTTAGATTTACATCATAGTGATCAAAATGAAAATAATATTATGACAGAATATGAAAGAAAATTTTCAGTAAATGGACCTATTTATAAGATGGTTATTTGTTTTGAAAAGGAGAAAAATAATGGATAACTTTGAAGAAATACATAATATTGAAGAATATAAAACAGTTATTCAAACACGTTGTATTATTCTATTTACAGCTAATTGGTGTCCAGATTGTATGTTTATTAAACCTTTTATTGGTGATGTAGCAAAAAATAATCCTGAATTTAAATATTACATGATCAATCGTGATTTGATGATTGATTTATGTAAAGAATTGGATATTATGGGCATTCCTTCATTTGTAGCCTATGATCATGGACTTGAAATTGGTCGCTTTGTGAGTAAATTACGCAAAACAAGAGAAGAAATTGAAAAGTTCATTGAGTCAGTAAAATAAATGTTAAAGATTTTTTGCATTGAGTAGAGGAGGATGATTATGTTTAAAAATTTTTTCAAGAAATATGATGAAGATGATGTTTTTGAAACAGTTGATCCAATTGTTGAAAAAAGAAGAAATGAAAAATTTTCTAAACCATTAATTTATGATGATGAATTTGATGAAGTAAAAAAAGAACCTGAAGAAAAAAAACAAGTTCAAACAAAAACTACACCTAAACAAAAGTTTGTTAAACCAGTTGAAAAAACTGAAACAAAAAAGAGTAATGTTTATGAAATGATGGATATTATTTCTCCTATGTTTGGAAAAAGTGATAAGGAAGAAAAAAAAGTAAAAAAACCAACGGTTACTAAACCTAAGAAAAAGTCAAAATATCAATCAGATTCTTTAGTGCAAGTTATTAGCCCTTATTATGGAAATTTTGAAGAAAAAACTGATATTGAATCTGAAGCATTACTAACTCCTACTGAAGATGAACCTGAAGTAGAAATTGTTGAAGAAAATAAAGTATTAGAAAATAAAGAAGAAAAACTTCCAACTGTTGAAGATAATTTAAGAAATATAGCTAAAATTGTAGAAGAAGAAAAAGATCAATTAAAGATTATTGAAGAACGTACAGGTGAATTTAAATTAGATTTTAATGATAAAAAAGATAATCAAGATAATTCATTAATTGATGAAATTGATGATAATATGTCTTTAGATGAATTAATGAATTTATATGAAAAGAAATTTAAAGACTAATGATACGTGGTATTGGAACGGATATTTGTGATTTAAATCGATTATCTTTAAATGAGTCTTTTGTTAAAAGAATATTATGTAAAGAAGAATTAGAAGTGTATCAAACAAAAAAAACTGATCATTTAAAAAGAGAGTATTTGGGAGGACGTTTTGCTGTTAAAGAAGCATTTATTAAAGCTTATGGAAAAATTCCTTTTCAAGATATTTGCTGTTTAAATGATCAAGAGGGAAAACCTTATTTAAATTATGATAAATGTCATGTATCATTGTCACATGAACATGATTATGCCATTGCTTTTGTTATTGTAGAATTCTAACTTTTTGGGATTTTTAAAGTTATATAAGTCAACATATGTCCTTTTGTGCAAGATTCCTATAAATATATCAAACGCTTGTTAATATAAAAATAGAGAAAAGGAGGAATTGAGCATGTTAAACTCAGTATCAGTTGTTGGAAGACTAGTTTCTGACATTGAATTTAAGAAAAATAAGAAAGGACAAAAAGAAGGGCATTTTACACTTCAAGTTAAAAATCCATTTCGTAGTGAATTGGGTCATGAATTTTTTGATACTTTTCCGATCACTGCTTGGAGAGGTGCTGCCGAAATGTTAAATGATTGTGCTCCAAAAGGAGCAATAATGGCAATTAGAGGACGTTTATATAAAGAATATATTCAAGTTGGTGATGAAGAGTATCCAACTATTGTTGTAATGGCTGAGGTTGTAGAGTTATTAGATAAACATTTTATAAGTAGAATGTAAATTAATATTAGAAGTGAGGTAGAAATTTGGTGAAAGATAATACGAATATTGAACAAGATAAAATTCGCAATTTTTCAATTATTGCTCATATAGATCATGGTAAAAGTACATTAGCTGATCGTATTCTAGAATTAACTGGAGCGGTAGCTAACCGTGATATGAAAGCACAATTATTAGATAGCATGGAACTGGAAAGGGAAAGGGGTATTACAATTAAATTAAATGCTGTTCAATTACATTATACAGCTAAAGATGGTAATACATATTTGTTTCATTTAATTGATACACCAGGTCACGTCGATTTTACATATGAGGTGTCACGTTCACTTGCGGCTTGTGAGGGAGCAATTCTGGTTGTAGATGCAGCTCAAGGTGTTGAAGCACAAACACTTGCTAATGTATATTTGGCTATTGATAATAATTTAGAAATTCTACCTGTTATTAATAAAGTAGATTTACCAAGTGCTGATCCTCAACGTGTTATACATGAAATAGAGGATGTTATTGGATTACCAGCAGATCATGCACCATTAATATCCGCTAAAAGTGGACTTAATGTTGAGGAAGTATTAGAAAAAATAGTTCAGGAATTTCCAGCACCTTCTGGAAGCATTGATAATCCAACTCAAGCTTTAATTTTTGATTCATTTTATGATAGTTATCGTGGTGTTGTTGTCTTTGTGCGTATTAAAGAAGGATCCATTAAAGTTGGTGATAAGATTAAATTTATGGCTACAGGTGCTGAATATGAAGTAACAGAATTAGGGGTACGTACACCTTCTGAGGTAAAAAAAGACCGATTAGTTTGTGGTGAAGTTGGCTGGATTGCAGCAGCAATTAAATCCATTCAAGATGTTCATGTGGGAGATACAATTACGACTTTAGAAAATCCATCTCATGAACAGTTACCAGGTTATCGTAAATTAAATCCGATGGTTTATTGTGGATTATATCCTATTGATAATGCTAAATATAAAAACTTAAGAGAAGCATTAGATAAAATTCAATTAAGTGATTCTTCTTTAGTGTTTGAACCTGAAACGTCTCAAGCATTAGGTTTTGGTTTTAGATGTGGATTTTTAGGATTATTACATATGGATGTTATTCAAGAAAGATTAGAAAGAGAATTTGATCTTGATTTAATAGCGACGGCACCATCAGTTATCTATCATTGTTATTTAACGGATAAAACAATGGTTGAAGTAGATAACCCTGCGATGTTGCCAAGTCCTCAAGTCATTGAACATATTGAAGAGCCTTATGTTCGTGCCTCTATTATGACACCAAATGAGTACGTAGGTACTATTATGGAATTATGTCAGGCTAAACGCGGGGATTATGAAGATATTCAATATATTGATGATACAAGACGATGTGTTGTTTATGCAATCCCATTATCTGAAATTGTATATGATTTTTTTGATAAATTAAAATCCAGTACAAAAGGGTATGCGTCTTTTGACTATGAACTTATTGGTTATCGTACTAATAAATTACAAAAGATGGATATTTTATTAAATGGTGATGTTGTAGATGCTTTATCAACTATTGTACATAAAGATTTTGCTTATAGCAGAGGTAAAGTTATTTGTGAGAAATTAAAAGAAATTATTCCAAAACAGATGTTTGAGGTGCCGGTTCAAGCGGCATTACAGGGTAAAGTGATTGCAAGAACAACTATTAAAGCGATGAGAAAAAATGTTTTAGCTAAATGTTATGGTGGAGATATTTCTCGTAAAAAGAAATTATTAGAAAAACAAAAAGAAGGTAAAAAACGTATGAAAGCAGTAGGTAGTGTTGAAATTCCTCAAGAGGCTTTCATGGCAATCTTATCTGTAGATGATGATTAAGGTCTAGATATATCTAGACCTTTTTAATTAAATGAGTTTTCTTGACAAAATACACTATTTGTCTACATTTTGACAAATATAATCAATCATCCGTGTATTCATTACACATTTTAATCTATAATATAAATAGAGAAAGCGAGGAATAAAAATGTTAGCAAAAAGTAGTCATGGTCAAGCAATGGCAGGAAAGACACAATATGTAAAAAAAGAAGCTTTTGATAATCACCATCAAACAGAAATTAGATGGTTAGGTAATGCAAGTATTATGATTAATAGTCATGGCACAAATATTATGATAGATCCGCTTTTAGAAGGTTTTGACATGCCATTATTAATTGATATGCCAATATTACCATCACAAGTACCTTCTTTGGATGCAATTTTAATTACTCATATAGATAATGATCATTTTTCAAGAATGACGTGTACTGATTTAAAAACTGTATGTAACAAATATTATGCACCAAATTATGTAGGTGATGTGATGCTTGAAGAAGGGTATCCTGTTCAAAAATGTGATATCGGCGATGGTTTTAAAGTGGGATCATTGGATGTGAAGTTAACACCAGCAAAGCATAATTGGCAAAATGGTTCAAAAAAATGGCAATATCGTTTTTGGCTAGAAAAAGATTATTGTGGTTATTGGTTGGATACTCCAGATGGGACAATTTGGTTACTAGGAGATTCTCAATTATTGGAAAGTCATTTACATATGAAACAACCCAATGTTATTTTGTTTGATTTTGCTGATAATGAATGGCATATCACATTAAACGGAGCTATAAAACTTGCTAATACATATCCTGATGCTGATTTAATTTGTATTCATTGGGGATGTGTTGATGCACCCGATATGACACCATTTAATGGAAATCCGGAAGTATTATTTGATAAGATTATTAATCCTGAACGTATTAAAGTATTAGCACCTGGTGAATGTTATGTACTTGGAGAAAATCAATGAAAACTTTATATTTAATGAGACATGGAGAAACACAATTTAATTTACAACATCGTATTCAAGGATGGTGTGATTCACCACTTACTCAAAAAGGAATACAACAAGCAAAGCGTGCGGGAGAATATTTTAGACAAAATCATATTCAATTTGATCATGCTTATTGTTCAACAAGCGAACGTAGTAGTGATACTTTAGAAAATGTGGTAAATATGCCTTATCAACGTTTAAAAGGCTTAAAAGAGATGTATTATGGACAACTTGAAGCAGAAAGTGAAAGATTGAATTCCCATTTAACTCCTCAAGATTGTGAAACATTCTATCTTCAATTTGGTGGAGAGTCACCTAATGATGTGCGTGATAGAATGGTAAAAACACTCACTGACATCATGGAAAAGGAGGATCATCAAACAGTTTTGGCTGTTTCTCATGGCGTTGCATGTTTTAATTTTTTACGTGCAATTCAAGATCCAATGGAAGAATTAAAAAAAGGATTTGGTAATTGTTGTATTTTTGTTTATACATACAATCAACATCAATTTTCATTAAAAGAAGTGATTAGACAAGGAGGTAAGTAGAATGAAATATGTGCAATTAGGTAATACTGATTTAAAAGTATCTAAAGTGTGTTTGGGGTGTATGGGATTTGGTGATGCTAGTAAAGGAATGCATTCTTGGACATTACCATACGATGAATCTAAAAAGATGATTAAGTATGCTTTAGATCAAGGAATTAATTTCTTTGATACTGCTATGGCATATCAAGGTGGAACGAGTGAGATTTATCTTGGTAAAGCTATAAAGGAATATGCAAATAGAGCGGATGTAGTGATTGCTACAAAATTTCATGGTAGAACTAAAGAACAAATTCAACAGGGGATTACTGCTAAAGAACATATAGAAACATGTTTAAATAATAGTTTAAAAAGATTGCAAATGGATTATGTGGATTTATATATTCTTCATGCTTGGGATAATTTGACACCTATTGAAGAGACTCTAGAGGCTTTAAATGAGGTGGTTCGTCAAGGTAAAGTAAGATATATTGGTGTATCAAACTGTTATGCATGGCAAATAGCAAAAGCAAATGAAATAGCCAAACGAAATGGTTGGGCACCTTTTGTATCTGTCCAAGGTCATTACAATTTAATTTTTAGAGAAGAAGAAAGAGAAATGAAACCATATTGTGATTTACATAACGTTGCTTTGACACCATATAGCTCACTTGCTTCAGGTAGACTTGCTAAACATCCTGGTGAATCATCTAAACGTATGCAAGAAGATACTTATGCTAAAGGGAAGTACGATGCAACTGCTGATGCAGATTTAAAAATAATAAAACGTGTTGAAGAATTATCACAAAAGAAAAATGTGTCCATGACTGAAATCTCACTTGCGTGGCTTATGAATAAAGTATGTTCACCTATTGTTGGAGCAACAAAAACATCTCATATCGATGGAGCTGTTAAGGCAACAAACTTGATATTAAGTGATGATGAAATGAATTATTTAGAAGAACTTTATGTTCCTCATGCATTAGTTGGAGTGATGGCTAGTAATAAATAATAAGAAACATGTGATGTGAATGACTTTGTAATCACATCATTTGTTTCTTTTTTATTTTGTATTATAATTATTTGCATAAACAGACATAATAGATCAGGAGGATACAATGATAAAAATAGATTTAGTGACTGGCTTTTTGGGTTCTGGAAAAACAACTTTTATAAAAGAATATGCTCTGTATTTGATTGATCAGGGAAATAAAGTGGGGATTATTGAAAATGATTATGGCGCTGTCAATGTTGATATGATGCTATTAGACCAAACATTTCAAGGTCAGCTAGAAATAGAAATGATAGCCGGTGGGTGTGATGAAGATTGTCATAGACGTCGTTTTAAAACAAAATTAATTGCGATGAAGATGCAAGGGTTTGATCATATTATAGTGGAGCCATCGGGGATTTATGATGTCGATGAGTTTTTCGATGTGCTTCATGAAGATCCACTGTCTAGTTGGTATGAAATTGGCAGTGTTATTACCATTGTTAATGCTAAATTATCTAATCACCTTTCTTTACATGCAAAAAAAATGTTAGCAAGTCAAATTGCAAACGCAGGAACAATCATTTTAAGCAGAGTCGATGAAGCAAGTCAAAGTGATATCGAACATACATTGCAGGGTATCAATGAGTTTTTAAAACAAATACAATGTCGAAAATGTATAAATAAAGAAGATGTTTTAATAAAAAAATTTGAAAATTTTACAGATGATGATTATCAAATTATAGAAAAACGTGGATATAAGATTGAACCTTATGTTAAGGATATTACATCTATTCAAAGTGGCTTTGAATCAACTTATTTTTTACATGTCAATTTAGATATTCATATTTTAAAAGAACGGATTAAACAAATTTTTAATGATCCTGGTTGTGGACAAGTATTAAGAATAAAAGGCTTTATAGAAAGAGAGGGTCAGTGGTTAGAAATTAATGCTACAGATGATGATATCATTACAAAGCCAATAGATCTTGGACAACAAATTATTATTGTTATAGGCGAAAAGTTAAATAAAGAGAAAATAGAAAGATATTTAAAATAGCTTTCGATATTATCACATTAGTAGTAATTTATTATGAATTATGATAATATTATTATAGCGCTTAAAATAAGAAATGAATTGAAAGGAGAATTTTGAGATGGGATTTTTAACTGGAAAGACAGCTATTATTACTGGTGCTGGTCGTGCTGTTTTGCAAGATGGTAGTTGTGGATCAATTGGTTATGGTATTGCAACTGCTTATGCTAAAGAAGGAGCTAACCTTGTCATTACAGGGCGTAATGTAGCTAAATTGGAAGCTGCTAAAGAGGAACTAGAAAGATTATATAATGTAAAAGTTCTAATAGTTCAAGCAGATGTTAATGCAGGTGCTGATAATGAAACTGTTGTAGGTAATGTTGTTAAAAAAGCTATGGATGAATTTGGTCGTATTGATGTGTTAATTAACAATGCTCAAGCTTCAGCTTCAGGTGTACCTTTAGCACAACATACAACAGATCAATTTAATTTAGCTATGTATTCAGGATTATATGCAGCATTTTATTATATGAAAGCATGTTATCCTTATTTAAAGGAAACTCAAGGTTCTGTTGTAAACTTTGCATCAGGTGCAGGATTATTTGGAAATTATGGTCAATGTTCTTATGCTGCAGCTAAGGAAGGAATTCGTGGATTATCACGTGTTGCTGCAAATGAATGGGCAAAAGATGGTATTAATGTCAATGTTGTATGCCCATTAGCATGGACTGCCCAATTAGAAAAATTTGCTAACGATTATCCTGAAGCATTTAAAGCTAACGTTGCTACACCACCAATGGGACATTTTGGTAATAATGAATTAGAAATTGGTCGTGTATGTGTACAGCTTGCTAATCCTGATTTTAAATATATGACAGGGGAAACCATTACTTTAGAAGGTGGACTAGGATTAAGACCTTAATAAAGACACATCATATGATGTGTTTTTTATTGTTAATTTTGTGTTTTATGTTACAATAAGGCTATCTCAATTTGAAAGGAAATAGATATGAGTAAAGTAAATAAATTAGGTCAGTATAAGGATATTGAAGTAAACGTTGAAAAACACAATGTCACTGAAGAAGAATTAGAACAACAATTAGCTGCGTTCGTGGCACAAAATCCAACATTTGTTGAAAAAGATGGACCTGTTGAAAATGGTGATGTGACAACAATTGATTTTGAAGGATTTAAAGATGGTGTTGCTTTTGAAGGTGGAAAAGCTGAAAATCATCAATTAGAAATTGGATCTGGACAATTTATACCAGGATTTGAAGAACAAATGATTGGGATGTCTAAAGGTGAAACAAGAGAATTAAATTTAACTTTCCCAGAAAACTATGGTGCTGCTGACTTAGCTGGTGCTGATGTTGTTTTCAAAGTTACTGTACATAAAATTGAAAATAAGAAAGATTCACAATTAGATGACGAATTTGTAGCTTCATTAAATATACCTAACTTATCAACTGTTGATCAATTAAGAGAACAAATGAAAAATCAAATTCAAGGACAACATGATCAACAATACCAAGCACAAGTAGAAAATTCAATTTTCCAACAACTTATTGAAGCTTGTGAAGTAGAAGTGGAAAAAGAAGATATTGATCGTGCATTGAATTTACAAATTCAACATATGCAAATGGAATTAGCACGTCAAGGATTAGCGTTTGAACAATATTTACAAATGATGGGGACTAATGAAGAAGCATTCCGTCAACAAATTGAACCAAATGCTAAACAACAAGCAATTTTTGAAGCTGTTATTGACGCTATTGTTGAAGCAGAAGCAATTGAAGCAACTCAAGAAGAAATTGATCAACAATTAGATATGATTGCAGCACAAAATCAAATGACTAAAGAACAAGTATTAGAAAAAGTTAATATGGAAGATTTAAAACATGACTTTTCTCGTGTTAAAGCAAGCCAATTTGTTTTAAATAGTGCAAAAATAAAATAAAAAAAGAAAGTTGATAAACAACTTTCTTTTTTTATGGATAATCAATCATTAGTTCTTGAATAGTAAATTTTATAATGCTATTATATACAGTATAAAAAATCATAGAAATAGGAAAGTGGAGTAGTGCAATGGAACTTTTAAAAGAACGTATTCGTAAAGATGGAAAAATAAAGGAAGGAAATGTACTAAAAGTTGATAGTTTTTTAAATCACCAAATGGATGTCAAATTATTTCATGAGATGGGCTTAGAATTTAAAAAACGTTTTGCAAATGAAGAAATTAATAAAATATTGACGATTGAAGCTTCTGGGATTGGAATTGCTTGTATTGTTGCAGAAGTATTTGATGTACCTGTTGTTTTTGCTAAAAAATCGCAAACTAAAAATATTGCTGGTGATGTTTATACAACAAAGGTTGAATCTTATACGCATGGACGTGTTTATGATATTATTGTTTCTAAAGAGTATTTAGGAAAAGACGATAAAGTTTTAATTATTGATGACTTTTTAGCAAATGGAAAAGCATTAGAAGGTTTAATTGATCTTGTCCAAGGTGCGGGTGCTAAAGTCGCAGGTGCTGGAATTGTTATTGAAAAGGGATTCCAACCTGGTGGAAAATTTATAAGAGACCGTGGAGTTCATTTAGAGTCACTTGCAATTGTTGAAAGTATGGATGAAAAAACAGGTGAAATCGTTTTTAAATAAGGTTTTGAAAATCAAAACCTTTTTTTATTTTGTGTTAAATTTTATTAAACTAATAAATTTACTACATTATCTAGATTAAATGTACTATTTTTGATACAATGGGTAGGCAGTCAAATTGTACTAATGTTTATACATTGATACAATTTATAAAAAAGAAGGAGGAAAAAAGATGGAAAAGTCAAAAAAGATTGTTTGGTATAATCTTGCATTCATGGCATTTTCTACCGTTTGGGGTTTTGGAAATGTATTAAATGGATTTGTTTACTTTAATGGTATTCAAGTAATCTTTAGTTGGGTACTTATGTTTGCATTATATTTTGTACCATATGCCTTAATGGTTGGAGAACTTGGTTCTGCTTTTAAAGAATCAGGTGGTGGTGTCAGTTCATGGATTCATGAAACAATGGGACCAAAATTAGCTTATTATGCTGGATGGACATACTGGGCTTGTCACGTTACATATATTGCTAGTAAAAGCTCAGGAGGATTGAAAGCATTAAGTTGGGCAGTATTTAGAAATGCTGAAACTTATGATTCTTTTCCTACAATTGCAGTACAGTTAGTAACTTTAGTCGTATTTTTATTTTTCTGTTGGGTTGCAAGTAGAGGATTAAATCCTTTAAAGAAATTAGCTACTTTGGCAGGAACAAGTATGTTTGTTATGTCAATTTTATATATCATTATGATGTTTGCTGCACCAGCAATCAATCCTAATGGTGGTTATTTATCACTTGATTTTAGCTTAGATAAGATTGTTCCACAATTTAATGTTAATTACTTTACTTCACTTTCAATTCTTGTGTTTGCTGTAGGTGGATGTGAAAAAATTTCACCATATGTAAATAAAGTTGAAAACCCAAGTAAAGGTTTCCCTAAAGGAATGATTGCATTAGCTATTATGGTTATGGTTTGTGCTATTTTAGGAACAGTTGCAATGGGTATGATGTTTGATCCATCTGTAATTAATGGTAGTGCTGAGTCATTTAACTCATATGTATCTAATGGTGCTTATTGGTCATTTGAAAAACTTGGTGAATATTATGGATTGGGAGATACTTTATTAGTTATCTATGCATTATGTAATATGATTGGTCAATTCTCAACATTAGTTATCAGTATTGATGCGCCACTTAGAATGTTATTAGAAAACGAAGATTCACGTCAATTTATTCCTAGTAAATTATTAAAACAAAACAAATATGGTGCTTATATCAACGGTATCAAAATGGTTGTTGTTTTATCAGGAAGTATTATTTTAATTCAAATTATTGGTGGAGCTGGAGCTGCAGGTGTACTTGCTCAATTGAATAAGTTAAATTCTGTATGTATGCCAATGCGTTACTTATGGGTATTTGTTGCTTATATTGCTTTACGTAAAGCACATGATCGTTTTAACCCAGAATATAAATTTGTTAAAAATAATAAGGTTGCTTTATTCTTTGGTGTTTGGTGTTTCTTAGTTACAGCTGTTTGTTGTATCTTAGGTGTTTATTCAACTGACATCTTTACAATGTTATTAAATATCATTGCTCCTATTGTTTTAACAGCTTTAGGAATTGTTTTACCAAATATTGCTAAAAGAGAAAAAGCAAAACAATAAAATAACTTAAACATATCCTTTTGGTAAGCCAAAAGGATATGTTATAATTGCTTACATATGGAGGCGTAAATATGTATAAAGAAATTTCAAATGAAATGTTATCTTTTTTACAAAAAAGTCCTAGTGCTTTTCATGCAGTGGATAACATTAAAAATGAATTAAAAAAAGAAAACTACGAAGAATTATTAGAAGGTCAAAATTGGAATATTAAACCAGGTGGTAAATATTTTGTTACTCGTAATAATTCTAGTATTATTGCTTTAAATTTAGGTAAAAAACTTGATCATTATGGATTTAATGTTGTGGCATCCCATACTGATTACCCTACATTTAAAATTAAAGAAAATGCAGAAATTGAAGTAAAAGGAAAATATACTCAACTTAACACAGAAGGTTATGGTGGTATGTTGTGTGCAACTTGGTTTGATAGACCTTTATCAATTGCTGGTAGAGTTATTGTAAAAGAAGGAAATCAATTTGTAACAAAATTAATTAATATTGATCGTGATTTAGTTTTAATTCCAAATATGGCGATTCATATGAATCGTGCTGTTAATGAAGGTTATGCATATAATAAACAAATTGATATGTTACCTTTATTTGGTGGTCAAGATTGTAAACCAGGTGATTTTAATAAATTAATTGCTAAAGAAATGAATGTTTCTGTTGATGATATTTATGGAAGTGATTTATATCTATATAATCGTACTGCTCCTTCAATTTGGGGTGCAAATGAAGAATTTATTTCTAGTCAACATTTAGATGATTTACAATGTGGATTTACATCATTAAAAGGATTCTTAAAAGGATATAACGACGAATCAATTAATGTACTAGCATGTTTTGATAACGAAGAAGTTGGTTCAGGTACAAAACAAGGCGCTGGATCAACATTCTTATATGTTGTGTTACGTCGAGTAAATAATGCTTTAGGAAAAACTGAGGAAGATTATTACTGTGCATTGGCTTCAAGTTTCATGCTTAGCGCTGATAATGCTCATGCAGTTCATCCAAATCATCCAGGTAAAACAGATGTAGCTAACTGTGTGTATATGAATGAAGGTATCGTTGTAAAATCACATGCAGGTCAAAAATATACAAGTGACGCTATCAGTATTGCTATTTTTAAAGATATTTGTAAACGCGCTGGTGTTCCAGTACAATTCTTTGCTAATCGTTCTGATGAAGCAGGAGGAAGTACTTTAGGAAATATAGCTATGGCACAAGTATCAATGAATAGTGTAGATATTGGTTTACCTCAACTTGGAATGCATTCGACATACGAAACTGCTGGTGTCAAAGATACTTACTATATGATTAAGGCTGTTGAAGAATTCTATAATTCTCATATTAGTGAAATTTCACATGATGTTTTAAAGGTATCTAAATAATGAAAAAAGAAGAAATGACAACTGATATTGAAAACTATACAATGTCTAGTTTATGGGTTACTATGTCAAGTTATTTAGTGTTGTTATTTGTTAAAGAATTTTTGACAAAACATTATTTAATTAATTTTTCAATTGATTTATTAGTAGCGGTGTTTGCATTTTATATTGCATTATTTCAATTAAAAAATGATTATAAGTTATTAAAAAAATACCAACTTTCTAATAAAGCGTTATTGATTCAAATTATAACAATTATTATTTCTTTTGTTATTGTTTTGATTACATTAAAGAGCCCATTTGATGCTATATTCTTAATTTTAATTATTGGTTATTTTTTAAGTAAACGAAGTTTCAAACAGGAAATAATGAAAAAGAAATCTTGATAAACGAGATTTCTTTTTTTATAATATGTTTATTTATAAGGGGTGATTATATGAAAACAGGAATGATTTTAGAAGGTGGTGCTATGAGGGGATTGTATACTGCTGGAGTTTTAGATGTTTTATTAGAAAATAACATTGAAGTAGATGGTTATATTGGCGTATCTGCAGGCGCTGTATTTGGATGTAATTATAAATCGAAACAAATCGAAAGGGTATTACGTTATAATTTAAAATACGGACAAGACCCACGTTATTTTGGCTTGAAATCTTTATTAAAAACTGGGGATTTGTATGGTGTTGATTTTTGTTATCATAAAATACCAGAAGAACTAGATCCATTTGATAATGAGACTTTTATTTCCGATCCTGTTGATTTTTATGTTGGAATAACTGAGGTAGAAACAGGGAAACCAGCATATCATTTATGCAAAACAGGAACAGGTGAAGATTTACTTTGGATGCAAGCCTCAGCTTCCATGCCACTTGTGTCCAATCCTGTAAGCATTGACCAGCATCTTTATTTAGATGGAGGTATTAGTGATCCGATTCCATTAAAATATTTTCAAAGTATTGGTTATGAAAAAAATATTGTTGTTTTGACACAAACTCAATCATATCGAAAAAAACCAATGAAATTCTCTTCTATAATGAAAAAAGGATTAAAGAAATATCCTGCAATTTATAATGCAATGAAAGAAAGACATCAAGTATATAATAAAACATTAGAATATATAGAGGATTCTAAGAAAAAAGGAGAGACATTTGTTATTCGACCATCGCATTCTTTATCTATTAAGCGATTAGAAAATGATCCTATTAAATTAAATGAGGCATATTATCTTGGAAGAAATGATGCGTATAAAAAGTTAAATGAGTTAAAGGCATTTTTAAAACGATAGTTAACTATCGTTTTAATTAAAAATATCGAATTCTAAACAATATACAAGTGAATCAAACATTTTTGTATTGAATCCATAACATTGGCAACTATCAATTTCACCGGTCCAATCATTGTTTAATTGATCTAATAATGGTTGGATTTGATTTTGTTCGATATTGAATGTAATAAACAATTCACTATGATCTTTTATCATGGCATAAGGACGAGCTGGTGAAATTGAAAATAAAGGATTTATTTTTATTAATGCTTCTTTTACTTTATTTATATCATTGTCTTTTTCACTTGAAATAATAACGTGTAATCTTGCTAACATATATCCTCCTGTTGGCATTATCATATCATGATTTGCTTAATTTGACTATAAATTATCCAGGTTTCATTGACGAAACTTAAATGAAAAGGTAAAATTAACTTGTTGTTTTATATTTGTTTTTTGGGAAGGAGTTATTTATGGATAATTCAAAATCAATAGTAAAACAGGCATCAATTCTTGCTGTGGCTGGAATATTTGTAAGAATTATTGGTGTTTTATATCGAAGTCCTTTAACAGCTTTAATTGGTGATGAAGGAATTGGATATTATTCAACTGCTTATAATATATATGCTATGATCTTATTGATATCTTCGTATAGTATTCCTACAGCTATATCTAAATTAATAAGTGAACAAATAGCAATTAAACAATATAAAAATGCTAAAAAAATATTACAATGTTCTTTTATTTATATTTGTGTAATTGGTGGATCAGCGGCATTAATAGCATTTTTTATTGCTCCGTATATAGTACCTAAATATGCAGTTTTTGCATTACGTATTTTATGTCCAACTATTTTTCTTTCTGGTTTAGTTGGGGTTTTAAGGGGTTACTTTCAAGCACATTCAACAACGCTTTATACATCTGTTTCACAAATTATTGAACAAATTTTTAATGCTGTTGTTTCAATAGGTGCAGCGTGGCTCTTTATTCAACCTTTTATTAATGGTAATCATTCATTGATGGCCAGTTATGGGGCAGGAGGAAGTGCCTTAGGAACAGGTGCCGGTGTTTTAATTGCATTAGTCTATATGACTTTTATGTTCTTAAGAAAAAAGAATAAAATGATTGATGAAAGTGATGGTATAGAGTATATAGATACTTCTAAAGCTATATTTAAATCAATTCTGTCAATTGTAACACCAATTATTATATCAACATGTATTTTTAATATCGTTACTACTGTAGATATGTATATTTATTATTTCTTTATGAATTACAAAGGAATGGATTCTGTATTAATGAGTCAGTTATATGGCGTTTATTCTGGAAAATTCATGGTTTTAATTAACGTACCTATTGCTCTAGCAAGTGCCATGTCTACAGCTTCAATTCCAGCTGTATCCGGAAGCTATATCACACAAAATTTTAAAGAAACAAGAAAATTAATTAATAATGGTATCAATGCAACAATGTTAGTGCTTATTCCATCATTTATCGGAATGGCGGTTCTTTCTTATCCTATTATGGGCACACTTTTTCCACAAAAACAAACTTTACAAATTGCAGCCACAGTACTTACTGTTGGTTCACCAGCAATTGGTTTTTATGGATTATCGACTTTTACAAATGGAATTTTACAAGCGATAGGCCATGTTAAAGAACCGTTAAAAAATGCAAGCAAAGCATTGATTATTTATGCAATGATGCTATCAATATGTTTATTTTTATTACCAAAAGAATGGGCATTATACATTCTTGCTGCTTGCAATATTGGTTATGCAGCCATTGTTTGTTTTTTAAATCAACGGGCATTATCTCGTATTTTAAATTTTAAGATACATTTACGAAGAACTGTTTTATTACCTTTATTAGCTTCGATTTTTATGGGAGTCGTGGTCTATTTAGTTTATCATGGTTTATTTAATTTAACGAGAATGGTTTTTATCCCATTATTTATATCAATTATTATTGGAATTGTTGTTTATTTTATTGTTGTTTTATATTTATACAAAGATCATCCAGAATATTTATCAAATATTCCTTATGTTGATCGTATATTAAGAAAAATAAATCACTAAAGTGATTTATTTTTTATAAAGGAGAATTATGAAAAAAATAACGATTGGAATTTTAGCGCATGTAGATGCAGGGAAAACGACATTAAGTGAAAGCTTTTTTTATCAAAGTGGGCTTATTAAAAAAATGGGTCGTGTTGATAAAAAAGATAGTTTATTAGATTATGAACAGATGGAACGAGAAAGAGGTATAACTGTATTTTCTAAAGAAGGTGTATTTAAATGGAAAAATACTTCATTTAATCTTATCGATACTCCCGGTCATGTTGATTTTACAAGCGAGATGGAAAGATCGCTACAAATACTTGATTATGCTATTTTAGTTATTAATGCAAGAGAGGGAATACAGTCACATACACGAACTATTTTTAAGTTATTAGAGCATTTTAATGTACCTACTATTATATTTGTTAATAAAATGGATATGGCTTATCAAAGTTCTAAAGAACTTCTTAAACAAATTCAAAATGAATTATCTTCTTTTTGTTTTGATGCTAGTGAGGCTGATTTTCAAGAAAATATTTCTTTATTAGATGATTCTTATTTAGATGCTTTTTTAGAAAATGGGGACATCGGACAATATAATATGGAAAATGCATTCAAGAATAGATTGTTTTTTCCATGTGTTTTTGGATCGGCATTAAAAAATGATCATATTTCATTTTTATTAGATTTTATGGATCAATACTGTGTAGCATATCATCAAAAAGAGAAATTGGAAGGAATTGTCTATAAGATTACTTATGATAAAAATACACGCCTTACTCATATTTTATTAAGAGGCGGTTCTTTGAATGTTAAAGATGAAGTGTATCAAAAAGAAAAAATTCATCAAATTCGTATTTATCATGGAAGTAAATTTGATCTAGTTCAAACAGCACATGAGGGTGATATTATTGCTGTTACTGGTTTACATTCATTGGAGATAGGCATGGATTTAAATGGTCAATATATTTTGGAAAAGCCACAGATTGTACCGTTTCTTTCTTATCGGATTGTTTTGCCAGATGATTGTAATCAAAGTGATGCTATTAGAAAATTAAGAAACTTGTCTTATGAAGATCCTAATTTACATTTCCATTATGAATCTGAAATAAATGAACTAAGAATTCAAGTGATGGGAGAAATTCAATTAGAAATTCTTAAACAAATTATTTTTGATCGGTATCAGTTACCAGTAACATTTGATATGGGACAAATTTCATACTATGAAACAATAAGTCAAAGTGTCGAAGGGGTTGGTCATTTTGAACCACTTAAACATTATAGTGAAGTCCATCTTTTGTTAGAACCTTTACCTAGGGGAAGCGGTTTACAGTTTTGTTTAGATTGTAGTCCTAGTCAATTATCATTATCTTATCAAAATGCTTGTCTTCATTATTTAAAAGAGTCATATTTAAAAGGAGTTTTAATCGGTGGAGCTGTTACTGATATGAAGATTACAGTCATTAATGGAAAGGCACATCAAAAGCACACCGAAGGTGGTGACTTTAAAGAAGCAACATTACGGGCGCTAAGGCAAGGTCTTAAGAAGGCAAAATCAATTATTTTAGAGCCATATTATGCTTTTAAAATGACTTTAAATCAAGAATATATGAGTAAAGTTATATTTGATTTGGAATTAATGGACTGTAAATTTGAAATTACACAAGATGAAATGATTGTAATCAAAGGAACAGGTCCTGTTTCTAAAATGCTTGATTATCCTTTAAGATTTAAAGATTCTACCAAAGGAAGTGGTCATTTATCATATCAGCTTGATGGATATTATGAAGTCAATAATCAAGAAGAAGTCATAAATCAAATACATTACAATAGTGAAGAGGATCCATATTATCCTACAGGTTCTATTTTTTGTAAGAATGGTAGTGGGTTTTATGTACCATGGAATCAAGTAGAACAATATATGCATTTACCTTTAAAAAAAACATATCAGCCCCCAAAAAATAATCACCGTCAACAAGTTATAGATGAAAAAGAATTGGAAGAGATATTTATTCGTACTTATGGTCCAATTAAACATCGCCTATCTAAAGATATGAATAGAAAAATCGAAATAATAAATAATGAAAAAGTAACAATTTTGCCAGAGTGTTTATTAGTTGATGGTTATAATGTTATATTTTCATGGGATGAGTTGAAAGATTTAGCTAAAGATAATTTAGATGCTGCAAGAATGAAACTTATTGATATGATGTGTAATTACCAAGGATACAAAAATAATGTTTTAATACTTGTTTTTGATGCTTATAAAGTAAAAAAGAATGATGGACTTATTGAAAAATACGATAATATTTTTCTGGTTTATACAAAAGAAGCTCAAACGGCAGATATGTATATTGAAAGGGTAACTCATGATTTAGCTAAAAATTTTAGAGTTGTCGTTGTGACATCAGATGCTTTAGAACAACTCATTGTCAGTGGTAGAGGTGCAACGAGAATGTCTTCTCGAGAATTTGAGATGATTGTAAGTCATACACATAAAGAGAATTACGATGAATTTAAACGTAAAAATAAGGTTATGAAGAACTATTTATTAGATGATTTTAAAGGAGACAAGTAGTCTCCTTTAATTCTTAACATGATGATGACAAGTAAAAGAATGATCATCAATAGCTTTAAATTTGTAACCTTTATTCAAATAGTATTGAATAATTGTTGGTAAAGCTTCTACTGTTGTTGTTTTAGTGTTTGTATCATGAGCTAATATAATGATATTGTTATGTGATGAATGCGTGGCTGATTGAATGATCTTGTTTACAGAAACAAGGTGAGCAGTGGCATCACCTGTACCACAGTTCCAATCATAATACTGGTATCCTTCATCGATAACGCGTTTAGTCAGCGCCGACATAATTCCTATATTATATTGTTTAGATATTTGATTACTACTTCCTCCTGGAAAGCGTATATAATGGGGTGTATAGCCAATGAGATTATTTAACATCTGGCTTAAACGTTCTAAGTCAGCCATGTAGTCATTGACTGATTTGTATATTTTATCATAATCATGGCTGTATGAGTGCATTCCTATAGTATGTCCTTTTTCTTGGGCTAATTTTATATATTTATTATAATTTTGACCATTACCTGTTACAAAAAAAGTAGCTTTGATTTTATACTGATCTAATATTCTTAATATTTTAATTGTATTTGATGATGGACCATCATCAAAAGTTAAATATACTATTTTTTCATGACTTTCCTGTTCAACTCCTATTTTGATATTTTTGACAACCGTTATTTTTCTTATTCTTTTTGTTTGATTTCCTGAACGATCTTTTACAATATATGATACATAATATGTTCCTTCTTTAGATATATCAAATTGGTTTGAATTAATAATAAGTTGTGGGTGAGGGTCTTGATTATCGTGATAAACAAGGCCTTCTTTTAAATCATAAGGAGTGTTGATTTTTAATGTAAGAGGTTGAAGATTTTTGATAATTGGTTTTTGTTTATCGGCTTTGCATATTTTAAGATATGTGCTTTTGGTTGTCTTATTATGCGCTTGGTCTTCAACTGTAATCGATATTTTTTGTTTACCAGGCTTATTGAATCGATATTTTTTGTCAAAATATATTTTTGTTTGGGTTTGATCTTGAATATGGCTAATAAAATTTTTAGGATATGCTTGCATGCCTAAATCTATTTCATAAGGATGAATCTGAAATGATGGCTTTTTTGAATCAATAACATCCACTTTTAGGGGATATTGACGATGATGATAGTGATAGTTTATGGTATATGTTCCTAGCTTATGAATATTAAGATTATTGATATTATAAGAAACGTCTTTAATTTTACCGTTTTTTACTGATTTAATATTTGCTAAAAAGTTGTACTGTTGGTGTATTTCAATACGTGGGTGATTCTCAAAAAAAATAAGTTCTTTTTGATATTTTTGATAACAAAAGATAATACTCAATATAATGACAAAGGAAAGAAAAAGATATTTTAAATGAAATTGTTTTAACATTTTATGTCACCTAGTTGACTTTCTTTCTTGATTTTTATATAAATTAACTAAAAAGGGAGTTGAATATCATGTCAGAAATAATTGAATGGGGATGTATATATGATTATTTAAATTGGTGGGGAAATTTATCATTTGAACAAGTTCCATTTAATGATGTAGATAGTTTGATATTGAGTGAATTATCATACATTTCATGTGATGATTATATAAAAGAAAATATGACAATTGGTGAGTTATCACTATACTGTCAAAATGCTTTAAAAGATGCAAAATCAGAATTTTCTTTAATATATGAATCAACAAATTTAGTTCAAATATTAAATAATTATTCTCGCTTCAAAGATATTTCTATTATTCGATATTGTAATGATATTGATTATTGTAAAGAAAAACAGTTTTCAGCTATGACATTTGTTTTACCACAATGTTGTTTATATATTGCTTTTAGAGGAACGGATGATACTATCTTGGGCTGGAAAGAAGATTTTAATATGATATATAGAGAAAAAGTTCCATCTCAAGAAGAGGCAGTTAAGTATACTGAACAAGTCATAAAAGATTACAAAATAATATTAAATAAAAAAGGGCACTTTTTTAAATATCCTCATGTATATTTAGCTGGTCATTCTAAAGGTGGCAATTTAGCTATTTATGCAGGAGTCAAATTAGATAGAAAAATAAAAAAGTATGTTAAAAAAATCTATAATTTTGATGGACCAGGCTTTAATCAGTCATTTTTAAAAACAACTGAATATCAAGAAATGAAAGATAAGATTATTACTTTTAGACCGCAAGGAAGTGTTATAGGTGGTCTTTTATATCATGATTGTAGACAGATAATTGTGAGTTCTTTTTCACATACGATGATGCAACATAGTGGGTTTACATGGAAAATAAAGGCTGATAAATTTAAGGTATGTGATCAATTGGATGAACGCTGTATCAAGATTAATGATGAGATTAATAAAATATTAGAAAGTATGGATAATGTTCAAAAAGAATCCTTTGTTAATGAATTCTTTGAATTGCTTAACCAATCTAATATTAAAATGGTTTGTGATATTACTGAAAATAAACTGAATAAGTTAATAACGGGGATGAAGGGATTTAAAAATATGTCTAGTGTAAATAGAACTATATCATTAACTTTGCTTAAATACATGCTACTTTTAGAAGGAAAACATTTATTTTAAATTAAAAGGAAATAATTACTTATTTCCTTTTAATTGTGTTTCTAATATGGAAACAATATTTTCAAAAAATAGTTGATCTTCCTTTGAAAAACGGTTAACTTTGTATGAATCTAAATCTAATACGCCATAAAGTTGATTTTGAAAAATAATAGGAATGACTAGCTCACTTTGACTCAAACTATCACAGGCAATATGTCCGGCAAATTCATGGACATTTGCAATTCTTTGGGTTTCTTTAGTAATTGCACATTTTCCACAAACACCACGATTTAATTGTATTTCATTACAGGCAACCAATCCTTGAAATGGACCTAAAATTAATTTATCATCATAATATAAGTAAAATCCCGCCCAAGAAACATCTTTAATGTTTTCTTTAATAAATGCTGATGTGTTTGCAAGCAGAGAAAGATCATAATTTATATTTTCAATTAATGCTTGATATTGTTTCAATAATAATGTATTCATGATATCACCTCAGTATGACTATAGCATAAAAAAAGGAGTGTTTGTATGATTGATATCGATAAAGCGAAAAAAAGATTTGAAAAGTATGTGAGTCAATATGATTTAAATAATGATAAAATCAGATTAAAAATGATTCACACATATTGTGTAGTTGAAACTTCTAAATACATTGCAATACACGAACAGTTATCTTACGAAGATTACCAGTTATCTTTATTAATTGCGTTGTTACATGACATCGGTCGCTTTGAACAATTGAAACAATTTAATAGTTTTAGTGATCAAAACGTAGATCATGCTTTATTAGGTGTAAAAATATTATTTGAGGATAATTTGATTAGAGAATTTATTGACACTGACCAATATGATCAAATTATAAAATCGGCTATTCAGTATCATTCTTTATATCAATTACCTGTCATTAAAGATCAAAAAATTTTATTGCATGCGAAGCTAATAAGGGATAGCGATAAGTTAGATAATTTTAGAGTCAAAAACATTGAATCTATTGAAACTTTGTTTGATATATCTGAAGAAAACTTTGTTAATCAATTGGTTAGTGATAATATTATTGACGATATTAAAAAACATCACTTAATATTATCAAGCAATAGAAAAAATGAAGTTGATATGTGGGTTTCTTATTTTGCTTTTGTTTTTGATTTGAATTTTAACGCTAGTTTTCAGTATTTAAAAGAAACGCAATATATAAGAAAAAATATAGATCGTTTTGTTTATAATCCTTTGTTGAAAAAACAAATGGAATTTGTAAAAAATGAATGTAATCAGTATGTTTTAAATCATCTTTAGAGTATAAATTTTGTTATTTTATCCACAATATAAGTAGGAGATGAAATAATGAAAAAATTATTAATATATGGTTTATGTATGTTTTCTTTTGTTTTATTATTAACAGGTTGTCAAAATAATAACCGAAGTGAAGATGATTTAACAGATTTACAAAATAATGTTGATGATCAATTAGGTGATCATTTTACTTATTCACGTGATGAATTAAAAGATGCATTAAATTATATTCATCATCATTTGGATGATATTAAAGATGAAGAGGTTGCTAAAAAGATATATGAAAAAGCATATTATATTGAAGCTGTTTCAAAAAAAAGTAATCAAAAAATTGATAATGAAGTAACACAGTATGCAATTAAAGCTAAAGATTATGCTAAAAATGTCTACTTAGCTAATGATAATGATCGCGATAATATAATTGAAAAAGGTAAAGATGATTTAGTAGATTTAAAAGATAAATTTGAAACAGGTATGGATTCATTCATTGATCAATTTTCACAATTTTTCAAAAAATAAATGATTAAGCTTTTTGCTTAATCATTTTTTAATAAGTGATAGGTGATAGTAGAAAAGATAATAACTGCTTTTTTTAAGATGGATTCATCAAAATCGTAGGCATCATTGTGAGGAGTCTCTGTTACCTTACAAGCAAATTGCATGTATGTTGCTTGACCGCCATGGCTTTGTACTCTGCTAGTCATATATGAAAAATCATCACTTCCATCAAGCGCACCACAATCCTTTTTAGCAATCTTAATTTGTGGTTGATATGTAGAAATAATTTGGCGAATTTTATTCATAAATGGTTGATCACAATCGATGGTAAAAGCTTTTCCAACTTCTTTGATTTCAACATAAGTATCATGCATTAAAGCAGCGCCTTGAATAACATCACGAGCATAAACTTCCATGTATTGATTGAGTTGTGAAGTAGCACCACGAACTTCTATTTCTAATTTTGCTATTTCAGGAACGACATTTCTACTTGTACCAGCTTGGACAGTTCCTACATTTATTCGAGTACAACCATCACTGTTTCTAGGAATTGCGTGTAAATTTAAAATACATGAAGCAGCCGATAAAAGGGCATTTTTACCAAACTGTGGCATACCCGATGCATGAGCAGAAACACCATGATAAAATACATCCAGTTTTGTTGTTGCGAATGTTTCATCCATACCAAGGTATAAATCACTATCGTCCCCAGGATTTTGTGGCCAAATATGACCAGCATATAAATAGTCTATATCATCTAAAATACCACTTAAGGCTACTGATTTAGCACCCCTTACTGATTCTTCAGCGGGTTGGAATATCAATTTGATTGTTCCATGCATTGATTCTTTAATTTGCATTAAAATTTTTGCTACGGTTAAGCCAATTGAAACATGTCCATCATGGCCACAAGCATGCATTGCGCCAAGATTACATGATCCAAATCCTAACTGAGTAGGAATGTGCTCTTCATTTTTCGATTCTAAAATGCCGAGTGCATCCATATCAAAGCGAATTCCTACAGTTGGTCCCTTGCCATTTTTTAAAATACCAACAACAGCTGTGTAACCATCTTTGACTTTTTCTAAATAGTATTTATCAGCTCCTTGTAATAAGGCTCTTTTGTAACTTAAATCTAATATTGATTTTGGTGGTAAATTCATACGGGCATCAGCTTTCATAACCTCTTTTCCAACAAGAACTTGATAACCTAAATTATCTAATCTTCTTGCAATTAATGATGCTGTACGGTATTCTAACCATCCTCTTTCAGCATAACGGTGAAGACTTCTTCGTATAGCTATTGTTTCGTCCTCTAATATATTTGCAAGTTCCTCTATTTTTTTGTCCATACTCTATGCTCCTTTTTTTGATATTTCTTTTTAAAATGTATAAATAATAAATCGTATATGTATCGGTTAAAATCAAAAAACATATGTGATGTTGTAATAATGAAAATAAGTACAATTGCATTAAAAAAATCAATGTTCCCTAAAGAAAGAAATTTTTGACCAATAATAAGAATAATAAAATAACATATTTGAAGTACATAAATTACAACTTTACGATAAAGTGTCATAGGTGAATAGATATCTTTTAGGCCACAATAGTAACACCATCCAGTAATTAAAACACATATAGTTGATAGTGTTTGACTATTAAAACCAATTATTTGTCCAATATTCATAATGATAATTGAGCTTATAGCAATTAAAATACCATAAGGGAAAGCATTTTTAAAAACGTGGTACATAAATCTACTTTGCACCCGATTAAAATTAGCTTCATAAGTTAAAAAGAATGTTGGTATACCTACACAGCAAGCACCTAATACTGATAACTGAATAGGTAAAAAAGGGTAGATGCTACCAAATAAAATGGTACCAATTGCTAAAATAACTGAAAAGGTTGTCTTGATTAAAAACATAGATGACGAGGCAGTAATATTATTAATAACACGGCGACCTTCATTGACAATATCAGGAATTGCTTCAAATTGATTATCTAATAAAACAATATTAGCACAATTTTTTGCTGCTTCACTTCCTGAAGCCATAGCAATTGCACAATCAGCAACTTTAAAAGCTAAAATATCATTAACGCCATCACCTGTCATTGCTACAGTATGACCATGATGTTGTAAAGCTAAAACAATCTGCTTTTTTTGTTCTGGACTAACGCGACCAAAAATATTATATTTTTCTACTAGATTTATTATATCACAGTCATTTTCTATGGATGAGGCATCAATGTAATGTTGATAACCATCTAATCCTGCTTTTCTAGCAATGTTTGACACTGTTACTGGATCATCGCCAGAAATAATTTTAATATTTGTGCCTTGGTTTTTGAAATATTGCAATGTAGTAGGGGCACTTTGACGAACAATATCAGTTAGTGTAATCATTCCAATAGGTTCAAGTTGTTCTAACAGTTGATCATCTTGGATGATTTTGTTGTGATGGGCAAGAATAATAATTCGTAATCCATGATGGCTATACTCATTGTATTTTTTTTCTATATATTCATGTCCATTAGGAAATAAAAATTGATAGGCACCGATATAATAAGTTCCTTTGTTTTCAAATGAAACAGCACTATATTTTCTTTTAGATGAAAAAGGGACAATGTGTACGGGATGGTAGTTATGTTCTTGTTTGAAATATTCTTGTAAAGCAACAGCTGTACTGTTTTTATCTTCAAAACAATAATTCATATTAGCAATAATTTCCCTTATAGGTTGATTATTAAAAGATTCAATATTTTCTACAGTTAATTGTCCTTTTGTTAAAGTACCAGTTTTATCCAAACAAACAGTATCTACTCTCGCAAGTGTTTCAATACTATATAAATCACGAACAAGAGTTTGTTTTTTTGCAAGACGGAGAATGCTAAGGGTTAAGGCAACACTTGTTAGTAAGACAAGACCTTCGGGAATCATACCAAGTAAAGCAGCTACGGTTGAAAGAATTGCATTTTGCAAAGAAATACGACTTAATAAAAATTGTTTTAAGAATAATAAGATTCCAATAGGAATGATGATAATACTAATAATTTTTAAAATATGATCTAATGATTGATAAAGTTGAGATGATTTTTGTTGGTACTGTTTTGCTTCATCAATGATTTTATTAATATAACTTTCATCTCCTACACGAATTACATGACAAATTGCCTTACCTGAAGTAACATAACTACCGGATAAAAGAGTGTCTCCGTTTTGCTTAAAAATAGCATCTGCTTCTCCTGTTAGTAAAGATTCATTGACTTCAATATGTCCGTCTATCATTGTACAATCGACAGGAATCTGTTTGCCTGTTGTAAGTATGATATCATCGTCTAAAACAATATTCTCTATATCAATAAGTTCAATCTTATTATCTCGAATGACTTCGATTGTCTGTTTTTCTAAAAGTGATAGTTGATCAAGTATACGCTTAGCTTTAATTTCTTGATAAATTCCTGCGGCTGTGTTGATGATAATAATAAAAATAAATAAAATATTTTTATAAGATCCAACGAGTAAAACACATAAAAATAAAATGATATTAATGAGATTAAAGAAAGTAAGAATATTTTGACAAAAAATTTCTTTGTATGTTTTTGTAATTGATTGATTTATTTTATTAGTCTGCTTTAAATCAATACGTTGTTTAACTTCTTGAGATGACAAACCGTGATAATTAAAATTATTTATTTTCATAAAAGCTTCTCCTATAAATATATTTTAATCAATTTGCATATATTTGACAATTAATCAGATACATATTTCTTTTTATATTTAAAAAGAGTATAATATGTAAGTCGCTACATATTTATAAAATTATATTATGATTTTAGAAGTATCTAAAAGAACGAAAGTAAAAGCAAAAGAAATCTTTGATTTAAAAGGAATTGTTACTGTAAAAGATATTCCGGATTTAGACTGTGACGATATTTGTTTTTTTCTTACACAGTTATTTCAAATGAATAAAGGGGAAACAGTAGGATCTAAAAATATGATGAATCGATTATCACAATGGATTCATGTAATTTATAATCATGATCAATATACTATCAAAGATGTTCAATCGTATGTAAAAAAACTTAAGTTCTAATAAAAACAAATGGAAACATTTGTTTTTATTTTGAATTTAAAGATTGTATACAATCTTTAAATAATGTGTTATAATAATCATACGTAAATAATTTTGGGGGTGACATGATGAGTGATACTATAGATTGTTTTTTTGAAAAGGGGAAACAAATAAATAATATAGAAAACAGTCTTTATTCCTTATACAATGTTAAAAATGGTTTAAGAAATGAAGATGGAACAGGTGTTTTAGTTGGATTAACTAAAATTGCCGATGTAGTAGGTTATAAAAGAGTTGATGGAAAAAAGGTTGATACAGAAGGACGATTATATTATAGGGGGATTCGTGTTTCTGAATTAATTAATGGACATAATCCTGATGATCGTTATCTTTTTGAAGAAGTTAGTTTTTTAATTTTATTTGGATATCTACCAAATAAAGATGAATTAGATGCTTTTAAAAAAGAATTATCTAAACGTTACGCTTTACCTGAATACTTTTTAGAAAGTAAAATTTTAGGTTTTCCAACCAAAAATATGATGAATAAATTACAACAGGAAGTTTTAATGCTTTATTCATATGATGATGATCCAGATAACATTTCAGTAGAAGCAACTTTAGATAAAGGTTTAGATCTCATTGCTAAAATACCTTCTATTGTTTGTTATGCATATCGTAGTAAGGTTCATTATTTTGATAAAAAGAGTTTGTTTATTCACCAAATTCGTTCTGACTATTCAATAGCTGAAAATATACTATGTCTTTTAAGGGATGATCAAAAGTTTACTAAAAAAGAAGTTGAAGTTTTGGATATGTGCTTAGTTTTACATGCTGATCATGGTGGAGGTAATAACTCGACTTTTACAAACGTCGTTATTAGTTCAACAGGGACTGACATTTACTCTAGTTTTGCCGGGGCGATTGGATCGTTAAAAGGACCTAGACATGGTGGTGCTAATCTTGCAGTAAAAAAACAAATGGATTTAGTAATCAAAGAAATTGGCTTAGATGCAAGTGATCAGGAAATTGAATCTTTAGTTAAACGTATATTAGATAAAGATTTTAATGATAATTCTGGTTTGATTTATGGAATAGGGCATGCAGTTTACACAATTAGTGATCCTCGTTGTGAGATTCTTCGTGCTAAATGTAAAGAACTTGCTATAGAAAAAAACAGGTATAAAGAATATGAATTCTTTAACCGATTTGAAAAAAAAGCTATTCAAGAAATTGAATCACGTAAAGGAATACACGTTTGTGCTAACATAGATTTTTATAGTGGACTTATCTATGATATGTTAAATATTCCTCGTGAACTCTATACACTCATGTTTGTCATTGGGCGTTCGGTTGGATGGTTAGCCCACAACATAGAAAATAAACTTTATTCTGGTCGTATTGTAAGACCGGCTGCTAAATATGTTGGTGAAACAAGAGATTATATAAAAATGGAAGATCGTAAATAAGTAATAAAGCGTTTAGAATTATCTATCTAAACGCTTTGTTTTTATCTAAAAAAAGAACGTTACAGATTATTTCTGTAACGTTAATAATTTATTCTTTAATAACTTTAATCCAACCTTTAGGAGCTTCAATTGTTCCCATTTGAATACCTGTTAATGTTTCATAAAGTTTTTTAGTGATTGGTCCCATTTCTTCCATTCCACTTGGGAAGCAGATTTCTTTTCCATGATCATTAATTTTTCCGACTGGAGAAATAACTGCTGCAGTACCACAAAGACCACATTCAGCGAAATCTTTTACTTCATCAAAGTAAACTTCTCTTTCTTCAACTTCTAATCCTAAATATTCTTTAGCTACGTACATTAATGAACGTCTAGTAATTGAAGGAAGAATACTATTTGATTTAGGAGTAACAACTTTATTATCTTTAGTAACGAAAATGAAGTTTGCTCCACCAGTTTCTTCAACTTTAGTTCTAGTAGCTGCATCTAAATACATATTTTCATCAAATCCTTGATTATGAGCATCAACGATAGCATGTAAACTCATAGCATAGTTTAAACCAGCTTTAATATGTCCTGTTCCGTGTGGAGCTGCTCTGTCAAAATCAGAAACTCTAATTGTAATAGGTTTAACTCCTCCTTTAAAATATGGTCCTACTGGAGTAACAAACACTCTAAATTGATATTCATTTGCAGGTTTAACTCCAATAACTGGGTCACTACCAAACATATATGGACGAATATATAAAGTTGCTCCTGAACCATAAGGTGGTACATAATCAATATTTGCTTTAACAACTTTTTCAATTGCTTCAACCCATTTATCTTCAGGATAAACTGGCATTTCCAATCTTTTACATGTATTTGCCATACGTTCTGCATTTAAGTCAGGACGGAAGCAAACAACTTTACCATCTTTTGTAGTATATGCTTTTAATCCTTCAAAACAAGTTTGTGCATATTGTAAAACACCAGCACATTCACTAATTACAACTTTGTCATCAGCAGTAATCACGCCCTCATCCCATGCTCCATCTTTATAATTTGCAACAAATCTTGCTTCTGTTGGTATATATCCAAAACCGATATTAGACCAATCAATATCTTTCTTTGACATTTTAAGTACTTCCTTTCTTGTTTTATCTTAAAGCAAATTTTACGCTTCATTAAGAAGAGTGTCAACAGAAAACAACATGAACTTTTATTTATTTTTTACTTTAAATTGTAAATTTTCTAAAATTTCTATTGTTTTTTCTTGTAAATCTAAATCATTGCTGGCTATCCCTTTTTTATCTATATAAATAGGCACTTCGGGAAGAGCACTTTTAACAATAATAGCATTAGAAAGAACACATATATTAGAAACAATACCAACAATTGTAATATCAAGATAACGAGTATCTTTTAAGATGTTTCCTAATTCTAATGAGCCAAAGGTATTTTTATAAATACATAGGTCATTTTTATTTTTTTCTTGAGCAACTTTTCCATATAGATTCCAACCATCCGTTTTTCTAATACAGTGAGCAATGGGTAGATTTTTTCCTTCTTGTGTGTTTAAGTAATTTGTTTCATGACTATCATAAGTGAAAATAACATCATCTTGATTTTGATGAAATTGTTTTATAAGAGAAGCAATATAGGAATCAATTTTTTTAGCATTTTCAAATCCTAGGCTACCGTTAACAAAATCATTTTGATAATCAACAACAATAAGTAATCTTTTCATAATTAAACCTCCTAGTTTATTTTATAAGATATAATCTTGCCATTCAATTGATTTATGATATGATAAATCAAGATTACATAAGGAGATGAAACAATGGAAGAAATTATTTTTTTGGGTACTGGAAATGCAACTGTAAAAGACTGTTATAACACTTGTTTTGCAATAAAAAACTTAAATGAATATGTTTTAGTTGATGCCGGAGGGGGTAACGGCATTTTAAAACAATTAGATTTAGCTAATATATCATTAAATCAAATTCATCATATGATTATTACACATTGTCATACGGATCACATCTTAGGAGCAATTTGGGTTTATCGTATGATAGCAACACAAATTTTACAAGGGACATATTCTGGTGATTTTTACATATACTGTCATGATGAAGCAGCGACTACGTTAAAAACAATTTTAGAGTTGACTTTAGTCAATAAGATGGTTGGTCTATTAGATAATCGTATTTTTATTAAAGAAGTCACACACTTACAAACATGTATAATCAATCACTTACCATTTACTTTTTTTGATATTCATTCAACTAAAATGAAACAGTTCGGTTTTTATATTTTAGAGGGAAATCAAAAATTAACATGTTTAGGCGATGAGCCATGTGATGAATCTTGTTTAGATTATGTAAAAGATTCAACTTGGCTTTTATGTGAAGCTTTTTGTTTATATGATCAAAGAGATATATTTAAACCATATGAAAAGCATCATTCAACGGCTAAAGATGCAAGTATTTTAGCTAACCAACAAAATGTAAAAAATCTTGTCTTATATCATACTGAAGAGAAAAACTTAAAAAATAGAAAAGAATTATATACGCAAGAAGCTAAACAATATTTTAAGGGAAATGTTTATGTTCCTAATGATTTAGATGTCATTACTATTTCATAAATTGATGCTTAATAAATGATAGATTGAGTGTTATACTATGGTGGTAGGAGGAAAGTCACTTAGTGATGATGTGTAAAGATGGATAAAAATTTAGAAACATTAATTAATTTAAAGCGTGAAAAAATGGAAAAAGCTTTTCGCGATAATAATATGGAATTGGTACAGTTAAATGATAAGGGAGAACTATTAGATTATTTGAATCAATATCTTAAAGATAACGTGAGTGTTGGTGTGGGAGGATCAATGACATTATTTGAAACAGGTGTTATTGATAAAATTAGAAAAAGTCCTGTTAAATTTTATGATCGTTATCAAGAAGGATTAACCGGTGAACAAATTCAAGATATTTTTAGACAGTCGTTATTGGCTGATTTATATATTACAAGTAGTAATGCTATTGATATGAATGGTTGTCTTTATAATATTGATGGTAATGGAAATAGAGTTGCTGCGATGATTTATGGACCTAAGAAGGTGCTTGTTATTGTTGGCAGAAATAAAATTTTTACAAATGAAGAAGCGGCAATTAATCATATTAGAAATGTAGCGGCGCCCACTAACGCTTTACGTTTAAATAAAAATACGCCTTGTACCAAGGCTGGTAAATGTTTAAATTGTCATTCTGCTGATCGTATTTGTAGTTCTTTTGTTAAACTATCTTATCAATCTGTAAAAAATAGAATACAAGTTATTGTTGTTAATGAAGATTTAGGTTATTAAAAGGAGAGAGTGTATGTATAAAAAAATTGATATAAATGAATTATCTTTTAACCCCTTTGATGAAATTTCTAATCATTGGGTTCTTATTAGTGCTAAAAATAATGATCAAGTCAATACAATGACTGCAAGTTGGGGTCAACTTGGACATTTATGGGGTAAAAATGTAGCTACAGTATTCATTAGACCTCAAAGATATACAAAAAAATTTGTAGATGCTCAAGACTACTTTACTGTTACGTTATTTGATGGTTATAAAAAAGAATTAGGTATTTTAGGGTCACGTTCTGGACGTGATGGAGATAAAATTTCAGATGTACATTTTGATATAGAAGAAATTGAAGGACAACCTACATTCAAACAAGGTAAAATGGTTTTTATATGTAAAAAAATGTATAGTGATTATCTTAAACCGGAACATTTTATTGATGATTCAATTGATCAAAGATGGTATCCTGAAAAAGATTATCATGAAATGTATATAGGTGAAATTATTGCTTGTTATAGAAATGATTAATTAATTTAATCGTTTCTTTTTTTTATTTATGGTCATACTTAAATTGGTGATATGATGAAATTATTAGAGTTTATAATTTTACCTATTCTTTCTTTAATTGTATTGTTTTTTTTAACAAAATTATTGGGGTATAGGCAAGTTAGTCAATTAAGTATGTATGATTATATAATTGGAATCACGATTGGTTCTATTGCATCAGAATTGATTATGAAAGACTTTGCTCATATTTTAAAACCTTTGATTGGTATGATTATATATGCTTTATTCCCTTATTTTTTATCCAAAATTACGTATCGATATCCTAAGATTCGTTATTTAGTTGAAGGAAGGCCGATTGTTTTATATGAAAATGATCAAATATATAATAATCAATTAAAGAAAGCAAAAATGGATTTAGATGAATTTTTGATGCAATGTCGGATTAATGGCTATTTCGATATATCTCAGATTAATCAGGTTGTACTCGAGACAAATGGAACACTTAGTTTTCTACCAAAAGAAGAATATCGTCCTTATCAACTAGGAGATAGCCAAAAAATAATCCAAGATAAAAAACTACCTGTTTTATTGGTTAAAGAAGGAAGTGTTCTAGTTGATCAATTAAAGAATATCGGGCGGGATAGAACTTGGTTAGATCAGTTATTGAAAGTCAAAAATATATCGTTACAACATATTTATCTCATGTATTATTTGGAAAACAGTCAAGAAATAATTTTTGAATTGTCTAATGAAGAAAAAGATTTTATATAAAAAACACCTCTTATATATTAACAAGAGGTGTTATTTGTTTTGAAGATCATAAATAATTTTTAATCCTTTAAATGTTAGATCTGGATCATAAGTATCTATAAGATCAGTTTCATGATATATCATACGACCTAGCCCGCCAGTAGAGACAACTTTTAATTCTTCACCATATTCTTTTTTGATTTGAGAGATAATCTTATCGGTTAAACCGATATAACCATAAACGACACCAGCTTGCATACTGTCAACAGTATTACGACCAATTATTGATGCAGGTTTTTTGATTTCGATTTCTGGTAATTTGGCAGCTTGGGAAGATAAAGCTTCAACACTGATGCCAAGTCCTGGGGCAGTAGCGCCACCTAAGAATTCTCCTTTTGATGAAATGATATCAAAAGTTGTAGCAGTACCAAAATCAATGACCAAGCATGCACAATGATGTAAATAGTATGCACCAGCAGCATCAACTAGACGATCAGCACCTAAAGCTTTTGGATTATCTATTTTGATTGAAATTCCTGTTTTAATTCCAGGACCTACAATAATGGGCTCTTTATGAAAATATTTACGAATTGAATTGGTAAAAGAATACATGATTTTAGGTACAACACTAGCAATAATCACATCTTTGATATCTTCGACTTTTGTATGATAAGCATTTAAGAAACTTAAAATCATAAAGCCATATTCGTCGGATGTACGCTGTAATTTAGTTGTTAAACGATAATTACCAACTAATTTATCATCATGATATAATCCCATAGTTATATTTGTATTTCCAATATCTACAACAACTAACATATTATTCTCCTTTGATTTTTCTTAATTTATCTATAATTAAATCTGCTAATTGAGATTTAGACATAAGATCTTTGTATTCAACAAAATTTTTGGTTATAAAGGCTACTTTATTCGTATCTCCTTTAAAACCAGCACCTTTTTCAAATAAATCATTGACAACAAGTAAATCACAATTCTTTTTAATAAATTTATTTTTAGCATTTTCGATTACATTTTCTGTTTCCATTGCAAACCCGCATAATGTTTGATGTGTTTTGATATTTCCAACATAATTAAGAATATCAAGATTTTTTTCTAATTCTATATTAAAGTTGTGATCTGCTTTTTTTATTTTTTGTGCTGCTTTTGTTTTAGGACGATAGTCACCAACGGCTGCAGCCATGATAATATAATCTTGGTATTCGACTAATTTTTTTGTTTCTTCAAACATTTCCATAGCACTGGTTATTTCAATAATATCTACACCATAAGGTTTTTTTAAGTGAGTAGGACCAGTAATTAATGTAACATGGGCACCAAGGTTACGAGCACTTTTTGCAAGTTCATATCCCATTTTGCCACTTGAATGATTGGTAATATAACGAACAGGATCAAGGGCTTCTTGAGTAGGGCCGGCTGTAATTAAAACATTTCTTAAATGTAATGATTGAGGATACATAGAACCTTCTATAAGATCTACAATGTCTTCGACATCAGCTAATTTTCCTCTTCCTACATCACCACAAGCTAATTTGCCATATGCCGGATCGATAAAACGAATCCCATAGGTTAAACATCTTTCGATGTTCCTTTGCGTTGCTAGATTATCGTACATATTAACATTCATTGCAGGAGCAATCAATTTAGGACATGTAGCAGCAAGAAATGCGCTTGTAAGAACATCATCACTAATGCCGTTGGCAATTTTTGCAATGATATTTGCTGTTGCAGGAACGATAACAAAGCAATCTGCATTTTTAACAATTTGGATGTGTTTAATTTGATAACCTGTTTCATCAAAATCGTCGATGAGTACAGGTTTATTAATTAAGGCGCCAAAAGTAAGAGGACTTACAAATTGAGTTGCATTTTTTGTCATAATGACTTCAATGTCGTATTGATTTTTTTTCTTGAGTAAACTAATAACTTCACATGCTTTATAAGCAGCGATACTACCAGTTACACCGATAATTATTTTTTTCATTTTTCATTCTCTTTCTTTTCTTATTTTAACGTTAATATTATATTACGTGTTTTATGATAATTCAATGATACTATGTTATAATAACAAAGGGAGATGATATCATGAAAAAAGTTGCTATCTTATTAAAAGATGGATTTGAAGAATTAGAAGCTTTAAGTGTTTTAGATGTTTGCCGTAGAGCAGGTATTGAAGGTGAATTAATTGGTATGGATAGTGAGTTTGTAGCCAGTTCACATAACTTGATTGTTAAGGCAGATAGACTTTACGATGATGAAATAAAAGACTTTGATGCTGTTGTTATCCCAGGAGGGATGCCTGGAGCAAAAAACTTACAAAAAGATCATCGAGTATTAGAATTAGTTAAAATGATGTTTGAAGCAAACAAGATTGTTGCGGCTATTTGTGCAGGTCCTATTGTATTACAGGCTGCCGGTGCTTTAAAAAATAAAACCGTAACATGTTATCCTGGCTTTGAAGATGAATTAACAGACGCAAATTATAAAGAAGCATTAGTAATAAAGGATAAAAATATTATCACTGGTAAAGGTCCAGCAGCAGGGTTTGCTTTTGCTTATGAAATAGTTGAAGCGTTAGGCATTGATAGTGAGCCATTAAAAGAATCTATGCAATATCATTATCTAATCAATCATTAATGTGATAGTTGTCTCATTGTTAATAGAATACTACTTAATGTTACAATTTCAATAATACCATTAATGGTACCAAACATCATCAGTAATAAAATAATAATACTTATTTGCCAATTAAGCCAATAATCAACTTGATTGGCTTTTTTATATGATGTTAACATGGATTGTTTAATGATGAGTTTGAGCAAAACAAAAGTAAGAATGAGTGCTAAAAAAGTAAGCCCTACATGTAAAAATGAAGTTAAATCACTGGTAGAAAGATGATAGGGTAAAAAGGTACCAATAATAAACAAACAAGAAATAAGATATAGGATTCTTCTATTTGATCTGTTGCTAAGATGATAAAGCTTGATAAATATAAAAAGAATATTGATTATAAGCCATCCAAAATAGAGAACATAATGATGATAAACAAGTAAACTTGTGAAATTATTATAAAGAGGATGAAATGTAAAAGATAAACAAATTGTTAAAATAATGAGTAGATATTCCATAATAGACTCCTTATTTTTTATTTTATATCATTTTTTACTTTATGTCATATATTATTATTGAGGTGGCATGATGAAAGGATATGTCGAGGTCTTAGATAAAAGAGATGAATGGCTTAAATATTATTTGTTAAATTCAGGATATAAGTTAAGCGAATTTAGAAACGATTTAGATTTTTATTATTTAGGTAAAAATGGAAATCAATATTGTGATTTAAGATGTCCTTATATTTTTACATTAAATGACGGAGTATATCCAACAATTAATATTAATAAAGATATTATTTTTAAGCAAGAAAATAATTTATTGACGGTTTTAGGTTTGTTAAAATTAATGATTGAAAACAGGCACGGCTATCGCAATCGTATTTTGATTTTGGGTTTTGGAGATTTAGCTCAAAAAATAGCGCATTGTTTAAAGCAATATCATAATACAATAACGATTGCTAATAGGAATAATAAAGATGATGTCATTATTAAACAAAGGGGATACCAGCATGTTGATTTGAAACATATAGAAGGGGAATTTGATGTCATTATTAACACTATCCCTAAAGAAACAATTTGTTATCAAACATTTGACAAAAGTGTTATTTATGATTTAGCTACAACTATAAGTATAAATCATGCATCGTATTATTCATATCGATCGTTACCGGGAATGTTTTTTCCAAGGCAAAGTGCCAAACTTATTTTTCATACTATGGATAGGGTGATGAGAAATGTTAAAAAATAAGAAGATAGGAATAGGTATTACTGGTTCTTTTTGTTCTATGAAGCCATTGTTGCTTTTTTTAAAAGAATTAAATGATCATGGTGTGGATCTTTATGTCTTTTTGACTGATGAAGTATTAAACTATGATACACGCTTTTTTAAACATCAACATTTAATATCGCAAATAAAAGAATATACAAAGCATCCGTTAATTACTCATATTGTTGATGCTGAACCCTTTGGTCCAGTAATTCAGTTAGATTTAATGATTGTCTATCCTTGCAGCGGGAATACTTTAGCTAAGTTAACTCATGGGATTAATGATAATGCTGTTACAATGGCAGTTAAAGCTACTTTAAGAAATAATCGAAATATTGTGATTGGACTTTGTTCAAATGATGCTCTTTCAACAAGCGGTGTTAATTTTATGCAGTTGATGAATACAAAACACTTTTATTTTATGCCTATGTATCAGGATGATACAATAAAGAAACCCAATAGTTTATTAACTGAATATACATTAGGAATTCAAACAATTGTTAATGCTTTAAATGATCATCAAATTCAGCCGATTTTTATTACTCACAAACGTGAAAGATGACTTTTTCTTTTTTGATTTATTTGTTACAATAAATAAAGAGTTAGCAAACTGATTAACTTTATGTTAGAATAAACGCACTGTAAAGAATCATAAAAAAATGAAATAGGAGGTAGAAATGAAAAAAGATGTTGTTAAAATCTTGCCTATGGGTGGTCAAGCTGAAATGGGTAAGAGTATGTATTGTATAGAAATTAATGAAAAGATATTTATTATAGATGCAGGACATCGTTTTCCAGAAGTGGATAAGCTTGGAGTAGATATCATTATTCCTAGTTTTGATTATTTAAAAGATAATAAAGATAAAATTGTTGCGGTAATTATTACTCATGGACATGATGATGTGATGATGGCTTTACCTTATTTATTAGAGGAAATTAATGTACCTATTTATGCACCTAATCTAACAGCTGATTTAATTGAACAAATGATACATCGTTATCAAAAGAAAACAAGAAGCAAGACAAAATATCAATTGAATCGAGTAAAACGTAATGATTCAATTGAAATCGCAGGGGTTCCTGTAGAATTTTTTCCAGTAACACATTCTATTCCTGGAAGCGTTGGTGTCGCTTTATGGACAAATAGAGGTTACATTGTTTATGGTGGAGAATTTATTATTGATTTTGGAGCTCCTGAAGGTTTTGGATGTGATATTCAAAAAATGATGGAAATTGGAAAAAAAGGTGTATTGGCTTTATTATGTGAATCATCATATGCTAAAAATGATGGTTATACTTCGCCAAAACATAAACTTACTTCACAAATAGAACAAGATTTTGAAGATAGTGAAGGAAGAATTATTATTTCTAGTTATGCGCAAAATATTTTTAGAAGTAAAGAAATTGTTGAATTAGCTAAAAAATATAATCGTCGTATTGTTTTTTATGGACGTGATAAATATGATAGTACGAATAGTATTGTTCGTATTGGACAGCAGTTAAAAAAAGCGGTTATCTCGATTCCTAAAAAACTTATTGCTTTTTCTACAGATATTGCTAAAGAAGAATTGAATGATCGTTTAGTTATTTTATTAAGTGGTAGTCCTAGACGTATTTATCATGATATTTGTGATATCATTGATGGTGGTGATGAATATTTAAAATTAAAGGATACTGATACCTTTGTTGTTGCATCTCCGGTATTACCCGGAACAGAAAAGATTGCAAACAAAGCTATCAATGAGTTATATAAAACAGATTCTAAAATACATGTATTAAAAAACAAAGAACTTTATTCAATGCATGCTAGTCAAGAAGATATTAAAGTGATTATTCAAATTTTTAAACCAAAATATTTTATTCCAATCAAAGGAGAGTATCAACACTTTATTGCTTGTGGTGATATTGCAAGAGGAATGAATATTAAAGATGATCATATCATTATCATTGATAATGGAGAACGCATTTCATTTAAAGGTGGTAAATTAGAAGATTATCGAGATACTTTTGAAATTGAAGATGTAATGATCGATGGTATTGGTGTTGGTGATGTCGGAGCAAAAGTCATTGATGATCGTATCCAATTATCAAATGATGGTGTTGTTATTATTGGTGTGACAATCGACAGTAAAACAAAGAAAATTATAGCTAATACAGATGTACAGACTCGAGGATTTGTTTATCTAAAAGACTCTGAAAATATTATTAAAGGAATTATTGATATTGCTGAAACATGTATTAAAGATTTAGAAAAAAATCCAGAATTGGAAGTCGTTGAGGTACGTCAGACAATTAAAGAAAAAACAAATAAATTTATTACTAAAGAAACAGGGAAAAAACCTGTCATTTTACCAATAGTTATTGAAGTATAATGTGTTAATGCACCATTAATAATGGTGCATTTTATGATGTAACCTTATTTTGACGATTATGTACTTATACGATATAATATACAACTAAAGGAGGGAAGATAATGGCAAAGACAAAACGTAAGAAAAAATCAAAGCAAGAACAGATTAGTGAAGAATTAAGAACACGTATTATTGCTTCGGTTTGCTTATTTTTAATTATTATCGCAGCTTTAAAGTTAGGAATAGTAGGCGAAAAATTAGATTTTGTTGTTCGTTATTTATTTGGTAACTTCTACGGCATTATTTATTCTTTATTTGTTGCTTTAAGTGTTTATGTTGTTTATGGTGCGACTTTGCCTTCCTTCTCTACTCCAAAGGCTGTTGGTTTTTATATGGCTTTAATTGGAATATTAGTCATGATGAATATTAATCAAGATGGCAATACAGGAATTCAAGTCATTCAAGTATATATTAAAACTATTCCTTTAAATAGAGGAGGATTAATAGGCGCTGTTTTATATGGTGTTTTAAGTATGCTTTTTGACTATGCAGGAGCTATGATCGCAGCAGTACTTATTTTATTAATTGGGATGACATTGATTTTTAGCCGTTATTATGTACAGTATAAAAAAACACATAAAGGGAAATCATTGTTACAAAAAAAAGATTCTCAACATGATACATATAAAGGAAAGAGTATTTTTAAAGAATTCTTTTCAAAGAAAAAAGAAGATCAATCATCCTTTTTCCCTGAAGACTATTTTGAAGATGAAAATCAAGAAACAGATTCTATACAAGAAAACAATGAAATTAATAAACTGGAAGAACCTCATTTAGATCAATTTAATGAAGAGGATCAGGATTTGCCAACAACTTTTGCTTATAATGAAGAGTCAAATTCTTTAGATATTAAAGACAAAGAAGAATTACAGGAAGAAGTCGTTGAAGAAAAACCACAACCTAAAAAAACAGGAAAATATCGTTTGCCATCTCTTTCATTATTGCAAACAATACCAAACAAGAAAAATGGTGAAAATAAGACACACGCTTTAGATAATGCAGAAAAATTGCGAGATGTTCTAAAAGAATTTGGGGTTCATGCGAGCATCAGCAATATTTTTATTGGACCTTCGGTTACTAAATATGAATTAAGATTAGAAACTGGAACAAGGGTCAATCGGATTATGCAGCTGCAAGATGATATTAAACTAGCTCTTGCGGCACGTGATATTCGTATTGAAGCACCTATTCCTGGAAAGTCAGCGATTGGTGTAGAAATTCCAAATCTTGTGCCTTCTATGGTTACTTTTAAAGAGGTTTTTAAAGATATTCCTGCCAATTTAAGGGATAATAAACTTTTGGTTCCTTTAGGAAAAGATATTAGTGGCAAAGCCATCTATGCTGAATTAAATAAAATGCCACATTTATTGATAGCTGGGGCAACGGGATCGGGTAAATCTGTGTGTGTTAATACAATTATTTGTAGTATTTTAATGAGGGCTAAGCCAGATGAAGTAAAACTGATTTTGGTTGATCCAAAAAAAGTTGAGTTATCTAATTATAATGGTATTCCTCATTTATTGGCGCCTGTTGTAACTGATCCCAAAAAAGCGGCAGCTACTTTACGAGAAGTCGTGGCTGAGATGGAAAGACGCTATGACTTGTTTACAAAAGCCAATGTTAAAAAGATTGAAATGTATAATCAATATGTTGAAAATAACAAAAATGATGAACTTGAAAAATTACCTTACATTGTTGTTATTTTAGATGAGGTTGCTGACTTAATGATGGTTGCAAGTAAAGATGTTGAAGATTGCATTATGCGTATTGCCCAACTTGCAAGGGCAGCTGGAATTCATTTGATTGTTGCAACCCAAAGACCATCAACCGATATCATTACAGGTGTAATTAAAGCTAATATTCCTTCACGTATTGCTTTTGCTGTTTCTTCTAGTATTGATTCTCGTACTATTCTTGATTGCTCTGGTGCTGAAAAACTTCTTGGAAAGGGTGATATGTTATTTTCACCAATGGGTTCTTCTTCTCCGGTACGTGTTCAAGGTGCGTTTGTTACCGATGAAGAAGTGCAGGCTATTGTCTATCATGTTACAAATCAACAGGCAGTTCAGTATGATGAAAAATATGTCAATGTTAAACCTACGCTATCTGCTAATTTAGCTAAAGAAGAAGCTGAAGATGAAGAATATGAAATGTGTCGTGCTTTTGTTATTAAAGCGCAAAAAGCAAGCACATCATTATTACAAAGGCAATTTAGAATAGGTTATAATAAGGCAGCAAGAATTATTGATCAATTAGAAAGTGATGGCGTCATTGGACCTCAAATCGGCTCAAAGCCACGTGAAGTCTATATTCGTGGTTATAGTGAAGAAGATATTTAAAAAATGATAGAATTGGTTCTATCATTTTTTAAAATAATGAATAATGGTGTATAATAATGTTTGTTTAAAGGAGTATTTATGGAAAAAAATTATATGATGAAAGGGTATCAGTTACATTTGATACCAACAACAAAGTTTAAAAATATTACAATTTCATTAAAATTACAAAACAAATTAGATTTAAAAACAGTAACAAAAAGAACTTTACTTTCTTTTATGCTTGTTACAGGAACACAAAAATATCCATCCACACAAGAGTTTTCGAAATTTTTAGAAAATTTATATGGTATGAAATATGGGACAAGTGTAACATCTAAAGGAAAAAGTCATATTATTAATATGAATAGCATTTGTATTAATCAAGAATACTTGCCTTATCAAGAGGATTTGTTAACGCAACAAATCCAAATGTTGAATGATGTTTTAAATCACCCTAATGCAATGAACCATCTTTTTAATGAACAAATGTTTGAAATTAAAAAAAGAGAATTAAAAGAACGCTTAATTGTTCAAAAAGATGACAAATTTTCTTATAGTTTAGAAAAACTATTTGAATATATGGGAAAAGATCAACCATTAGGTATTTCTACTAGTGGCTATCTTGAAGAACTTGATGCAATAACTAATGAAGAGTTGTTTGCTTATTTCAAGCAATGTTTAATGGAGGATCATAAACATCTTTATGTTGTAGGGGATATTGATGATTCTATTGTTAGCTTATTTGAGCAATACTTGACATTGCCTGAACAAAATCATACTTATGACACTTCTTATCATTATCAAGTATACCGTAATGATATTCAAGAAATCATTGAAGAACAAGATATTACACAATCTAAATTAAATATAGGTTATCAAATAGACAGTGAATTCATGTCACATAATCATTATGCTACGACTGTGTTCAATGCTTTGTTTGGTGGCTTTAGTCAATCAAAATTATTTAAAGTTGTTAGAGAACAACATTCATTATGTTATTATATTTCTTCTAGTTATGATGCGTTTAATGGTATTGTCATTGTTAATGCTGGGATTGAAAGAAAAGATTATCAAAAGACAAGAGAACTTATTGATGAACAACTTAAATTAATTCAACAAGGAAAGTTTAGTGATGAGGAATTAGATATTATAAAAGGTATGCTAAAAAATGCTTTGACACGTTCTAAAGATGAATCTTTAAGTATGATTTCTTTATTATATAATCGAGATATTACTGGTAAAGAAGAAACGGATGATGAATATTTGAGCAAATTAATGGCTGTAACTAAAGAAGAAATCATGGCTATTGCTGGTACAATGAAATTAGATACAATTTTCTTATTAACAGGGAGAAGTGAATAATGGAAGAATTATATTACCAAACATTAAAAGAAACTTTATATCATGAAAAACTTGATAATGGTCTAGAAGTATATTTACTGCCTAAAGTTGGCTTTGAAAAAACTTATGGATTATTTTCTACTCGTTTTGGTTCAGTTGATACCACTTTTATACCTCTTGGTGAAAATAAGATGATAACTGTTGAAGATGGTGTTGCTCACTTTCTTGAACATAAAATGTTTGATATGAAAGATGGTGATGCAGCCGACAAATTTGCTTTACTAGGAGCAAGTTCTAATGCTTTTACATCATCTAGTCGTACTGCTTATTTGTTTTCAACGACTTCTCATGAAAATGAATGTGTTGAACTCTTATTAGATTTTGTTCAAGAATTAGCTATTACTGATAAAAGTGTAGAGAAAGAAAAAGGAATCATTGGTCAAGAAATAAAAATGTATGATGATGATCCTGATTGGAGAGTCTATTTTGGGTCAATTGAAAACCTTTATCAAAATCATCCGGTAGCAAAGGATATTGCTGGAACAGTAGAAACGGTAAATAGAACGACTAAAGAAATGTTGGAAACATGTTATAAAACATTTTATCATCCCAATAATATGATGCTTTTTGTTGTCGGAAATATTGATCCTCATGTCACAATGAAACTTATCATAGACAATCAAAATAAAAAACATTTTGATTTACCTCAACCTATTGTACGACGTGAAATAAAAGAACCATTAGATATTAAAACACCGTTAGTTGAAAAAACAATGGATGTTGAAATGAGTAAGATTATTGTTTCAATAAAAGTTAACGAACAATTAAAAACACCCCTAGAAAAGTTAAAAAGAGAATTGTCATTAAATATCCTGTTTGATTTATTATTTTCTAAAAGTTCAAAATTATATAACGAATGGTTAGAAAAAGGAATCATTAATGATTCTTTCAGTGCAAACTTTACACAAGAAAGAGACTATGCATTTATTCAAATGGGCGGAGATCAAGATCGTTATCTTGAACTTAAAGATCAAATTTATGATTTTATTGAACATATTAAAGATATTAAATTCAATTTAGAAGATTTTGAAAGAATAAAAAGAAAAAATATCGGCAATTTTATAAATGTTTATAATAGTCCTGAGGCGATTGCAAACTTATTTAGTCGTTATTATTTTGAGGGTATTATTTCGTTAGATATTGTTGACATTATTTCAACAATTCAACTTGAAGATATTTATAGTGTTATGAAGTATTTTGATTTAAAGTATACATCAACGTTTATTGTAAAAAAATAAATGAAAGATGTTTATTAAAATATTTTCTATGGTATAATACCAATGCTAGAGAGTATAATAAATTTCCTACAAATTAGATAAGGGAACCTGATCTAAATAATGGTGTTGAAAGCCTGTCAAGAATAGGAATCCTAAAATTATTTAAAGGTGCCCACCTGCACATACCAGGGATAATCTAACAAACTCTCTAGTTTTTTATTAAAAGGAGATTATAACTATGGCTGAAATAGATCAAAAGTTAATTTCAAGAATTAATGAATTAGCTAAAAAGAAAAAAGAAGGAACAATTACTGAGGAAGAACTAGATGAGCAAAAAGAACTAAGAGCTCAATATCTTAAGGCATTCCGTGCGGGATTTAAACAACAATTAAGTAATGTAAAAGTTGTTGATGAAAAGGGGAATGATGTGACTCCTCATAAAAAAACAAAGCATTTAAACTAGGCATGAATTCACTGATTTGTGCCTTGTTTTTTATGTCGAAATGTGTATAATAAGATTTAGTTTTATTAAAAAGGGAGATTATGGAATGGACACGTCAAATTTATCTATAGCAACGATTAGAAGTTTAGGTATTGATACAATTAATAAAGCCAATTCTGGGCATCCTGGAATGGTTCTTGGATCTGCACCTGCTTTATATACTTTATTTACAAAAGAAATGAATTTTTATCATAAGGAAGCTAATTGGTTTAACCGTGATCGTTTTGTTTTAGCATCAGGTCATGCTTCGGCATTATTATATTCATTATTGCATTTATCTGGTTATCAAATTTCAATTGATGATTTAAAACAATTTAGACAATGGGGTTCTAACACTCCTGGACATCCTGAACATGGTATGACTGATGGGGTAGATGCTTCTTCTGGACCACTTGGACAAGGTATTCCAATGGCAACAGGAATGGCAATGGCTGAGAAGTTTTTAGCAACAAAATATAATAAAGAAGATTTAGATATTGTTAATCATTATACATATGTTTTATGTGGTGATGGAGATATGCAAGAAGGGGTAACTTATGAAGCTGCTTCAATTGCTGGACACTTATCTTTAGGAAAACTTATTGTTTTATATGATGCAAATCAAGTCACTTTAGATGGTCCATTATCAATGTCATTTAGCGAAAATGTTAAAAAACGTTATGAAGCGTGTGGATGGCAAGTCATAGAAGTTGATGATGGAAATGATATTGTTTCAATTCATAAAGCAATAAAAAAAGCTAAAAAGGAAAGTTTTAAACCAAGTTTAATTATTGTTAATACTACAATTGGTTTTGGTTCTAAAAATCAAGGAACAAACAAAGTACATGGTTCACCATTAGGACAAGAAGATGGTAAAAATGCCAAATTATCTTATGGGTTTGATCATGAAGATTTTTATGTTCCTGAAGAAGTTTATGATGATTTTAAAGATACATGTATTAAACGTGGACGTAATAAGTTCAACAAGTGGAATCGTACTGTAAAACAATACAAAGAAAAATATCCTGAATTAGCTAAAGAGTTATTTGATGCTATTGATGGACATTATCACCTTGATATTGATGAAATTACAAAGAAATATGAAAAAGGATATTCAGATGCGACAAGAAATACTTCATTAGAAATTATTCAAGAGGTAGCCAAACAAAATCCTACATTCATGTCTGGAACAGCTGATTTAGCATCATCAACTAAAACACAAATTAAAGGTGAAAACAATTTTAGTACAGAACATTATGATGGTCGTAATCTAGTGTTTGGAATTCGTGAATTTGCTATGGTTGCTATTTTGAATGGTATGACATTACATAAAGGTGTAAAAGTTTCTTCAGGGGGATTCTTAGTTTTCTCTGATTATTTCAAAGGTGCTTTACGTATGGCAAGCATTATGAAATTACCAATTATTTTACCATTATCTCATGATTCAATTGCTGTTGGTGAAGATGGTCCAACTCATCAACCAATTGAACAATTAACAATGCTTAGATCTTTACCTGATATTCAAGTCATAAGACCAGCTGATGCTATTGAAATGGCTTCTGCATGGAAAATTGCTGTAGAAACAACAGATTGTCCAACTGCTTTAATTCTTACAAGACAAAATGTAGAAACAATGGAAAATAGTAGCTATGAAGGTGTTAAACATGGTGGATATGTTATTGGGCATGAAAAAGACAGACTTGATGGTATTATTTTAGCTTCTGGTAGTGAAGTTAATCTTGCTATGAAAGCTAAAGAAGAATTATTAAAAGATAATATTGATGTACGTGTTGTATCAATGCCATGCATGGAATTATTTGATAAACAAGATCCTGCTTATAAAGAATCTGTTTTACCAAATGGTATCCGTCATCGTCTTTCTATTGAAATGGGAAGAGATTTCTGTTGGCATAAATATGTTGGCTTAGATGGAAAAACTATGGGTATTGATCAATTTGGAGCGAGTGCACCAGCAAATGAAGTGATTACTCATTATGGGTTCACTGTAGAAAACGTTGTTAAAAATATGAAAGAAATAATTAAATAAAGAATAAAGTTAATCTTTTTAAACTGTTGACAATAATTTGTTAACAGTTTTTTTATATCATACAATTGTTGTTGACATTAAATTTATGAAAAATTAAAACTAAAAAGCTAAGATAATATGGTATACAAATAAGACGCAATCGACAATGATGGCTATTTTGTTAACTATAAAAGCAAGGTTATTTTTTGATGTGCAAGTATATATGTCTGTTAGTATAGCGTATTAATGGACGAAAAATGAAGTGGCTTCAAAAAAGTGAGGATACGTTTTGTATGTACATAAAAGGATAAAGAATGGGTGTGTAAAATCAATCCTTTTTTTGACAATTATTTTTGTTTTGAAAGTGTATACTAAATATGGGTGATCAAAATGAAATATGTTATTTACCGTTATCGAGATGAACTATCAAATTTAATTCATAAATATCCATGTGTTATTGATGTTTTTCGTAGTATAAAACCGGATAATGTTTACCATGAAAGGCAATTACAACAAATATTTGCAGATAACGAAAATATTAATAATTTAATTTATCAAAACTTATCTTTGAGAAAAGGCTATAAAAGAAGTGGTAACAAACATTATTTTATTAATGAATTAACAAATGAAAAAATTTGTTGTATTGTTAATCATTATTACATAACAATACTATCTAAAGATAAATATAATATATTCTTTGATATATTATATCAAATTTCGCAAAGTTATGTTATAATGTCAAAGCAAGTGTAAATATTAGGAGGTATTACAATGGTATTATATTTAATCATTGGTCTAATTATAGGACTGGTAGCTGGTTTCTTTGCTGCACGTTATTTCTTTAAAAAACAAATGCAAAAAAATCCACCAATCAATGAAAAAATGATTCGTGCTATGTACATGGAAATGGGTAGAAAACCTAGTGAAGCTCAAATTAGAAAAATTATGAATACAGTAAAAGCACAATATAAATAAGGGATATCCCTTATTTTTTATTATGAAAATATATATTACGCGTCATTCTAAAACTCTTTGGAATGAACAATTTAAGCTTCAAGGTTGGAAAGATTCCCCACTCACTTTAGATGGAAAACGTGATGCATTGTGTTTAAAAGATGCAATCAAAGATAAAAACATTGACTCTGTCTATTCTAGTCCATTAAACAGGGCCTATGAAACAGCTCAAATCATTTTTCCTAAAAGTGAAATTATAAAAGATAAACGTTTAATGGAAATGAATTTTGGTATTTATGAAGGAAGAAATATTAAGGAATTAAAAAATAATCATGAATATCATGATTTGTGGAATAACCCTTCACCGAATTATGGATTACCAGGTGGTGAAACATATCAACAAGTTATTGATCGTTTTCAAAATTTCATTGACGAAAAATATAAAGAGAATCCTAATCAAACAATTTTTATTACTATTCATGGTATGTTATTTACAATTGTTCATGGAATTGCCTTAAATTTACCTGTAAATCGTTTTAATGAAATTAACGGGGAAATTATACGTGGCTGTTCTTTGTCATTGATTGAGTATAAAAATAGTCAATATCAAATACAGTATCTTGGCAAAGATGATTATTTGGATCCACAAACTAAAATTAGCTATAAATAAAAGTCATATAAACATATGACTTTTTTACATCCATTTAATTTTAGGTTCAGTATGATTTTTGATGCGCTTTAAATTTGGTATATGTCGGTAAACAAGAATAAGTACAATAAACAAATTAACGATTTTACCTGTAAGTGAAATTGACATAAATGGTGTGCATAGAAGCACTGTAAGTGATGCAAGGACAGATGATAATGAAACATATTTGAATATCTTTAGAATGATGAGGAATACAAGTAGTACAGCTAAAGCCCATAATGGATAAACTGCAAAGAAATATCCTATAGCAGTTGAGACGGCTTTACCACCTTTAAATCCTGCAAAGATTGGCCAACAGTGTCCAATGACACAAGCTAAAGCACAAATATATTTTAAATCTTGATTGATATGTAAAACAGAACATAAATAACTTGTTAAAAGTACAACTATCATTGCTTTAGATGCATCTAATATAATAACAGCCAAACCAACCGGTTTTCCTAAAACGCGTCCTGCATTTGTTCCACCCAAATTCCCAGATCCAGATAAACGAATATCTGTATTAAAAAACAACTTACCAATGACCAGAGCAAAAGGTATTGATCCATATAAATAACTTATTAATATAAGTATTATTTCTTTCATTTTTTTATCACCAACATTATTATAATGAAGAATATCAAAAAAGCAAATAATCTTTAAAAAAAATAAGAACTTTGATATAATAGGAAAAGCGTAAAAAGGAGGATTTATAATTCATGGCAAATAATCATTCATATGATGAATCAAATATTCAAATTCTTGAAGGACTTGAAGCGGTCAGAAAAAGACCGGGAATGTACATCGGTTCAACTGATGCACGTGGATTGCATCATCTCGTATGGGAAATAGTAGACAATGCAATTGATGAAGCACTTTCAGGGTTTGGTAATAAAATAGAAGTGACAATTGGCAAAGATAATAGTATAAAAGTCACAGATCATGGACGAGGAATGCCTACAGGAATGCACGCTTCAGGACGACCTACAACCGAAGTTATTTTAACTATCCTTCATGCTGGTGGAAAATTTTCTGAAGATGGTGGGTATAAAACATCTGGAGGATTGCACGGAGTAGGTGCCAGTGTTGTTAATGCTCTTTCTTCATGGCTTGAAGTGACCATTCATCGCGATGGTAAGATTTATCATCAACATTTTAGTGATGGTGGAGAGACAATTGGTAAACTAGAAGTTATTGGTAAGTGTAAAGATACGGGGACTACAATTCATTTTTTACCTAATAAAGATATTTTTTCAACGACTGAATTCAATTATAATATGATTAGTGAAAGATTGATGGAAAGTGCTTTTCTTTTAAAAGGAATTACAATTAATTTAAAAGATGAAAGAACTGATAAAGAGGTTTCCTATTGTTATGAAAATGGATTAGAAGCATTTATAGATTATTTAAATCTTAATAAAGAAACACTGCATCCTATAGTTTCTTTAGAAGGAGTAAGTCAAGAAATTGAACTAGATATTGCATTACAGTTTACAAATGGATATCAAGAAAATACCTTATCATTTGTTAATCTTGTTCGTACTGGAGATGGAGGAACACATGAAACAGGATTTAGAAGTGGTCTAACAAAAACTTTTAATGAATATGCTAGAAAATATGGCTTATTAAAGGAAAAAGATAAAAACTTAGAAGGTAATGATATTCGAGAAGGATTGACTGCTATTATTTCTGTCAAAGTTCCTGAACATTTATTGCAGTTTGAAGGACAAACGAAGTCTAAGTTAGGGACAACAGAAGCAAGAAATGCAGTAGATTCGTTAGTGTATGAAAAGCTGTCCTATTATTTAGAAGAAAATAAAGAGATTGCTGATTTACTTGTTAAAAAAATGATTAAAGCGGCACAAGTAAGAGATGCTGCAAGAAAAGCAAGAGAAGCTGCTAGAAAAGGAAAAGGAACAAAGCAAGAAAGAATATTAAGTGGAAAATTAGCGCCAGCGCAATCAAAAAACAAAAAGAAAAACGAATTGTATTTAGTCGAAGGTGATTCAGCAGGCGGAAGTGCTAAACAAGGACGAGATCGAAAATATCAAGCAATTTTGCCTTTGCGTGGAAAAGTGTTAAATAGTGAAAAGACATCAATTCAAGATATTATGAAGAATGAAGAACTGGCTACGTTAATTAATACTATTGGTGCAGGGGTTGGTGCTGATTTCCAAGTAAAAGATAGTCATTATGATAAAGTGATTATTATGACCGATGCCGATACTGATGGAGCTCATATCCAAATTTTATTATTAACTTTTTTCTATCGCTATATGAAAGATTTAATTTTAGCAGGAAAAGTATATATAGCTTTACCACCATTATATAAGGTTTCTAAAAAGGTAGGTAAAAAGGAACAAATTATTTATGCCTGGGAAGATCATGAACTTGAAGAAGCAAAAAAGAAAATTGGAAGAGGTTATAATGTTCAACGATATAAAGGATTAGGGGAAATGAATGCAACTCAATTATGGGAAACAACAATGAATCCTGAAACAAGAACATTAATTCAAGTGTCTATTGAAGATGCAGCTATTGTTGAAAGACGTGTTTCGGTATTGATGGGTGATAAAGTTGAGCCACGTCGTGAATGGATAGAACAAAATGTCCAATTTTCTTTAGAAGATGATTACAATATTGAATAAAGGAGTAAACTATGAGCGATAAAAAAATAGTCATGACACTAGAAACAATCATGGGAGATCGTTTCGGTAAATATTCAAAATATATAATTCAAGACCGTGCTTTACCAGATGTTCGTGATGGATTAAAGCCTGTTCAGCGTCGTATTCTTTATTCAATGAATAAAGAAGGAAATACAGCAAATAAACCATATCGTAAATCTGCTAAAACAGTGGGAAATGTTATTGGTAATTATCATCCTCACGGGGATAAATCGGTTTATGATGCGATGGTTCGTTTATCACAAGAATGGAAGATGAGAGCACCACTTGTTGACATGCAAGGGAACAACGGATCAATCGATAATGATCCTGCTGCTGCTATGCGTTATACAGAGGCAAGACTTTCTCCAATAGCCAGTGAATTATTAAAGGATTTAGATAAAGAAACTGTATTAATGTCATTAAATTTTGATGATACAGAATATGAGCCAACTGTTTTACCTGCTGCTTATCCTAATTTATTAGTGAATGGAGCTACTGGTATTTCGGCAGGTTATGCTACAGATATACCACCTCATAATTTAGAAGAAGTTATTGACGCTACGATTTATCGTATAAAACATGATCATTGCACTTTAGAAAAAATGATGGAATTTATTAAAGGACCTGATTTTCCTACTGGCGCCATTGTGGAAGGTATTGATGGGATTAAAAATGCTTTTAAGAATGGAAAAGGAAAAGTTATTGTTCGTGCTAAAACAGAAATCGTAGAAGATAAAAACATGAATCAAATAGTAGTGAGTGAAATTCCTTACGAAGTGAATAAAGCTGATCTTGTTAGAAAGATAGACGAAATTCGTTTTAATAGGAATATAGATGGTATTATCGAAGTGAGAGATGAGTCCGATCGTGAAGGTTTAAGAATTGTTATTGATTTAAAAAAGACTGCTGATGTGCAAAATACGTTAAATTATTTATATAAAAATACAGATTTACAAAAAAATTATAATTATAATATGGTTGCAATTAAGAATAAAAGACCTGTATTAATGGGTATTATTGATATTCTTGATGGTTATATTGATCATCAAATTGATGTTGTAACACGTAGCAGTATTTATGATTTAAATAAAGCTAAATCAAGATTACATATTGTAGATGGTTTGATTAAAGCTATTTCTATTTTAGATGAAGTCGTTAAAACAATTAGAGCATCTAAGGATAAGAGTGATGCTAAAAACAATTTAATTACACAATATCAATTTAGTGAAAAACAAGCGGAAGCAATTGTCATGTTACAATTATATCGTTTAACAAATACAGATATTGTTTCATTAGAAGAAGAAAAGCAACAATTAGATCTTCAAATAAATGAATTGAATGAAATTCTTGACAGTGATGATAAGTTACGGTCAGTTATTATTAACCGCTTAAAATCAATTAAAAAACAATATCCAATGCCTCGACTTACTCAAATAAAAGAACAAGTTAGTGAAGTGAAAATTGATGAAAAAGCGATGATTATTGCTGAAGATATTAATATTTCTATTACAAGAGATGGATATATTAAACGTATTTCTAATCGTTCTATTAAAGCAAGTGACAAAACACCATTTGGTAAAAAAGATGATGATTCATTAGTTGCTTTATTTAAAGCCAATACAGTTAATAATTTACTTTTATTTACTAATAAAGGAAATTATTTATTTATTCCTTGTCATAAAATAGAAGAATTTAAGTGGAAAGATGTAGGAAAGCATGTAAGTTATCTTGTTAAAGTACCAGCTGATGAAAAAATTGTTTCTGCCATTTTGGTTGATGATTTTAAACAGCCGTTGTATGTTATGATTGCTACTAAAAATGGGCAAATTAAGCGTACAGCATTGCAGGACTTTGAAGTACAGCGATATTCCAAGGCGATGAAATGTATGGGGCTTAAAGGTGAAGATGAAGTGATAGATGTAAAACTTACAGATCAAAATAGAGGAGTTATTTTAGTAACACGTGCAGGATATGGTGTGTTATATAGTGAACAAGAAGTTTCAATAGTAGGTCTAAAAGCTTCAGGAATTAAAGCACTTAACTTAAAAGATGATATTGTTGTTTCGATGGATGTTTTTAATCCAATGTTGACTTATTCATTGTTAGTGTTGAGTAGTGATGGTGGTATTAAAAGATTAAAATTAGCAGATATTCCAGCTTGTAAACGTACCACAAAGGGAACACCACTATATCACAATTTAAAAACAAAGACTATTTTCACGTATAAAGCTGTTGTTGTAAGTAATCAAGATGAAATTAATGTTACGACAACTTCATTAAATTCTAAGGAATTTAAAGCTGTTGATTTTAATAACGCACGTTTAGATTCACGCTTTACACCTCTTATTAAATTAAGTAAAAATGAATGGCTAAAAGATGTATATATTGATAAGCCATTATATACTTCTGATTTTATTATTAAAACAAATCAAGATATTCATTTAAAAAATAAAGAAGTCGTAGAAGATACATTGTTTGATTTAGTGGATAACCAAGAAAGTAGAAATCATGAAACGAAAGTATCACATGATAAAAAGGTTAATAAGTTTGAAAAATTATCACTTGATGACTTTTTAAAAGATTAAAACAACTCTTATGAGTTGTTTTGTTTTATATATGCTTTATATAGTTTGATGAGAGCTCTTTTTTCAATACGAGATACATATGAACGTGAGATGTTCATTTCTTTAGCAAGTTCTTTTTGGGTGCGTTTGGATTGATTGTTTAATCCATAACGTTTTATTAATATTTCTTGTTCTCTTTTGTTTAAAATAGAAAAGTTTTGAATAAGGCTTTGTATTTTATCATTTTGATCAACTTGGTCAATAAGAGGGGGATCGTTATTTTCTAAGAGTTCTTCTAAAACTATTTCACTTCCATCTTTATCAACACCAATTATTTCATTGAGGGAGATATCACTGTTTGTTTTTTTACTGCTTCTTAGATGCATTAAAATCTCATTTTCAATACATCTGGATGCATAAGTTGCAAGTTTAATATTTTTATCAGGATTGAAAGAATCAACAGCTTTAATTAGACCAATTGTTCCAATTGATATTAAGTCTTCTTGTAGATCTTTTTGATTTTCGTATTTTTTAGCTATATGAGCTACTAGCCTTAGGTTCCTTTCAATCAAAATATCTCTTGCCTGTAAATCCCCAGTAAGTTTTTTAGCTAAATAAAATTGTTCTTCGTGATGGCTTAAAGGAAGTTCAAATGATTTAGAACGAATATAAGAAACGAAGAAACTGTTTGTTAGTAATGTAAGTATTAGATTAAACATTTTATCACCTTTATTTTATCTTATGTCGTAAAATAAAAAATAATGAAGAATGAATAGAAAATAAAGAATTATAGGACTTTTCTTTTCTTTTAAAATAGGTTAAAATGAGGTACAATTGGTCATGAAGTGAGGTTGAATATGGAAGAAATAAGATGTTATGGTTGTGGAGCAATTATTCAAAATGAAAATAAAAAAATGATTGGATATATTCCAAAGAGTGCGATGAATAATGAAGTTGTATTGTGTCAAAGATGTTTTAGATTAAAAAATTATCATGAGTTAAATGAAACAAATTTAACACAAGATGATTTTTTAAATATTTTACAGACAATAGAGGATACCAATAGTCTTGTTGTTTATATGATTGATTTATTTGATTTTAATGGTAGTCTTATTCCTGGTTTAACACGACATTTAAGTCAAAATGATATCTTGATTGTAGGTAATAAACGAGATATTTTGCCTAAGTCTGCAAAAGATCAAAAAATAATTAAATGGTTAAGAAGACAATTAAAAGAATATGGTATAAAACCTGTAGATGTATTACTTACTAGCGGTATAAAAAAATATAATGTTGATACGCTTATAGAGATGATAGAACATTATCGAAACAAGCGAGATGTCTATGTTGTGGGAGTAACAAATGTAGGGAAATCATCGATGATTAATACTTTGATTAAAAGTATTAATCCAACAGAAAATAATTTAATTACAACAAGCGAATTTCCAGGTACAACATTAGATTTAATTGAAATTCCTTTTGATGATCACAGTAGTTTATATGATTCACCAGGAATTATTAATAAACATCAAATAGCTCATATCGTTGAAAAAGAAACATTGAAAGAAATTATGCCAACTGGAGAATTAAGACCTGCTACATTCCAATTAGATAACCAGCAAACGTTATATTTTGGTGGATTAGCAAGAATTGATTTTATTAAAGGAAAGCATAGTAGTTTTACATGCTATTTTAATAGACGCTTAACAATTCATCGTACAAAATTAATTAATGCAGATGAGTTATATAATCGTCATAAAACACTTAAACCAACTTTAAAGCAAATTGAATCTATTAAAGATTTTGCAAATTTTCAATTTAAATTGCCTGATTATAAAGTGGATATTGTTATTTCTGGGTTAGGTTTTATCAGTGTTCATTCACCTGATTCAATTATTAAAGTAAAAGCGCCTCATGGTGTTGGGGTATTTATAAGAGAAGCACTTATATAGGAGGAAAATATGTTAACAGGAAAACAAAAAAGATATTTAAGAAGTGAAGCACATCATTTATCAGCAATCTTTCAAATTGGTAAAGATGGGGTACATAGAACTCAAATTGAAGGTATTACTGATGCCTTAGATGCTAAAGAATTAATTAAAGTAAAAATATTAGAAAGTTGCAGTCAATCAAAAAATGAAGTGGCTTTAGAACTTTCTATGAAAACAAAAGCTGATGTTGTCCAAATTTTAGGAAGAACAATTATTTTATATAAACCTAGTGATAAGGAAATTTATAGATTACCATGAGTCGCATTGGAATATTAGGTGGAGCTTTTGATCCCATTCATTTAGGACATACAAGAATTATAAAAGAATCTATTTTAAAGTTGAATCTTGATACATTGTTAGTTATACCAACTAAAAATAATCCTTGGAAAGATCATAGTGCATTGTCTAATAATGATCGTATTAATACAATCTCTTTAGCGATAAAGGATATAGCTAAAGCTAAAATTTGTACAATTGAGCTAGATAGCTTAACAGAGGATAAAAACTATACAATAGATACTTTGAAAACTTTAAAAAAACAGTATCAAAATGATGAATTGTTTTATATTATGGGCATGGATCAGGCAAGCAAGTTTAATCAATGGAAAAATGCCAAAGAAATTAGTGAACTTGTTTCTTTAGTTGTATTTAAAAGACCGGATTATCAAGAAAATAACAATTTAAAAACTTATCATTTTTTTGAAATAGAAACTTCTATAAGTCATGAATCAAGTACAGCAATTAAACAAGGACATATAGAAATGTTAGATAAAAATGTTTTATCTTATCTTGCAAATCACGGACTATGTCTAGATTCACTTATTAAGAAAAAAATGTCCAATAAGCGTTATCTTCATACGCTTAGTGTCGCTAAACTAGCAAGAGAATTTGCACAAAGTAATCATTTAGATGATTTGAAGGCTTATATAGCAGCTATGATGCATGATGTGGCTAAAGAAATGGATAAGGATTTAGAATTAGAATTAATGAAAAAATATTATTCTGAATTTCTTAATAAACCGGAACCTGTTTATCATCAATGGTTATCGTCTTATGTTTGTCAAAATGAATTTGATATACATGATCAAGAGATATTGCAAGCTATAGAGAACCATACAACTGCTAGTTTAGATATGCATTTATTAGATATGTGCGTATATTGTGCTGACAAACTTGATCCTTTAAGAGGGTATGATTCAAGTGAAGCAATTGCATTATGTAATCAAGATATTAAAAAAGGATTTGTATATTGCTTAAATGATTTTTACCAATTTTCAAAAAAGAAAAATAGGGAAATAGATCCTTGCTTTTTTGAAATATTTAATAAATTTAAAAAGGAGATATAAATGAAAAAATTAGAGATTATTGTTAAAGCGTTAGATGAAAAATTAGCTAAAGATATTACTGTTTTAGATATGGGGATGACTAGCCCTGTATGTGATTATTTTGTCATTGCTACTGCTGCTAATGAAAGATTAATGTTAGCTTTAAAAGATAATGTTGAAGAAAAATGCGAAGAAAACGGATATTCCGTTAAATCTATTGAAGGTAAAAAAGCAAGTCAATGGATTTTGATGGATTATGGAGATATTGTTGTTCATCTATTTGATCCAGAAGAAAGAAAAAACTATAACTTAGAAAAATTATGGGCAGATATGCCAACAGTGGATATTGAGGAGTTATTAAAATAATGTCATACGAAGCATTTGCATATTATTATGATAGTTTAATGGATGCTGATTTTTATAAAGATTACGTTCAATTTATAAAAGAACATGCTGATTTTCAAACTGTTTTGGAATTAGGATGTGGTACTGGCGAAATTGCAGTGCGTCTAGCCAAGCGAAAGAAGGAGGTTTATGCAACTGATTTATCTAAAGATATGTTAGAAGTTGCACGAATGAAAGCTTCAAGACAAAACGTTGAATTGATGCTAGGACGCATAGATATGCGAGATTTTATAGTTGATCAAAAATTAGATTTAGTTTTATGTTTATGTGACTCTCTTAATTACATTATAGAACGTGATGAAGTGAAAAAGACATTTGTTAACTGTTTTAATGCTATCAAAGACGATGGTTGTTTTATATTTGATGTAGATAGTATTTATAAGATGGAAAATATTCTAAAAGATTATCTTGAAGAAAATGATGATCCTGATTTTTATTTCAAGTGGAAAGTAGATTCGTTAGGATATGGACATGTTGTACATCATGTTGAAATTATTGATAAGATTGAAAATGAACATGTAAGCGAAGAACATATACAAAAAACATTGACAGTAGATGAATACAAAAACATGTTATTAGAAGTAGGATTTAAAGATATTGAAATTTACAGTGATTTTGGTGAATATCATGATGACTGTGAAAGAGTTATATTTGTTTGTAGAAAAGAGGCAAAATGATGATAGGTATTATTGGAGCAATGGAAGAAGAAGTAAATGCTATTTTAGATAAATGTGAAATCAATCAAGAAAAGCAAATATTGGATTGTCATTTTTACGAAGGCAAAGTTTTTGATAAAGATATTGTTGTTTTACAGGGTGGAATTGGAAAAGTAAATGCTGCAATTTGTACATCTATTTTAATTAGTGAATATCACCCAAATTTTATTATCAATATTGGTTCAGCAGGTGGTTTACAATCTAATCAAAATGTAGGTGATGTTGTTATTTCAAAGGAAGTAGCATATCACGATGTTGATGTTACTGCTTTTGGTAGACAAATTGGCGAAATACCAGGAATGCCAGTTGTTTTTAAAGCAGATTCGATCTTAGTTGATAAGGCTAAAACAATCTTAAATGAAATGAATATTACATATCATCATGGTTTAATTGTATCTGGAGATCAATTTATTCATCAAAAAGTACAAGTTGATGAAATAAAAAATAATTTTCCTAATGCACTTTGTAGTGAAATGGAATCAACTGCTATTGCACAAACTTGTTATAAATACCAAATTCCGTTTATTATTACACGTTCATTATCTGATGTATTTGGTAAAGGCAATTCGTCTATTCAATTTGATGAGTATTTAAAAAAAGCAAGTGAAGCTTCTGCAAAGTTATGTGTTGAATTAGTTAAGGTGGCATAAGATGAGAAAAGGAGAGATAGAATTACTTGCACCTGCCGGTAGTTATGAAGCAATGGTTGCTGCAGTTCAATCTGGTGCAAATGCTGTCTATTTAGGTGGACAGCTTTTTGGTGCTCGTGCCTATGCTACCAATTTTGATCGTGATGAATTAAAAAAAGCAGTCGAATACTGTCATTTACATCGAGTTCTATTGTATGTGACAGTAAATATTTTATACCAAAATTCTCAATTTGAAGAATTATTAGAATACATCAATTATTTATATTCTATTCATGTAGATGCATTGATTATTCAAGATATGGGATTGTATTATTTTGTAAAAAAATACTTTCCCCATTTTGAAATTCATATTTCTACACAAGCAAGTGTCAAAAATAAAGCTGGTGTTCAATATTTTGAAAGTCAAAATGTTGATCGTGTTGTCATTGCTAGAGAAACATCAATAGATGAAATTGAAGATATTTGCCATGATACAAACATTGACATTGAAGTTTTTGTTCATGGTGCAATTTGTATGTCTTACTCTGGTCAATGTTTGATGAGTAGTATGATTGCTAAAAGAAGTGGTAATCAGGGTGCGTGCGGGCAACCATGTCGATTACAGTATGAGTTTTTAAAAAATGGTAAAATAGAGCATAATGAAAATAAATATATACTTTCACCTAAAGATTTATGTTCTATTGATCATATTCCTAGATTGATTGAAGCGGGTGTTAAATCTTTTAAAATTGAAGGAAGAATGAAAAAGCCAGAGTATGTAGCGAGTGTTGTTTCTTCTTATCGTCAAGCGATAGATGCTTATTACAAAAATCAACCTATAGATACTCAACAAGCCAAAAATAATATGATGAAGATCTTTAATCGTGGATTTACTGGTGGATTTTTATGGAATGACAAAAATTTTGTTTCATCAGACATTCCCGGAAATAGAGGTGTTAAAGTTGCACAAATAGTAAGATACAATAAAAAAGAAAAAAAACTTATACTACGTTTAACAAATTTAATTCATCAAAATGATCGTCTTTATTTTCCTAAAGAAGAACTGACACGTACAGTGACAAAGATGTTTAAAAAGCGTTTATTGGTGAATGAAGCATATAAAGATGATATTATTGAAATTGAATTAAATAAAGAAATTGATATAAAACAAGATGTTTATAAAATAAGTGATTATGTATATGAAAAAGAATTACAAAAATATATTCAACATGAAAATATTTCTTTACCTATTTCTATGAAAGTAATCGGTAAGATTAATGAGCCTTTGACTTTAACTGTATATGATGATTCGACGTCTTTAACGGTGCACACTACACAAACAATAGAAAAGGCTTTAAAAACGCCATTATCAACTGAGAGAATTAAACAACAGTTATCTAAATTAGGAAACACAATTTACCATTTAGATAAAATTACAATTGATTTTTGTGATAATGGCATTATTCCGATTAAATCTTTAAATGACTTAAGGAGAGAAGCTATCGCACAGTTTCAACAAAAGAAATTAAATAAGCATCAAGAATCAGTTCACGTCATATTAGATAAAAAACTCACGAAAAGAAAACAAGTAAAAGAACTTAATGTTATGATTTCAAATTTAAAACAATATAGTGCTATTGATTTAAATCAAGTTCATCATGTATTTATTCCGTTTTTTCTTTTGAATAAGATGGATAATATTGATGATCGTATCATACCATATATACCTTATTTATACTCGCAAGATGATTTAAATGAATTTATCGAATCTGATTTGTTTAATTTGTTTAATCAGGTACTTGTTAGCGATTATGGTGCATTGCAATTAATAAAGGAAAAAAAGAAAGTGATTTTAAGCAATAATTTCAACCTATGCAACGATTATGGGATAGAAGCATTAAATAATGATTTTGTGATACCTTATGAAATGACGGAAAAACAAATCAATAATATTCATACTACTCAAAAATCTTATTTTATTGCTTATGGAAAAATTACAAATATGAATATGAAACATTGTATTATAAGTCAATTTTATTTAGGGAAAAAAGTTGATAAGTGTAATTTATGTAAACATGGTACATATCAATTAAAAGATCGTAAAGGGAAATTATTTGATATTCTTACTGACACATATTGTAATAATTATATTTTGCATTATAAGACACTCGAATGTTATGAATTAGATTATTTTAATGCAGATGCAATCATTTTAAATTTTACTAATGAGGCATTTGATGATATCAAAAAGATTATTAATAGATATGATCATATTATTAATAATAGGTCAGTAATCAATACGACAAATCTAAACACATTTACAGGATATTTTTAATCCTGTTTTTCTTTTTTACAAATTATATATCTAAAAATGCATAATTAATTATATTTTTTCAAAATTTAATTGCAGTTAAATTTTGAAAATGCTAAAATTTAGGTATAAAGAATTTAGGAGGAATTATATGGCAATAGATTTAGAATTAGCTAAAAGATTACGTTCATATCGAAATTTTAAACATCTTACACAAAAGGATGTTGCCGCACATCTTAATGTTCCTCATTCAGCTATTTCAGATATAGAAAATGGTAAACGTGATATTACAGTTGGTGAATTGAAAATTTTTTCAAATCTATATGGCAGAAGTGTAGAAGAAATTATGAGTGGGAAAAAATATGATTATTATAATATCGCTAATATAGCACGTTTATTAACTGAACTTCCTGATGAAGATTTAAAAGAAGTTATGTTTATTATTGAATATAAACGAAAAAGAAATGATGAAAGAAACAAACGAAATGCATAAATGGACTTGAGTTAATCAAGTCCATTTATTTTAGTAATTTTTTAAATTCTTCGAGAATCTTCATTCCTTCATTAATAATTTTCATATCTACAATCTCAAAAGTGTCTGCGTGATGAAATTCTACATTGATGTTTTTTTGATGAATTTCTACTATTGCATAGGTACCGAATCCATATTCTGCTCGATTAATCATGACACTTCCAGGATTAATAAATATTTCATTATTTTGGTGAATATATGTGGGAACATGGGTATGACCGTGAAAACATATTTGTAGATCGTTATTATCCATATATTGAGACAATTTATCGTAACCACGGTAAACATCGAATTTTTGCCCATGAGTAATTAAGCAATGATATCCATCAATGTTTTTTTTAATTGTAATAGGTAAAAATGACTGATCATGATTTCCTTGAACTACAAGCATTTTTTTTAGATGTGGATCATCTTCATCAACAGAAATATCTCCACAATGAATGACTATATCGTATTTTTCATGTTCTAAAATATGATCCATTTTTTCATTATACATATGGGTATCGCTTATTAGTAGAATTCTCATCATATTTCTCCTTTTTATACTATCACTTTAATTATACTCTTTTAACAAGAAATGTCATTTTCCAAATGAGAAAAAAATTTTAAGAAAGTGTTTACAATATAAAGAATAATTGGTAAAATAAATACAGGTTAAAAAAAGGAGTGTAAAAAATGAAAAGCATTTTATTAGTATGTTCGGCAGGTATGTCAACAAGTTTATTAGTTACAAAAATGGAAGCAGCAGCAAAGGATGCAAATTACGAATGTAAAATCTTTGCTTTACCTTTTTCAGATGCACCAAGAGTGTTAGAAGAAGTAGATTGTATCTTACTTGGACCTCAAGTTAGATTCCAAAAAGCTGCAATTGAAAAATTAGCAGCAGGACGTAAAGCTGGACCAATCCCTGTTGATGTAATCGATATGAGAGATTATGGAACAATGAATGGTAAAGCTGTATTCGAAAACGCTTTAAAATTATTAGGTGAATAATCTAATGAGGATGCTTAGATGCATCCTTTTTTTATTGTTAAAAAAAAAGAGACTTTTTTTATTGTATACAATATGGTATAATATCTAAAAATTAAGGAGGACACATTATGGAAAAGGGGATTATTACTGTCGTAGGAAAAGATCAAGTGGGGATTATTGCTGAAGTTTGTTCTTTTCTTGCTGATAACAATATTAATATTTTAGATATTTCACAAACAATTATACAAGGATATTTTAATATGATGATGATTGTAGAATTATCTAAAATGGATAAAGATTTTGGAAACGTATGTGAAGATTTAGATCAATTAGGTCAAAAAATTGGTGTTAACATTAAATTACAACATGAAAATATTTTTAACAAAATGCATCGTATTTAATATGGGGAGGAAATATGATTAATTTATTCGAAGTTACTGAAACTAATAAGATGATTGAACAAGAAAACTTAGATGTAAGAACCATTACTCTTGGTATTAGCTTGTTGGATTGCATGGATCATGATATTAATGTTTTATGTGATAATGTTTATAAAAAGATTATGCGTGTTGCAAAAAACTTAGTACCTACTGGTCAAGAAATTGAAAAAAAATATGGAATTCCTATTGTTAATAAAAGAATTTCAGTTACTCCTATTGGCTTTGTAGGAGCAAATGCTTGTCATAGTACAAGTGATTTTGTAAAAATCGCAAAAACATTAGATAAATGTGCTATTGAATTGGGAGTGAATTTCATTGGTGGATATAGTGCAATTGTTTCAAAAGGAATGACACCTGCTGAAAAACTATTAATTGAATCTATTCCTGAAGCAATGAAAGTAACAAATTACGTATGTAGCTCTGTAAATGTAGGTTCAACTAAAACAGGAATTAATATGGATGCTGTTAAACTTATGGGTGATATTATTAAAAATACAGCAGAACTTACTGCCGAAAATGATTCAATTGGGTGTGCTAAATTAGTTGTTTTATGTAATGCACCTGATGATAATCCATTTATGGCAGGAGCTTTTCATGGTGTAAGTGAAGCTGATTGTATTATTAATGTTGGTGTTAGTGGACCAGGTGTTGTTAAAAATGCAATTGAAAAATGCAAAGGTGCAGATTTTGGTGAGTTATGTGAAACTATCAAAAAGACTGCTTTTAAGATTACACGTGTTGGCCAATTAGTTGCCAAAGAAGCATCAAAAAAATTGAATGTTCCTTTTGGAATTATTGATTTATCTTTAGCTCCAACACCAGCAGTTGGTGATAGTATTGCTGATTGTTTAGAAGGTATGGGCTTAGATAGTGTGGGTGCTCCAGGAACAACGGCTGCACTTGCCATTTTAAATGATCAAGTTAAAAAAGGTGGTGTAATGGCATCTTCTTATGTTGGCGGGCTATCTGGTGCTTTTATTCCAGTAAGTGAAGATCAAGGAATGATTAACGCAGTTGAAAATGGTGCACTTACTCTTGAAAAATTAGAAGCAATGACATGTGTATGTTCAGTTGGATTAGATATGATTGCTATTCCTGGTGATGTTGCTAATACAACTATTTCTGGAATTATTGCTGACGAAATGGCAATTGGAATGATTAATCAAAAAACAACAGCTGTTCGAATTATTCCAGTAATTGGTAAAACTGTTGGAGAAACAGTTGAATTTGGAGGCTTGTTAGGTTATGCACCAATCATGCCAATTAACAAATTTGGATGTGCTGAATTTATTAATCGTGGGGGACGTATTCCTGCACCAATACATAGTTTTAAAAATTAGGCAAATGCCTAATTTTTTTTGCATTCTATTTTATATTTATGAAAGATTAGTCTATAATGTGTTTTGTTAAGAGAGGTTTTTATGAAAAAATTAACATTGAATGATTACAAAACAGTCAAATATTATTTAGATTTAGCACAGTATGATGGTTATAATAGCAACTTTGTTAATATGATGCTATGGGATCATGAGTACAATATTTTTTATCATCAAGAAGAACATTTCTTGGTGATGCTTCATACTTATGGAAATGAACGCTTTTTTTCAATGCCCTTTTGCAAATCAAAGTATATTGATGATGCAATAGAGTACATGAAAAACTATGCAAATAAGAACCATTTTTCTTTTAAAATTGAGGTAGCAACAGAAGATTTTGTTAATAAATTAAAAATTAATCATTCTGAACTTCTTTGTATAGAAGACAGGAATAACTTTGACTATGTCTACCTAAAAGAAAATTTAATGACTTTAAAAGGTAAAAAAATGCAAAAAAGGCGAAATCATCTTAATGCATTTAAAAAAAGTAATATAGATTATATTTATAAAGAAATAGAAGACCACGATATTGATGCAGTTTTAAAATGTTTAAGAAAATGGGATGATTCAAAAGATAATGAAGAATCTATACAATCAGAATACATTGCCATTATGTATGCTTTAATTCATCGTCATGAGCTTCATTTAAAAACAGGTTGTATTTATATTAATAATGAAATAGAAGCATTTGCTATTGGATCAGAATTATATCATCAAACTATTGAGATTCATTTTGAAAAGGCAAATAAAAATATTAGAGGTTTATATGTACTTATTGGTCAATTATTTCTACAAAATAACTATCCTGATGCACTTTATGTTAACCGTGAGGAGGATATGGGACTTGAAAGTTTAAGAAAATCAAAAATGGATTTACATCCTGATCACATGGTAAAAAAATACACAATTATTGAAAAAAATTTGCGTATTAGAAAGGCTGAAGATTCTGATTTTAATCTACTTCAATCGAACTGGTTAAACACATTTGAGGATGAAGATCAATTATCTACACAATTTTATTTTTCTCACCTTTATAAAAAAGAAAATACATATCTACTACAAAATAATGAAAAGATTATTGGCTGTATGCAAATTAGGCCATTTACTATTTCTGAACATGATAAAATTAAATCAGTGTATTTTATTTTAGGTGTTATTGTAAAAAAAGCTTTCCGACACAATGGCTGTATGAATACGATGATTCGTTATGTTTTAGATAATGATTTTAAAAATAAACAAGTGATGTTACAAGCATACATACCTGAAATATATCATCATTTAGGATTTAAAGACACTTATATCAATATTCATTATAGGGCAGATAAGGTTATAGATAATGAGGAATTAAAAGATATTATATTTATTGATGATGTTGATATTAAAGAAAAAGAAGAAAACTTATTAATGCTTTATAAAAGACATTGTAAACAATATGATGGATATTATGTAAGAGACAATAATTATTATCGAAATTACTTCATTCCAAGATTAGAATCATTGAATAGAAATTTAAAATTCATTAAAGTTGATAACGAATTAATAGGATATATAGAGTATGAAATAAATCGTAATGAACTTATTATTACAGAATTTATTTATACTGAAAAAAAATATATAGTGCCAATTATTAATTTTCTTCTTGAAAAATATAAAGTTGTCCAATTTGATTTACCAGAATCTATTGATGTTGAATGGAATAGTAAACCATATTGTCAAATGCTTGCTAATTTTTCTTTAAAAACAAAAAGTCCACTTTATATCAATGAAATCTATTAAAAAATTCATTGACTATAAATTTCAAGCATTATAAAATATTTTTACATGAGGAGGAAGAAGACTAAAAATGATACTAGAAGATCGTGAATTACATGAAGAATGTGGTGTCTTTGGCGTAATTGGTAATAAGAATGCTTCAAATATTTGTTATTATGGATTACATAGTTTACAACATAGGGGACAAGAAGCTGCAGGTATATGTACTGTCAATAGTGAAAAAAAATTTAAAATACATAAAGGAGAAGGATTAGTTACAGAAATCTTTAATCCTGAAAAAATGGATCAATTGGATGGTGATGCTGCAATAGGGCATGTGCGTTACTCTACTGCCGGTGGAGGTGGTATTGCTAATGTACAACCATTCTTATTTAGAACTTTAAATGGTTCAATGAGTATATGTCATAATGGAAATTTAGTTAATGCTAATATATTAAGGGGAAAATTAGAAGAAGAAGGAAGCATTTTTTCTTCATCTTCTGATACAGAAGTATTAGGACATTTAATTAAAAGACAGAGTGGTCGAATGATTGATCGTATTTGCAAATCTTTAGATATGTTAGATGGAGCGTTTGCTTTTTTAATACTTATTGAAGATCGTTTATATGCTGCAAGAGACAAATACGGATTAAGACCATTATCTATTGGTAAAATGCCAAATGGTGCTTATGTTTTTGCCTCAGAAACATGTGCTTTAGATGTTGTTGGTGCACAATATGTAAGAGATGTTGAACCAGGTGAAATTGTAAGAGTAAAAGATGGACAACTACTTTCCAAAATCTATACACAAGATAAGATAGTGGATAAGATATGTGCAATGGAATACATATATTTTTCTAGACCAGACAGTACTTTAGATGGAATTAATGTACACACAACTAGAAAACTTGCTGGTAAACAATTGTATTATGAATCACCAGTTGAAGCAGATGTTGTCATAGGGGTTCCTGATTCATCTATTTCTGCAGCTATTGGTTATGCAGAAGCTTCTGGAATTCCATATGAAATGGGACTAGTTAAAAATAAATATGTGGGGCGTACTTTTATTCAACCAACTCAAGAATTAAGAGAACAGGGCGTTAGAATGAAATTATCTGCTGTATCTTCAATTGTAAAAGATAAAAAAGTGATTATGATTGATGACTCAATTGTTAGGGGAACTACTTCTAAGCGTATTGTAAGATTATTAAAAGAAGCGGGAGCAAAAGAAGTACATGTACGTATTGCTTCACCAGCAATAAAATTCCCATGTTTTTATGGGGTTGATACTTCGACTTTAGAAGAGCTTATTTCAAATAAAATGGATGTTGATGAACTATGTAAATATATCCAAGCTGATTCATTAGCATTTATTAGTGAAGATGGTTTAAGAAAGTCTATTCATTTTAAAAAAGAACATACATGTGGATTATGTTTATCATGTTTCAATGGACAATATGTTACTAAATTATATGATTCGTTTGATAAAGCTAATAAGGATGAAAAGTAGAGTTTGCACACAAGGAGCTTTTTGCTCCTTGTTTTATTATAAATGGAGGTTCCGTTCAATATATCTTACTTCGCATAATGTATATTATGCCACTTATAAAAGTGGCATAACAAAAAGAAGAAGAGAAATCTTCTTCTATAATGATGCAATCATCGCAGTACTTATAAGGATAAATAAAATAGTACCAATAATACATAAAAATAACAAAAGTTTTATTTTATTTTTCTTGTAATTATTAAATAAAGCAATTACTCCTGATATCATTAATGCTGCAGCGATAATATAAAAAGTAATTAAAAGCACAGTTTGCTTCATAATTAAGCCAATTGCAAACATAAAACCAGCAATTATATAGGCTCCCATTGATAATAATAAAAGTTTATTAAATTCTTTTTTTTCCATTTATTGTACTCCATTAATCTAACATATTTAAAATTGATTTTCCGATACCATTATATGATACATTGAAGTTATCAGCAATTGTTGCGCCAATAATACCAAATGTATCCATGGTTGGTAGTTGACAAGGATTCTTAAATTCCTTGTTATAAATAATAAGTGGGACTTGTTCTCTAGTATGATCAGTTCCTTTATAAGTTGGATCATTGCCATGATCAGCTGTAATCATAACTAAATCATCAGAATTAATATATTTCATAAATTCAAATAATTGTTGATCAAATTTTTCAATAGCTTGTCCATATCCAATAGGATTTCTACGATGACCATACACTGCATCAAAATCGACTAAATTTAAAAACACCAAACCACAAAATGATTTTTTTGCTTCCATGATTAACTTGTCCATACCATCATCATTATTTATTGTTCTAATTGATTCATTAATTCCTTCGTTTACAAAAATATCAGATATTTTTCCTAATGCAATAACATGATATTGTGCATCATTTAAACTATTCAATACTGTTTTGGAAAATGGTTTAAGTGCATAATCATGCCTATTAGAAGTTCTTTTAAAAGTTCCCTTCCCTTTTCCTATGTATGGTCTAGCAATAATGCGACCGACTTTATAGCGGTCATCCATTGCTATTTCTCTTGCTATTTGACATGCATCATAAAGTTCATTTAAAGGAATAATATCTTCATGCGCAGCTATTTGGAAAACTGAATCTGATGAAGTGTATACAATCCAATCGCCTGTTTTCATTTGATGTTCACCATATACATCTAGAATTTCAGTTCCACTTGTCGCTATATTTCCTACACATTTTCTACCTGTCCTTTTTTCGAATTCTTCAATAAATTCTTTTGGAAATCCTGTATCAGTAAAAGTAACAAAGGGCTTTGTAATTTTTAATCCCATCATTTCCCAATGGCCTGTAATTGTATCTTTTCCATTAGATGCTTCATTGAGTTTTAAGGAATAACCTAATTGATTATGTAGTGGGTAAATTCCCTTAAATTGGCCCAATGATCCTAATCCTAACCCTTCTAGGTAAGGTACATTCAATCCATTATTTCTTTCACAGATATGTTTTAATGTATTAGCACCAACATCATCATAATCTTTGGCATCTAATGCATTTCCAATGCCAAGTGAATCCATCACGATTAAAAATATTCTTTTGTATTTCATAAAATCAATCTCCTTTTTTAAATAATTTATTGTAGTCTTCTTTTAATTTTGAATTTGAAACATGTGTATAAATTGTTGTTGTTGATATATCACTATGTCCTAATAATTCCTGAATTGAACGTAAATCAGCCCCATTTTCAAGTAAATGGGTAGCATAACTATGTCTTAAAGTATGAGGTGATACATTTTTTGTTATGCCTGCTTCTTTTGCTATTTTTCTTAGTGTGTTATAAAATGATCTACGAGAAATCATTTGTTTTTTGTTGTTAAAAAAAAGTAATGGATTATCTTCAAATTGCAAAGAAGGATTACGATAATCAACTATATATTTATGAATAATTTGACTAACATAATTATTAATAGGCACAATCCGTTCTTTATCACCTTTTCCAATTACTTTTAAATCATTTTGATTAAGATTGATATCAGATAATTTAATTTGAATGAGTTCAGAAACACGAATTCCTGAAGCATATAATAGTTCAACCATTGCTCTATTTCTTGCAGATTTAAAATCTTTCATTTCAATGGAATCCAGCAAACGTGTAACTTCATCATAAGAAAGGACTACTGGTAAATGATCAGCTTGTTTAGGAAGATCAAAGTAAGACATCATATTTATCTCTACAAGTTGTTCTCTTTTTAAAAATTTGTAAAACATTCGTAGTGAAGTAATTTCTCTAGAAATTGTACTTTTTGCTAGATGATCTTCATGTTTTAAAAATAGCTGTACATGTTCGCGCTTCACATCATTTATAGATGTTATCTTGCATTCTGTTTCTATAAATTTAACGAATTTTGTTAAGTCTTGTTTGTAATTTTGTATTGTATTATGTCTTAGGCCCCTTTCAACAATTAAATATTGAAGAAAGTGATTAATTAGTTCTTGATTATTCATAAATACCTCTTTCATACCTTATATAAGGTATATTTTAATCACTATTGAAATAAATACAAGTAGAATACTCATTATATAATCATTTAAAAAATAATTAATTAATTCTTTAAAACGATAATTTTCTTGAAAAACAAAATTTAGTAAGAATGTCTGTAGAGAGAATCTTATGCTATAAAAAGAAGTAACATAAGTGATGAGTAATTCAAGGATAATCTGAGGAATAATTATAACAAATATTAAATATAAATTAAGTTGAATCGTTCCTATTTTTGCCAAACTATAAATAATTGCAAGAATTCGATAAGTTATCAAAAGACAAGTAAATGGTATACCCAAATAACTTGTGGCAAATATAGTTAAAAGAATTATGTAGCCTATTGTATGAACTAAATAGAGCTGATAATGATGATTATTAGAAATAAATATAGGCTCATATAAATAATTTAATAAATTCCCGTTATTATTAAATAAAAAATATATGGCAAACAAGATAGAAAATATAATCATTAAGATAATAAACTGATGTATATATAAGATTAATTTATTTTTTTTAAAAGACATCACAAGTTTACCTCCCAGTAAACATTATGATGTCTTTTTATAATTTATTCGGTAATTATTTTCTTTTTAAAGTATCTGCAACAGTTTTTAAATTTAAATGATGTTCTTTATTTAATTTATGAATAAAATCACGGGTTGTATTTTCTTTTTTTTTAATTTGTTGATGATCAAATAAGGAAATTTGTACAATTTGATCATTGATATTAATTGTATTGTTTAAAGATATACCTAATAATCTTACAGGCTGGCCGTTATAATTTGAATCAAAAAGATATTTAGCTGTAGATATTATTGATTCATAATCATTAATATAATCCTGAAGAATAGTTTGTCTAGAAACAGTGTCAAAACGACTATATTTAATTGTAATACTGACTGAGTTAGAAACAAGATTGTTTTTTTTAGCCCGCAATGATACTCTTTTTGCTAGATGATTAAGAATTTCATATAATTGATCAGTATCATTACTATCATATTGTAAAGTAGTAGAATGTCCTACTGATTTTAAATCATCACGATTAACATGGACCTTTTGATTGTCAATACCATTTGCTTTACGATATAAAATAAGTGCGTATTTCCCAGCTACAGTTCTTAATTTGTTATAATTTTTATATTGGGCAATATCACCAATTGTATTAATGCCCACCTTCTTTAATTTAGGTACTGTCTTTTTTCCGACTCCATACATATCAGAAATATCAAGAGGCCACATTAACTCTTTAAGGTTATATTTAGTCAATATAGTTATTCCCATTGGTTTTTTCATATCACTGGCCATTTTTGCTAAAAATTTATTAGGTGCTATTCCAATAGAACACTTGAGCTTGAGTGATTGATAAACATGATTTTGAATTTTTAAAGCAAGATCATAAGGTTGACATTGATTTATTCTAATATAATCTGTCATATCGACATAACATTCATCTATACTTGCAATTTCAATAATAGAACTATATGTTCTAATTATTGTAAAAAAATCATTAGAAAGTCGTCGGTACAAGTCAAAATTAACAGGTTTTATAATCAAATTCTTACATAATTGTTTAGCCTGAAAAAGTGGCATAGCAGAATGAATGCCATATTTTCTGGCTTCATATGATGCGGTGGAAACAATACTTCTTCTGTTCATTCCTGAGATGACAACCGGTTTTCCTATAAGCGAGGGATCAACTGATGCTTCAGCACTTGCATAAAATGCATTTAAATCGATATGAAATATAATTTGCAAGATTCATCCCCTACTTTCTATACATTATTTTATAAATAATGATGTTTATTTGCAAGAGCTGTTTTGTGAGCTAGACGTAACTTATCTGCAATCATTGCGATGAATTCGGAATTTGTTGGTTTTGATTTAGAGGCACTCACTGTATAACCAAATATATCATCAATAGCTTCTGTATTACCTCGGTTCCAAGCAACCTCTATTGCATGACGAATAGCTCTTTCGACACGGGAAGATGTAGTATTATATTTACGAGCAATATCAGGATATAATACTTTTGTTACTTGCCCTAATATTTCAATATTATAGTATGTAGTCATGATAGCTGTTCGTAAATACATATATCCTTTAATATGAGCAGGAATGCCTACTTCATGTAATATTTCAGTAATTTCATTTTCAATCTTAATTTTTTGATATTTTTTATTTTCTGATTCCATATCAACAGAATGTTGATTTTGGTTAATCATAATTTTCTTTAAAGTAGACATAAAGTACTGAAAATCAAAAGGTTGTTTAAAACAATAACTTACATTTAATTTTTCTAAAGCATCACAAATAATAAGATTTGTAAAATTTGTCATGCAGACAACTTTTTTATATGCATTTTTATTTATTGCATTAATACGTTCCAATACACCAATTCCATCTAATTGAGAAGTCATGAGATCTATAATAAACAAATCGTACTGATTTTTACTTAAATGATTTATACATTCTAAGGCATTGGTACAAGATGTGACACTTAAGAATAATTCATCTTCTTCTATTGTTTTTTTTATTTTGTCCAATAATTCTTTATTTTCTTCTAATAAATACACTTTATATTTTTCCATAATTTTCCTCCGTTTTTCTCTTACCAACAAAAACATTATATAAATTCTCATAATTATTTTTTATAGATAATAAAAAAACGTTACTGTATTATGGAAAAACGTAATTAATATTTTCGTATTATAAAAATATTCTGACATTTATTTCATATTAAAGGTATTTTTTGTCAAAATGAAAAGAAATGACAGAGTCATTTCTTTTCTTCATTATTAATCATCCAGTCAATATACACACCATATCCTATTACAGGATTACTTGAATTAGCATGTGTTACACAGCCTATTAATTTACCATTTTGAATAATCGGAGAACCACTCATTCCTTGGATAATACCTCCAGTTTGATGAAGAATATTTTGATCTATAAGTTTAAATTGTATTCCTTTTTCTTGAGGGACAGACTGTTTTTGCAAGTAAGTGATTTCTATTTCACATTTCGTTACTTTATTATCATTAAGCGATGTAAGAAAGTAAGCATTTCCTAATTTGACATCTTCCATTGAGGATGTCTCGATTTTATTGGAATCTGACATTGGAATTTCGTATTGTCCAAAAATACCAAAATCATTATTTTGTAAAACTGTCCCTATTTTAGATTGACCAATTTTCCCGTTTTTTTGTCCAATTTGATCTTTTTGACTTTTCTTAATAGAATGAACAGAAGCTTGATAAATAGTCCCGTTATTGAGTTGGATACCGTGATCATTCATTTCATGACCTAAGCAGGCAAATTGACGAGTGTGAGGGTTGTAATATGTCATCGTTCCTAATCCACTTAATGCATCTTTTACATATAAACCGGAATTAAATTCATTTTGATGACGTTGTATTAAAAGTGTTTTATTTAATTCAACTTGATTTCTCAATAATGTTATTTGGTAATGATCTTGGTTGTCTTCAAATACTTTTGTTAATGATTCAATATTTTCTATTTTTTTTCCATTAACTTTTGTAATCAAATCCAACACTTTGAAATCATAATCTAATGGATTATATTTTTTTCCATCAATTTCAATATCATAACCTCCAGTTATTAAGACACCATTATAATTGAGAACTACCCCTACTGATTCACCACCTAGATAGACATCTAATCCAAATATTGACGTAATATTTATAATGATTAATAATAGAACAATTAAGGAAACTGTTAGCTTTTTTAAAAGCATAGACACCTCCTTTTTGTAGCATGGCTACAATATATTTTGGCATCTATGCTTTTATTTATACGCTATTTTGTTTTAATTTACGAGCATGATTTAATGATTCTTCTGTAACATCTTTACCAGAAATCATTTTTGCAATTTCATGAATACTTTTTTCTTGTGATAGTTCATGGATCGTTACAGTTGTTTGATCTTTATTAGCATTTTTTTCAATTGACAAATGATGATCTGCAAAAGCAGCAACTTGCGCTAAATGAGTAATACATATAACTTGTTGTTTTTTTGAAATTTCATGCATAATCTTACCGATACTTTCAGCTACTTTGCCACTTACACCGGTATCAGCTTCATCAAAAATCATCGTTTCAATAGAAGTAAACTGATTACATACAGTTTTAATAGCAAGCATGATCCGTGATAATTCACCACCTGAAGCTATTTTGTGTAATGGTTGTAAATCTTGCCCTGGATTAGTAGAAATCATCATTGTGACATTGTCTATACCGTTTTGAGAGAGTTCTACTTGGTCAAATTGAAAGTCAAAACGTACATTTTCAAGATATAATTTTTTTAGGATGCTACTTACTAAATCGACAAATTGATGAGCATATTTTTTTCTTATATCTGACATTTGTTGAGCTTCTTTTTGACTTTGTTTAGTAAGTTCTGTAATTTCATTATTTAAATTAATAAGAATTTGATCTCTATCATGAAAATGATCAATTTTTTCTTGAATTTCATTTTTGCTTTTTTTAATAGATTCAATATCTTGTCCATATTTTCTTTTAAGTTTATTTAAAGTAAATAATGTTTCTTGGATTTCATTAATATAGTTTTCATCAAAATTAAATTCTTGGTAGTAGTTATTTAAATTATCATTTGCATCTATCAAATTGTAGTATAAATCATATATTTTGCTATAGAAGTTTTCAAAATGAGAATCATCTGTTAAGTATTGCAATTGGTCTAAAGCGTTCTTTAATTGACTTATTGCACCCTGATATCCATCAACGTATTCATTATATTGATCCATTCTTTGTTTTGTTTTCTCATAATTTTGTATTCTTTGCTTTTCTTTTAATAAATATTCTTCATCAATGTTTTCTAAATCAATTTCATTAATTTCATTAATTTGTGTTCGATAAAAATCAAGTTGTTCGTCACTGAGAACTTCATTTTCTAAAGTATTTTTTTTCTTTTTTAAAGATACTAGCTGATGATAATGATTAATATATTGATTATATATTTCATTTATTTTCTTACCAATAAATTGATCTAAAATAGCCAAATGAGTTTGAGGGTTAAATAATTGATGGGTATCAAATTGATTATGAATATCTATAATATAAGGAATCAACTTTTTAATTACACTTTGGGAAACAGTGCGATAATTGAGTTTCATAGATGCCTTCCCATCATCTTTTATTGTTTTAGAAACCACAATTTCTTCATCTAATTGCAAATCGTAAATTTCAAATTCTTTAGTAAGTTCTAAAGTAGGATGATTTAGAGAAAAAACACCTTCAATAAATGCTTTTTTAGATCCTTTTTTTACAAGGCTTGTTTGACTGCGTTCACCAAGTAATTGTCCAATGGCATCAATAATGATAGATTTTCCAGCACCAGTTTCTCCTGTCAATACAGTCATACTTTCAGAAAAATCTATTGTTAAACGATCGATAATTGCAAAATTTTCAATATATAAACTATTAAGCATATTCTCACCTATCCTTTAAAGCATAAATGTGCTTCATCAACAATTGTCTGAATATCAATACTATTATTATTTTCTCCATCAAAAACAAAATGGGCTAGAAATTCAATATTACCATGTCCCCCAGTAATAGGTGAAAAAGAAAGGTCTTGTAAAAATAAATGATCAGCATTTGCATAAGATAAAACATTTTCAATAACTCTAGTATGTACATTTTTATCTTTAATAATTCCATTTTTTCCAACATCGTCTCTTCCTGCTTCAAATTGAGGTTTAATTAATGCAATGACATGATCACCTGAGGATAATATATCTTTTAAAGCGTTAAATATATGTTTTAAAGAAATGAATGAAACATCAATAGTAGCAATTGATGGAATTCCTGATTTAAAAAGATCTTTTGTAGCATATCTAAAATTAGTTTGTTCTTTTACAATAACACGAGGATCGTTTCGTAATTTCCATACTAATTGATTTGTTCCAACATCAACTGCATAAACTAATTTAGCTCCGTTTTGCAAAGCACAATCTGTAAAACCACCAGTTGATGAACCGATATCTACCATAATACAATCGTTCAAATTAATGTTGAATTCTTTAATTGCTTTTTCTAGTTTTAAACCGCCTCGTGAAACATAAGGTAAAATGTCTCCCTTTACATGTAAATTAGAATCTACAGGTATTTTCGTTCCAGGTTTATCAATAATGTCATAGTCATCGTGGACAATACCTGCCATGATTGCTCTTTTTGCCTTTTCTCGCGAGTCAAAAAAACCTTGTTCGACTAATAATACATCAATTCTTTCTTTCTTCATGAAGAACCTCCTTACAACATTGTAAAACACTATCTAAGTCTATTTTTTCTTCTCGATATATATCATCAAGAGAGCCTTGAGGAGAATAATGATCATCGATTGCAATATGTTTGAATTTTTTAGAAATACCATAATCATTACAAAAAGATGCTATATGTTCTCCTAAAGATCCTAATTTTAAATCAGTTTCATATACAATGACAGGTTTATCATCATTCATTACTGATTTAAGAATATTTTGGTCTAACGGTTTAATAAAACGTGCATTAACAACTCTTATTTTAAAACTTTGTTGTTGTAAAGTTAAAATGCGATCAACATTATCCCCATAACAAATTATAGTTATATCATAGTTTTCTTTTACACCTTCAATAGTCCATGAGCCTATTTGAATAGTGTCATTTAAATTTAGTATGCAATTTTCAACTTTACCTCTTGGAATACGAACAACATATGGATGATAAAAATTCATAAATACTGTATTTATGTATAATTTTGCTTCTTTAGCATCTTTAGGAGCAAAAATAACTATATGAGGTAATGGCGTTAAAATAGATAAATCGAAAACACCATGGTGTGTAGGACCATCACTGCCTACAATTCCTGCACGATCAACAGCAATTAAACAAGGTAAATTCATTCTTGTTATATCATGATTTATTTGATCATATGCACGTTGAATAAATGATGAATAGACAGATATAAATGGCTTTTTTCTACTGATTGATAAACCGGCAGTAAAAGTTAGTGCATGTTCTTCAGCAATACCTACATCAAAGCTTCTTTGTGGATAATGTTGAAAAATTGATTGTAAAGCAGAACCATTAATCATTGCTGGTGTGATTGCAACAATATCTTTATCTTTTTCCATCCATTTTTCTACATGATCTGCTAGAACTTGAGACCAACTTATCTTGGAACTAGGCGATGTTTTACTTGATCCATCACTAATATTAAACGGTTCAGTTCCATGCCATTTGCCTGCTTTATCATTTTCTGCTGGTAAATATCCTTTCCCTTTTTTAGTAATAACATGAACAACTACACTTTTATCAGAGATTTTTGCAATATTAAACACTCGAATGAGTTCACTTATATTATGTCCATCAACCGGACCCAAATAATCAATTCCAAAATCTTCAAAAATCGTATCATCAATTAAACCGTGTTTAATAAAATCTTTTATAGATTTAGAAATTTGATAAATAAATGTTCCTATTTTTCCTTTACTAAGTGCATTTTTGTAATCATCCTTAAAATGATGATAAGTATCACTTAACCTAATTGTTGATAAAAAATTATTAAACCCACCAATACTTTTAGTAATAGCCATTTGGTTATCATTAAGAATTATGATTACTTTATTTTCAATAGACCCTAAATGATTAAGTGCTTCTAAAGATTCACCACCAACCATTGCTCCATCGCCAATAACAGGAACAACATGATAACTGTCATGATTTAAATCTCGAGCAACTGCCATCGCAACTGCTGCTGATAATGCAGTTGATGAATGCCCTGCTTCCCAAACATCATGTGGACTTTCACACCTTTTTTGAAAGCCTGACAAACCATGGTATTTTCTAAGCGTGTCAAATTCATTAGCACGCCCCGTTAATATTTTGTGTACATATGCTTGATGCCCTACATCAAAGAAAATTTTATCTGTAGGAGAGTTAAAAACATAATGTAAAGCAATAGTTAATTCTACAATACCTAAATTACTTGATAGATGTCCTCCTGTACGGGAAACAGATTGAATAATAAATTGACGTATATCATTAGCCAAATCATTTAATTGTTCATTGTTGAGGTCCTTTAAAAACAATGGATCTTTAATATTTTTTACATCCACGTATTATCTCACTCTTTTCCTTATTTTTTCAAATATACATAACATTAATCCGTGATTAATTCTTAATGAGTACAATAACTGTATAGCTTCATTGAACAACTGATCTACTAATTCCTGACATTTTTCAATACCATAAAGAGAAACATAAGTCACTTTATGATTTTGAAGGTCACTACCTGTTTTTTTACCTATGATTTTTTCATCACCGATTACATCTAAAACATCATCTTGAATTTGGAAAGCTAACCCAATTTTGAAGCCTATTTTTTCCCAAACAGCTTGGTCTTTTTCATTTGCAATAATAGCTGCCATTTTTAATGAGCAACTAAGAAGTTTTCCTGTTTTATAATGATGTATTTTCCTTAATGTATCTATGTCTATTTCTTTGTTTTCATTTTCAATGTCTAGTTGTTGTCCATAAATCATACCATTTAATCCACTGGATTGATAAAGGCATTTAATGAGTTTAATTGTTTTATTATCATCTAAGTGAGCATCAATAATAATATTAACTGCTTCATTAAGCAAAGCATCACCTGCAAGTATGGCTGTTGCTTCATCAAATTGTTTATGACAAGTAGGCTTGCCCCTTCTTAAATCATCATTATCCATTCCAGGAAGATCATCATGTATAAGAGAATAAGTGTGAATCATTTCCAAGGCACAAGCAATATCTATATAGGGATGATAATTTATATCGTAACTTTTTAACGCAAGTAGCATTAAAGTAGGTCTTATTCTTTTGCCACCAGCGTTTAATGAATAATACATTGCTTTTTTTGTTTGACAATCAGGATAAGTGTCTAAAATATGACTTAATCTTTCATTGATTTCATTAAGCATTGTTTCCATTTTTTTGCTCCTCAATATTAAAATCTTCTAAATGTCCATCAACTAGTATTTTAGCAACTTTATCTTCCACACTGGCCAGTTTATCTGAACATAATTTTGATAATTTGATTCCTTCTTGGAATAATTCAACACTTTGATCAAGTGATGTATTTTCATTTTCTAAAAGATGAATAATTTCTTCTAATCGCTTTATAGCTTTTTCGTAACTTAAATTATTTTCCATTTACTTTTCCCCCTACTTAATTTGTGCCTTACAATGACCATCTTTAAGATGTATTTCAATTTCATCATGAGGTTTTAATTGATGAATACTATTAATATTTTTATTATCTTTTAATACAATTGAGTACCCTCGTTCTAATGTTTTTAAAGGACTCAATGCATTTAACTTAGAAACTGTGTAGTAAAATTGCTCTTGTCGATGTTTAAATGATTGTTTCATACTATTATTTAACCTGTCATTTATTGAATCTAACTGATTATGCATTTTAAGTGATAATAGTTCAGAAAGATGAATAAATGATTTTTGAGATTGATAGTATAAATTTTTTTGTGATAACAACATATATTTAAAAGAATTTAAAAGTTTATCTTGATATAAAACAATTTGATTATGATAATCGGCAAATAACTTCTCAGGATTTTTAAATAAATAAAAAGACTTGATTTGCTCAATTTGTTTTTTATTAACAGATATAATATGATTCATAAGCTGTTTAAGATTATATTGGTAATAAGCAACATTTTTTTCTAATTCTTTTATATCTGGTGTTGCAGCCATAGCGGCATATGTTGGTGTTGCGGTTCTTAAATCACTAACAAAATCACAAATAGTAAAATCTATTTCATGACCTACTCCAGAAATAATAGGTGTTTGACATTGATATATCGTACGTGCTAGATCCTCTTCATTAAAATTCCATAGTTGTTCAATTGTTCCGCCACCTCGTGCGATAATAATTGTATGTAACTTTAGCGTATCAACATAACGAAGAGTCTTCATTATTTCTTTATAAGCGTCTTTCCCTTGTACAGGTATTGGGAAAATAACGATCCTTACAATAGGAAATCTTGATTTGATAGTTCTTACAACATCCATCAATGCCGCACTGGGATATGATGACAGAACAGCTATTTTTGTTGGAAATGAAGGAATTGACTTTTTATGTCCTTCATCAAACAAGCCTTCTTTGGCTAACTTTTGTTTTAACTGCTCAAATTGTAAAAAAAGGGCTCCCACACCTTCCAATTCTACGTTTTTTACAATGAGTTGACATTCACCACTAATTTGGTAAACAGATGTATTAGCTTCAACATAAACTTTATCACCATCTTTTAATGATATTTTTAACTTTTTTGCATTTGAAGCAAACATCACTGCCTTAATACTTGCAGTTTCATCTTTCAAAGTAAAGTAGACGTGCCCTGATCGATGGTACCTCAAATTTGAGATTTCGCCCTTTATCATGATTGACTGTAACTGAATATCTTGATCTATTTTAGCTTTAAGATAACGATTTAGCGCAGATACAGTCACATATTTTCTATCCAATGTTGTTTAAAATTCCATTAATAAATTTGTAAGAATCATCGTCACAATATTTTTTTGTTAATTCGACCGCTTCATTAATGACAACACTTTTATTTTCTGTTTGTAATTCATCTACAGCAACCAATAAAATAGCTAATTCCATTTTTGATAAACGCTGAATAGTCCATCCTTTTTTTAAATGTGGTTTGATTTTATTAACATATTCATCATAATGATCAATTGTGCTATTAATTCGTTCTTTACATAATTTTAACTCTTCTTCATTATTTTTAAATGTATTATCATTAAGCAAAAATGCATCAATTTCATCATTGTTTACTTGTGTTAATAAATATTGATAAACGGCAATAATTGCCTTTTCTCTAATTACTTTTTTTCTTACTTTATTCATTTTATCCTACCTTCCAAAATATATGAATATTTTACCATATTTTATCTATAAATTAAACAATCTCATCGATAAAAAAAGAACTGCCTTTTGGCAATTCTTAGAATTTAATATCATTAACATTTACGTTAACTTTTACATTTCTAAATCCCATCATTTCATCAATTGCATTAATAATATTATTTTGAATTTTATTTACTGTTTTACCTACATTAACACCATAATTAACAACCACATTAGCTTGAATAATTACTTGATTATGATCATTAATTTTAACAGTTAAAGAATCTTTGATTCCAGGAATCATATTTTTTGTTCCACCTTCAAAATCAACACCTTCAATATCATTAATAACATTAACTGCAGTTAAATGAAAAGCATTAGTTGAAATATGACGTTCACCTAAATTATTTTTATTTTCAATTGTATAATATTCTTGACTCATAAACATTGCTCCTTTATATACATATTTTATATAAAATAAGCAAAATATTCAAGTTACTCAGTAATAAATTTTACCTCTATTTCATATTCAGTCCCCATTTGTTCGTTAATCAACTTAATAATACGACTTGCATCTTTACTTGTTGCCTGTTTTTTATTTACAACTACTTTTATACAGGTATCTTTTATTTCTACATAAGCTTCCTTATAACCGTTATTTTGAATGATAGTAACTAATTCTTTTTCTTTAGCAATTATTTCTTTTGTTTTGGCAATTTGATTTAAAGCACTATTAATTTGTGATTGTTTTGATTTTGAAGAGGCAATAATATCATTATTTTCGTTAATCAATGATTGTCTGGTATCATTTAGATTTTGTTGCATCGAAGCAATTGTAGACAATGTTGAGGATGATGTTGATACGTGTTGATCATCTTGAGGAGGAATAATAATATAATAGACTGATAAAACTAAAATCAAACAAAATAAAGATAAAAATGTGATGGCTTGTTTATTCATATGTGACCTCCTAATCTATCATATGAATAAATGAATAAAATATGAAAAAAAGCGCTATAATCTAGCGCTTATGCTCTACCTTGATATTTACCATCTACTGTATTAACAACAACTTCTTCTCCTTCACTAATAAATAAAGGAACTTTGATTTGGAAACCTGTTTCAATTGTTGCACTTTTAGTAGCACTTGTTGCAGTATCTCCTCTTACGGCTGGTTCAGTTTCTATAACTTTAAATGGTTTATTAATTGGTAAAGCAACTCCTAATACTTCACCTTCAAAACTTGTTACTTCTACCTCATCACTTTCTTTTAAGAAGTTTAATTCCCATTTTAAATTATCTGCAGGAATCTCAATTTGATCATAAGTTTCATTATCCATAAAAACTAATGCATCCCCTGTATTATATAGGTACTGCATTTTGTTTTTATCTATTTGAGCTCTTTGTACTTTGTCATTCCCACCAAAAGTCATTTCAGTAGTTGATCCTGTGCGCATATTTTTCATTTTAATTTTAATATTCGCAGCTGCACGTGCTGTTTTATTGTGAGAATAATCTAATACAGTATATAAATTACCTTCGTATTGAAAAGTTGTACCTGGTCTTAAATCACTAACGTTAATCATAATATTCTCCTTTACAATGATTTTTCTTATGCATTATAACAAAAATTCATTACAAAGTGAATAGTTTCATTTTGATTCATAGCTTATTTTATTTACTTTAAATTTGCTTTTATCTAGTGATATTTTCATTATCACATTAAAACCGCTTGTTTCTTCTACAGTTATTTCATACTCATCCCCCATATCATCAACTATGTATTTTACTATCTTATTATCCTCAATATATTCATCACTCAATAATAAACTATTTTTAACTTCATTTTTAAAATATGCGATAAGCGTCACTTCCAATATGCGTTGTTGATCAATTAATTCAATTCTTTTTATCGCTTTAGCTTGAATAATGCAGTAATTAAAAATCGTTAAAATATTAAAGGTAATAATAAAAAGCATGATAAGTGTTATTTGCAGTACCGTCCCCTTCTGGTTCGTCATAATCACTCCCTATTAAAAATGTACTTTGATGTTTTTTTGTAGTAAGAACAATATAGATCAAGTGATCTTTTTTATAAAAATTAACACTTTCGATATCATGACAATATATATAATGTCCAGGTGTCATAATTAATCTGTTTTTGGAATCTAAAAAGATAGAAACTTCTTCATCTTTTTCATTTTTAAAATTTAATTCACGCCCATATTGATAATCATATCCTGTTACGATATTTTGACTTAATATTTTCATAGCATTCTGTAATTTTGAGTCAATTATTTCTGGATTTTGGCTTTTATAAACAAACCCAATAATCGTTGCACTGTTTATTACAATCATTAAAGTAATAACCAATGACAATAAAACTTCAATTAACGTAAAACCGTATTCATCAGAGCATGGTAATCTTCTTGAATCCATAAATCTTTTTCCTTTTTTTCTTGAGATAACAGATAATGATCATATTGTTTAAATATGTTTGTATTTTGTTTATGACCTAAAACATAAAATGAAATAAGAAGTACAATACATGAGATAAAAATAGAAAAAGCGAGTAGTGTTTCAACAAGAGTAGCACCTTTATTCTTTAAAATAATAATCACCTGCCCCTAAATGAAAAACAATTGAATACACTTTATCGTGAAATCGCAAATTAATATGATTAGCTTGATTAATAGATCCATTTTGATTAAAGTATACTTTTTCTATATGTTCGAATGAATATTCATGAGGTAATACGTAACGATAGGTCTTATTATTATACGTATACGAAATTTTATTATAGTTAAATTCTAAATTAATCTGGATATGTTGTGTTAATGCAGTGTCTTTAGCTTCATCAATAATATTTGAGATATTATGTTTAACATTTTGATAAGAAACTTTTACTTCTTTTTTTGTATTATACAATGTGAAACTGGATAATATTAAAATTATAGACAATGTAAAAATGATTTCAATCATTGTAAATCCTTTATTTTGAGACATAAGCTTCTCCATCAGAGATTGAAATTGCTAACCCTGAAGGACAGATAGCTTGTTTTTCTTTTAAGTATGGATGAGCTCCTGATGTTAACTGTGACATTGATGTAGGTAACTCACCATGGTCGATTTCGTATAAAATGATTTGGGAATTGACAACTTCGATTTGAGCGTCGCAACTTTTTTCTTTGACTAATCTATTTTTTGATGTTACTTCAGGAATGACGAGAAGTAAAATAACTAAAATAACACTGATGCAAAAGATCATTTCAATTAATGTAAATCCTTGTTGGTGACGAACATGTTTCATAACTTATCCTCCTTATAATGTACTGACAACATTCATCATTGGTATCACAATAGATATGTAAATTGTAATAACAAACAATGATACAAAGCCATAAATTAACGGAACAAATAGTTTTATCATTTTATTTACTTTCATTTCTATTTGTTTTGTAGAGTAAAGAATATAATCATCTAATTGAATATCATAAGTTTGATTATTCATAATCAAACTGAAAAAATGCTTAAATTCCATTTCAAAATAGTCAAATTCATTAATGACATCTTCAATACTTAGTCCTTCTAAAATATGATGATAAAGCTCATAAACAATCATTTTTATATCACTGTCATCAATTTGTTGATAGAGCGTTTCAATGATAGACAATGCGTCATAATGATTTTCTAATAGTTCATTGTAATAAATCGCAAATTTAATTGAATAATATTTTTTAATTAATTTACTCATAACATGAGTATGACTGATCAAAAAATCAATATAATCATACCTTTGCTGTTTTATTGAAAATAAAGTAAAAAAAGTAATAGACCCCAAACAAAGGAGGGTTAAAACAACTATCCAGGGTATAAATTTTAATAATATAAAAACAATTTTAACTAAGATGCTTTTTTCAATATTAAATTCAATAAATAGATTTTCTACTTGTGGTAATAAGAACACTAAAACGAAAATAGAAAAAATAACTAAAAAAACAATCATAAAAACAGGGTAAGTTAATCTTTTAACTAAAGACCTTTTTATTTCATTTCTTTTTTTACATATTTTTAAAGTTTTTAACAATGTTTCGCTTAAAGAAAAATGTAATTTAAAAAACTGATAGTACTCTAAAAAATAATGTGGCAATTTACATTTTTGTAAAGCATCATCAATACTCAATCCCTCATTCATACACTGATTTAAAGATTCAACAAATCCAATTTGATCAATAGGCTGAATAAACACGGCAATATCTTGAATATTAAACCCTTGTTCAATAAAACGAGCAAAACTTTCTAACAAATCAATAAGTTGTTCATTCATTATATACACCTAAATCGTTTAACGATTGTGTTGCTTGCTCAAAATCAAAGTATGATGTGTTATGTTTTTGAAGGAAAGAATCGATTTGTTGCTTGTTCATAAATTCCGGTAAAATAATATGTTGCCCTTTTTCATTAAAAGTCATCTTTTGAGTCATGATTCCTACTAAAACATCTTGTAAATCAATACGATTAATTCCTAAATTCTCTAAACGTTTTATTGTACTCCTACAATTACTGGCATGGATTGTCGTTAGGACAAGATGACCTGTTAAAGCACATGTCAAAGCTAAGTGTGCAGTTATTTCATCACGAATTTCTCCAATCATGATAACATCTGGATCATGTCTTAAAATTTGTTTTAGCGATTCATCATAGGTGATTCCTTGATTCTCATTAAGTTGAATTTGTAAACAATAATTTTTATCAATTTCAATAGGATCTTCAAGCGTGATAATATTACGTTGTTTTTGTTGATAAATTGTATCTAACAGTGTGTACAAGGTTGTTGACTTACCTGATCCAGTTGCACCACTAATAACAAATAAGCCATGATCCTCGCTTACAATATCAAATAAAAAATTTTGCACCTTTTTAATAGAAGTTAGCATATCAATAGATAATGATTGATGATTATTTAATATTCGAATAACGATTGTATCATCATCTTTTCCTACTAATGAAGAAACCCGCAAATTATATTTTTTCCCTTTTAAATTGTAAACTAAATGTCCTGTTTGTGGTTTATTACGATAATTCATATCAATTTTAGAAATATATCGAATATAATTGACAATCCTTTTGGCATAATCTAGCTTTAATTTTTCCCAAACAACAAGTTTTCCACTTGTTCTAAACAGTATCTTGGAATGATGACTCGCATGAATATGGATATCGGATACCCCCTTTTCAATAGCATTATAAATAAGTCTTTCATAATATTGATTCACATTCATCCCTCCTATATTTATATATAAAAAAAAGAGATGTTTTTCTTCAAAAAAATGAAAAAAAAGTTCTATTTAGATTTAAATAGAACTTAGATAAGGATTATGCTTTTTTTCATTTTGTAAAGTGCTTTGTAACCCATGTCCAGGATAAAGCACGTAATCAACTTTTATTTCTTTTATTGTATTTAGTGATTGTTGCATTTGTTTAAAGGAAGAACCAGGGAAATCACAACGCCCAATGGAATCTTTAAAAATAACATCACCTGAAAAAAGTATATGTTCTTCTTTGCATAAAATTAAGACTGAACCTTCACTATGTCCTGGTGCATGAATAATATTAAAGTAAAAATCTCCTAATGTAATCTCTTTTCCCATATGTTGAACTTTACTTTTTAAAACAAATGGTTGATTGAAATAAGATAAATTTAATTGACTATCATATACCATTTTTTCATCATCTTGATGCAAATAAACAGGAATATGATATAGATCAACAAGATAATCTACCGCTCCTATATGATCAAAATGTCCATGTGTAAGCATAATAGCAATCGGACTTAACTGATTTTGACTAAGATGCATTTGTATTATTTCTGGTTCATCACCGGGGTCAATAATGATAGCTTGATTATGTTTATAAATAATATAGCAATGACTTTGCATCATTCCTAAAGTTAATTGTATGACTTTCATATATATTCCTTTCAATGTTTAAACATATAAAAAAAATAAGCCAAAGCTTATTTTTTTTCTTTATGAACTGTTTTTTTATTACATTTTGGACAGTATTTATTTACTTCCATTCTATCTGGATGATTTCTTTTATTTTTAGTATTAATATAATTTTCTTCACCACATTCAGTACATTTTAAAATGATATTTTCTCTCATGATTACACCTCCGTATCCATAAAACTTTCGTTATACATCATATCATAAATATTTTTTAAATACTAGACTATTTTTCATTTAAACCATATTTTTCTACATATTTATCAATGATTTGATTTGAAATATAGGCTGTTGATGAACTATCACCACTTGATGCAACCGTTTGACGATAGCAAACACAAACAAAGGCAACCAATGGTTGGCTATCTTCAGTTGCTGAAATATATCCTATTTGTAAATGGTTAGGATAATCGGTTGTGTCATTTGGATCATATGTTTCTGCAGTTCCTGATTTACAATAAACGGCATATGGTTTCTCTGACCAATATTTATGAGTTGTTCCGTCACTTCTTGTTACACAGGCTCTCATCCCTTTTTTTATTTGTTGAAAAGCATCAGTCTGATTTGAAACATCATCCATGATATCTTTCTTATAAGAATAGGTAACAACATTATTGCCATTATTATCTTTTTTGAAAGAGTCAACAAGGAAATGAGGTCTTACCTTTACACCCATATTTGCAAGTGTGCATGTATATTGAGCTAATTGAATTGGAGTATATGTATCATATTGTCCAATAGCCATATCAAGAAGCATTCCTCGTTCAGTTTTACTTCCACGATATCCTAATCCCTCATTTGGTACATCTACACCAGTTTTTACACCTAATCCCAATTCTCCTAGATCTCTTCTTAATGTGGCCATCGATTTAGTAAAAGTTTCCATACTAATATTTAATGGACCATTAGGAACATAATTAAAGTTAGCTAATTTCATGACAAGTTTAAACATATAAACATTAGAAGATAGTGCCATGGCATCAACTTCATTGATATTTCCCATTGTTTTCCATGATTTTTTAGCTTTTGTATACTTAAAAACAATCGGTTCATCGACAAAGTAAGTGTTTGGAACAATCACATTTTCTTTAAACCCAGTGTATAAAGTTCCGGCTTTAGTTGTTGAACCAATTTTAACACTACTTGTATAATTTCCATAGGCAAAATCAGACACCTCGCCTGTTTCTTTATCAATTTCTTTACCTGACATCACTAAGATTTCTCCAGTATTTGGATCTATCATCATGAAATACATCTGATTAAAATACTTATTGCGTGAATTAGCAGCTTTTAATTCATTTTCGATTAAAGAATCAGAAAGTTGTTGTAATTCACTGTCAATTGATAAACGTATATTTTGCCCACTTGATCCTTCTTTAGTATTAACCCTTTTAGGATTTCCATTTTGATCATATGTTAATGTGTATGTCGAATCTCCACCACGCAAAATGTTTTCATATTGGCTTTCTAAACCAGAAATACCTACACGAGCATTATTTTGATATCCTAGTGCAAGTAATTGTTTTTTCATTTCGGCTGGTAGACCTTCTTTTTTTGTTGTAACACGTCCTAGTACCGTCTTAAGCTGATTGTTTTGTTCATTAGATCGGGTCCAATCAGTATTGACTTCAATCCCCTTTAAAAAGTTAGAATTTTCACCAATAATACTTGCTTCTTCTACACTAATCCCTTCTGCAAGTACAACTGCTCCACTCGTACAGTTATTCATTAAATATTCAAATCTAGCTTCTTCTATATCATCTTGAGACATCGCATTATTAATCATATCTTCGCTAATACGTTCAAGTTGCAAATTATAAATGACTTTTTTTTCGTTTTCTTGTCCTTGATATTTTTTTCGTTCTTGATTAGAAACTAAAGCGTCAGCTTCTTTTTTATGTTTCATTATAAAATAGTCTTTTTTATTTCTTAATGTTACGCTATTGGCATCATTATCTAATTGGATATTACGTGCTAAAAATTTAGCAATTGTTGTAATTTCTTCACTTTTAATTGATTTAGGAGCATAATAAGTAACACAAATAACATTTTTATTACCGACTAATTTAGTATAATTTCTATCATAAATTTCACCACGTGGTGCATCAGAAGTGTATGTTTGACTTCCATACGTTTCTAGTTTAACTGCCAAATCGTCAGCTTGGTGAAATTGAATATAAGCAAGTCTTGCAATTAAAACAACAATAAAAACAGCAGTAAGACAAATTAAAAAAAGAATTCTTTTGGAAATAATATTGTCAGTTTTACTATTTTGAAATTTTTGTTCTTCACTTGAACCATAAAATTTAACTTTTGAAATTTGATCTTTAAATTTAAAGGCCATACTATCTCCATCCTTTCACTTGACAATTATATTATAATTAAATTCACAAGTAAACTTAAAAACACATTTCACATGATTTCTTTAAAAAAACAAAACCCCTAAGGGTTTTGTTTTATTCAAATTCATTTGTTTTGGCAACTTCTCTAATCCATGCAGCCGATTTTTTCTCTTTACGTTTATAACCGTCATCTAAGCATACTCGAATAAATCCGTATCTATTTTTGAATGCATTGATCCATGACCAGTTATCAATAACACCCCAATAATGATATCCTAAGCAGTTTGCCCCATCTTCAATGGCTTTAGCTATCCATTCTAAGTGATCTCTAACAAATTCAATACGATAATCATCTTGAACTACACCATTTTCATCCATATATTTTTCTTCACCTTCAACACCCATTCCATTTTCTGAAATAAAGAAAGGTAAATCAGGACATTCTTTTTTGATTTTCATACCAAAATCATAGATTCCTTTAGGATAAATTTCCCATCCACGATATACATTCATTTTTCTTTCAGGCCAAATATAAGGTTTTGAAATACAAGGTAGTCCATTTTCATCAAACTTGCTATCAGGTGCTTGCACACGAGTTGGTTGATAATAGTTAAATCCTAACCAATCTACTTTACCTTGAGCTAAAATTGCTTCATCTCCAGGGCGACGATTGATTTCAACTTTCCAATCATTTTCAACTGTATCTAAAACATCTTGTGGTAAATGACCATGGGCAACAACATCTAACCACCATCTATTGTGTAATCCATCTGTCATACGTACTGCTTCTAAGTCATTAGCACTAGGATTTTCTTTTGTATATGGTGGAGCAAAACAGTTAATCATACCAATCTTAGCACCATCACATAACTTACCTTCAGCCTTTAATTTTCTAAAATTAGCCACTGCTAAACAATGTGCTAATGTAATATTATATTGAACATTAATTGATTGTTTAAAATCTTTTTGATAAGGATACCAAACACCATGTAAAAATTGTTGTTCTGGTTCAACAATTGGTTCATTAAATGTAAACCAGTATTTAACTTTACTTCCAAATTCTTCCATAGCAATTTTAACAAAATTAGCATAAGCTTCAACAACTTCTCTATTTTGCCATCCACCACGTTTAACTAAATATTCAGGCATATCAAAATGATACATATTCATAAAGATATCAATTCCATTTTCATTTGCACAGTCAATCAATTTATGGTACCATGCAGCCCCTTCAGGGTTTAGTTTACCATCTTGGTCTAATAAACGAGTCCATTGCATAGATGTTCTAAATGATTTAAAATTCAAACTTTTTAATAATTTAATGTCTTCTTCATACTTATGATACATATCATTTCCAACATACGAACCAACATTGTTAAAAAATGCGTTAATTTCCATATCAGAATACATATCCCAATATGATCTTAATCTTCCACCTACATTCCAAGCTCCTTCGGTTTGAGGCCCAGACATAGCTGCTCCAAAAAAGAAATCCTTAGGTAATTTAATTGTCATACTATTCCTCCTATTCAATTAATTTAATTATACTTGATGAACAAATATAAAGTAAATAAATAACAAAAAAAGTTCTTTGAATTTCACATTTTTTTCTTATAAAAAGAAAAAATGAAAATTATTTTCAAAGAACAATATTTTTTAAATCAGATTTTTTATCTATATCATACAATTCTAATTTATCATCTGTATAGTATTGTAAACAATCATCTAAATACTGATTGACTATTTTTCTTCCGCCTTGGTCTCCTTTTAAAGTATATAATTCATGATAATACTTGTTTGAAAAAAGAACTGGATTCCCTACTTCATTTTGATAAGCCAAAGTACATATAGAACAAGACGATTGATTAAAAGCGTCAATCATCTTGTCTAAAGTTGATGGCTTAATAAACGGTTGATCACTAACCATAAATAGCATTTGAAAAATTCCTGTTTTCAAACTTAAATAATTTAAAGCAGTTTTAATTGAATAAGAAACACCTAAATAACTTTTAGGACTTTTCAAAGTAATGATATGGGGTTCATCAATGACAAAATCATTTGCTACAATGACTACTTCAACATCTTGACGTATCTTTAATAATTTACGAATTGTATTTAAACCATAAAGATAAAGCGGTTGACCATTTATTGGATATAATAATTTATTTTCTTTAAAACGTTGACTGTTACCAGCAGCTAAATATATGATATATGTTTTATTCATCATCAATAGCAAATAATACCTTTTCAGGTGTCATAGGTAAATCCGTTAAATAGGCACCTGTAGCGCGATAAATAGCGTTAGCAATAGCTGGAGCAGGTGTATTAATGACAATTTCCCCTATTGATTTAGCTCCAAAAGGTCCTGTTGGTTCATAACTACTTTCAAATTCTACTCGTAATTTTCCCATATCTAATCGTGTTGGTATTTTATATTGCATAAATGAATTTTCGGCAATAACTCCCTTAGGAGAATATTGAACATTTTCATACAAAGCCATACCAATACCTTGGACTAATCCACCCTCTGTTTGAACCTTAGCTAAGTTAGTATTAATAACAGTACCACAATCAACAACAGCAACATAATCAAGAATATCTACTTGTCCTGTTTCTTTATCTAATTCGATTTCTACCATTCCAACCATATAGGGTGGTGGTGAAACAGGTGAAGAATGAGTGACAGTAACTTGGGTCTCAATATTATTTCCGTTCATTGATTTAAGTGAAATCTCTTTTAATGAAACAAATTCATTTGTCTTTAGATTCGTTACTCCCTTTTGATTAAAAACAACATCTTCCATGGAACAGTTTAAAATTGAACAAGCTATATGACACAGGTTGTTTTTTAGTTTTTCACAAGCTTTCTCTACTGCTTTACCTGTTACATAAGTTGTTGAAGAAGCATAAGAGCCTGAATCATAAGGTGAAATATCGCTATCAGCACCAAAAACTACAATTTGTTCAACATCACAATCCAAACATTCTGCAGCCATTTGAGCCAAAATAGTGTCACATCCTGTTCCCATATCCGCTGCGCCAATATGCAGCGTATAGAAACCTTCATCGTCTAATTTAATAGTTGCAGAACCCACATCGACACCTGAAATTCCTGAACCCTGCATAGCCATAGCAACACCTGCACTTCTTATTTTTCCATTATCCATGATACGAACTTTTGATTTATGTTGCCAATCAAATAGTTTTTTAGCGTGTTCCATGCAACGATCTAACGCACAAGCATGAGCTATTTCATTATAGTAAGCACTCATTTTTTGCCCTTGTCTTACCATATTTTTTTCTCTAATAACAACAGGATCTATATTTAAAATTCCTGCCATTTCACTTACTGCAGATTCAAGTGCAAATATTCCTTGCGTTGCTCCATATCCTCGATACGCTCCGGCAGCTTGACAGTTTGTATAAACAACATCATATGAAAATTTAAAAGCTTCTAAATTATTTGTATAAAGCGGAATTGATTTATGACCAGATAATCCCACCGTTGTAGGACCATGTTCCCCATATGCCCCACTATTAGATAATGTATAAACATCAATAGCTCGAATTGTTCCATCATTCATTGCACCTAATTTTACAGTCACTTGCATTTCATGACGAGGTGTCGCTGCTGTTTGTGATTCAGTGCGTGTATAAATCATTTTAGATGGCTTTTTAGTCATCCAAGTAACAAAAGCAGGATAAATTTCGGCGACAACAGTTTGTTTGGCACCAAAACCACCTCCTATTCGTGGTTTTTCTACACGAATCATAGACTTGGGAATTTGTAACGCATTTGCTAAAATTCGGCGACAATGGAAAACAATTTGAGTAGAAGAAATGACATGTAAACGCCCATAGGGATCAATTTCACAATATGTCCTAAAAGTTTCCATCATAGCTTGTTGATTAGCACGGGTATGATATGTTCTTTCAATAACTTGATCACACGTTTCAAAAACATGATCTAGATCACCATCACTGCATGTATCTGTTGCAACTAAATTTCTTTTATTATCAGCACCTACAGGACATAATGATTTCCAGTTATCTTCTGGATGAACTAATATTTCATTATCTTTGGCTTTGTTCATATCTAAAACAGGTGTTAAAACTTCATATTTAACTTTAATGTTTTTTAATGCTTTATTAACAATTTTTTCATTTTCACCAGCAACAATGGCTACAGCATCTCCTACAAAACGAACCCTTTGATCAAGAATTAATCGATCATATGGACTTGGTTCTGGTGCTGTTTGTCCCGCCATTGTAAAACGAGCTTGAGGGACATCTTTATATGTATAAACCGCTTCTATCCCTTCCATTTGTAAAGCTTTAGAAGTATCTATTTCTTGAATAAGGGCATGAGCATGTGGTGACCGCAATACTTTTACAATTAAGCAATTTTGATTAACAATATCATCAACATAAGCAGGTTTACCTAAAAGTAAGTTCATTGCATCTTTTTTAATTACAGGTTTTTTAATATGTTTATATTGACTCATGATGATTACCTTCTTCCTTTAAGTAAGCAATGTACCCTTTAATTCCCCGAAGCTGCCCTTCATATCCTGAACAGCGACACAAATTTCCTGCCAAAAACTCTTTAATTTCTTCATCGGTTGGATTTGGTTTTTCTTTTAACAAAGCAAGTGTATTCATCATAAATCCTGGATTACAAAAGCCACACTGTTCAGCACCTTGACTTGCAATAAAAGTAGCTAATGGTTTAGCCTCTTCTTGTAAACCTTCTAAAGTCAAAACAGTACCGTTGCAAGCTCTAACAGCAAGAACACTACACGATAAAACAGGACGGTCATTTAATAAAACTGTACATAAACCACAGTTACTTGTATCACAACCACGCTTCACGCTATAACACCCTTGTGCTCTTAAAAAATCTATTAGCAATAAATCTGGCTCTATATCTTTTGTGATTTCTTGACCATTTAAATTAAGTGTAATCTTCATCTAAGCTTCCTCCTTTTTTAACTGTAGAAAAGCTCTTTTTATTAAGACTTTAGCAATCTTTTTTCGATACTCACTAGATCCTCTTAAATTACTTCCAACAACCAGTTGTGGTATGACATAATTAACAAAATTATTAATTGAATCTTCATTAATACCTTCTTCAAAACAATGATTTTCATCTATAAAGTCAATCGCTTTTAATGGTCGTGCACCAATAATACAATAATATTCATTATTAAAATGACTCACTGCACATGTTAATATTGGAAAATCTGTTTCACTGTTTCGTTGTGATAAATAAACAATATGAAGTGGTGTTTTTTTAACAATAACGCGTACTAAAATATCTTTGCTCATTTTCATGTTAGCAAATTCACGTATAGGGACTATCCCTGTAGGATAAAGTTCAACATAAGCATCCATAGCCATAAAAATAGTTAAAACATCAGAAAAACCAAAACGTCCAAAAAGAGAACCACCGATAGTTGCTAAATTTCTAAATTGAACTCCAACAATATGTCTCATTGCCTCTTTGATAGCGCCGTGAGTATACTCATTTAATAGCGGATTAACTTCTAAATCTCTTAAATTAACCATAGCCCCGATATGTATTTCATCATCTTTTACTTCAATTTGATCTAAATTTAAATCACTTAAATCAATAGCGTAATCCACTTCACGATTCATCATTTTTAGCCAAAGCATTCCTCCTAAAATAACGCTTTTAGGTTTCACAGCATAATCATGAGCTTCTTCTATTGTTTTTGGACGAACATAATTATTAATAGTAAGCAAAGATTAAACCTCCTTATTTAACAGTATTTTTATCTTTAGGTAACAAAACGTTTAAAATAATGGCAACAAAAGCTGCAGGTACAATTCCAGATTCACCACAAATCATTTGAAATGCTTGAGGTAAATGAGCAAGAATCGCACTATTAGCACCAATACCATATCCTAATCCTAAAGCAACAGAGACAATCGTCATTGATCTTGGTGTTAGTGGTTCTTTTGTAATTAATTGAATACCTGACATTACTATAGATGAAAACATAATAACAGCGGCTCCACCTAATACTGATTGAGGCATAATAGAAACTAACGCTGCTAATTTAGGAAATAACCCACAAATAATTAAGAAAATAGCACCACACGCTAAAGCAAAGCGATTTACTATTTTTGTCATTGTAACTAGACCAACATTTTGAGAAAACGAAGTATTTGGTAAAACACCAAACATAGCAGCAAAAGAAGAACCTAAACCATCACAAACAACGCCTCCAGATAGTTCTTTATCAGTAGCTTCACGTCCCATACCACCTTCCATAACACCTGAAATATCACCAACTGTTTCAACTGCAGTAACAATAAACATAATAAGGACTGGTAAAATGGCTCTTAAATCAAAAATTGGTTTAACAGGCATAAAATTTGGTAATGCAAACCAGCTTGCTTGTGCCACTTTATCCCAATTTAATACCCATGATTTAACAAACACAGTTCCATCACTAGCCACACCTTTCGTTGAAATAAATAACGGTAAAATCATACACAATACATATCCACAAATAATACCAATTAAAACACTCGAATTACTTAGCATTCCTGTAGTTCCGTGTTTTAACGCAAGAATCACAACAAGAACAAATAAACCAATTAATAGATTTTCAACAGATCCATAATCTTTAGCAGTGCTTCCTCCACCAAACGAACCAACACCAACACTAATTAATGATAAACCTATTGAAAGAACAACCGTTCCTGTAACAATTGAAGGGAAAAAACGTCTTAATGGTTTTAATAAAAAACCTAAAACCGTTTCAAATAAACCACCTATAATACTTGCTCCCATAATGGCACCGTATCCTAAAACACCACCGCCCATTACATTAGCTACACTTTGAAAAACACCAATAAATCCAGAACTTGTTCCCATAATAATAGGTACTTTCCCACCAATTGGTCCAATTGAAAATAATTGAACAAGTGTGACAATACCAGCAATAAGCATGGCATTTTGTAATAACGAAATTTGAATGCTGGAAAATACTGCAGCATCATGCATAGCCGCACAGGCACCAGTTATAATTAAAATTGGCGTTAAGTTTCCTACAAACATGGCCAAAACATGCTGTAAACCTAAAACAATTGCTTGTTTTAAAGGAATCTTTCCTTCAAACTCATAAGGACTTGTATACTCTTTTTTTTCCATATAAACCTCCCAAATCTACACTAACCTTCCATAAAACGTAAAAATTGTAGCACATACTATTTTTTTCATCAAGATAGCATTTTATTAAAATGCTCATTTTAAATAAAAAAAGAAATATACATCATGTACATTTCTTAACTAAAATAAAGTGGAATAAATAACACATCATTACTTCCACCACAAATCATACCTAATTTAGCACCTTCGTTATTATTTAGTTCATAGTGTTTTTTAGTAATATGTTGCGTTTTTAAAGCATCTAAAATAACTTGATGTTCAATACTGCCACCGCCAATTGAACCAATAATGGAAGTATCTTGAGTGACAAACATCGTGCTTCCTACATTTCGAGGTGTTGATCCTGTTTTCTTCGTAATAATGCAAAGTACACCATCTTGATGAACATTTAATAACTCTTTAGAAATACTTGAATATTGATATTTATTTTTTATATCAATAATTTCTGCCATAATACTGATTGCTATTTCACCAGGTGTGACAGCATGAATATCTAAGCCAATAGGTGCATGAACACGATTTATTAAATCTTGACTATATCCTTCGTTTAATAAATCATCAAATGTTTTTTTGACCTTTTTTCGACTGCCAATCATTCCTACATATAGGCTTTCTATATCAATAACTTTCTTTAAACATAATTTATCATCTTTGTGACCTCTCGTCACAATGACAAAACATGTATTTTTCTCATTTGGAAAATAACGCTGTGCATCATGGTAAGAAATACAATGAACTTCATTCGCTTCCGGAAATAATTTTTCATTAGCAAACTCAATTCTATCATCAATAACAATTGTATAAAAATCTAACAATTGTGCTATTTGACAAACATATTGTGAAACATGTCCCGCCCCTAATATAACTAAATGTGGCTGTGCAACAAACCAATTTGAATTAATCAAACTTAAATCGTATTGTTCTTCAATCATTTTTGCCATGACTTTTTGATATAAACCATTAGCCTCATTAACTTGAATAAGAATCTTTTTATTCATTAGTGCCAGCTTTTTTAAATATATTTTAATAAGTTGATCAATCATGAAAATCGTAACTAAATCGTTTTCGTTATAATTTGTTTCATTTAAAAACTGTTCGTAACCGTGAATAACATCTTTAATTGGCTTACCTAATGCAAAAAAAGAAGTTATTAAAATAATTGTATCTGTATTTGGTAGAATAACTGGCTCATCATTTCTTGGATACTTTGCTGGTAATCCTTTAGAACCATCTGCTTCTATTAAAATAATATCTATTTCATTTTTTAATTGATTAATCAAATTATGATCAAGTGAGGTAATTTTATTATTTTCTGATAATTGTCCCGCATGGCAATATCCTTTTTCATTGATACATGACATGATTTGTTGATAGGTTGGATTAACCAAAGTATCTTCTTCAATCTTCATATGAGTCGATGTTGTTATTAATACCGTTTTATTTTCACTTATATATTGATCTTTTAATTCTTTAATTTTAGTTGTTTTTCCACCAGAACCAATCACACTAATAATCATTTTAAATCCTCACTTATTTCTCTAATTGCTTGAATAAATACCTTAATCTGTTCTTCAGTATTAACAAATGCAGGCGACACGCGAATAATGCCCGTTTTGACCGTGTTTAAACGTTGATGCATCAAAGGTGCACAATGGGCTCCACAACGGACAGCAATCTGGTATTTTTCACTCAAAAGATCACCAACTTTTAAGCTATCCATTCCTTTAATATTAAAAGCTACAATAGGAGCATGATTATGATATAAATCACTATAAAGAATGACAGAGTCATTTTTCTTTAATTCCTGTTCTAATAATTTAATTAGTTTATTTTCCCTTTCATAAATCATTTCTCTATGCTTTAAAAAATAACTTATTCCTGCATTTAATGAAGCAATTCCTGTAATATTACAAGATCCTGCTTCTAGTTTTTCTGGATAATAATGACTTTGAAAATGATCAAATGAATTCATACCTGACCCACCAGATAATAATGGCTCTATGTCAATGGCATGACTTAAACAAATCCCCCCAATACCAGCATTACCTAATAAACCCTTATGTCCACTAAAACATAATATATCTATATTTTCATTAACCATATCAACATCAATATGCCCTGCACTTTGCGCTACATCACACATCATTAAAATTTGATTTTCATGAGCTAATTGTCCAATTTCTTTTATTGGATAAAACTCACCTGTTACATTTGAACTGTGAGTCACAATAATAAGTTTGGTAGTGTCATTTATTTCTTTTTTGATTTTATCAACTTTAGGTTCTGTGATTGAAAGTTGAATTAAGCCATCAGATTGTAATTGATATAAAGGTCTTAAAACACTGTTATGTTCAGCATAAGTTGTAATAACATGATCTCCCTTTTTTAAGATTCCTTTAATACAAGTATTCAAACTTTCAGTATTTCCACTATTAAAAATAACAAATCCCTGTAAAGGAACATGAAATAATTTTTTTACTTGTTGTCTTGTTTGATAAAGCAAACGACTTGCTTGTAAAGATGATTGAAAAGTAGAACGGTTGGCATTAGAACAAGTATTCATACAATTAAGAACAGCTTGTTGAACTTCATTTATTTTAGGAAAACTGGTTGCCGCATGATCAAGATAAATCATATTTTTCCCTCTTTAAATGTAAAATAGCTTCTACAACACCACCTGCAATACATCTTGCTTTATCAGAAATAGTAAAACAATTTTGATATTCGTTAACCCTTGGATCAATATCTGCCATTTTAAATCCTTTTGTTACCACATAATTTTCTTTAATTAAACCACGTAATAAACCATCTAAAGTTGCATAAATAGGTGTTTTGTCAACATAGGCAATGATCTCGCCTTTTTTTACAATATCAGTTATCTTTTTTACATGTTTTACTTTACCACTACATGGAGAATGAATGACACGCTCTTTTCCATAACCTTGAATCAATCCTGGTACCCCGGTATTATTTATCGCTGTACCTTGATAAATAATACGACCCAATTGGTGTCCTCGCATTGTTTCGATCACTGCATCTACATCTTTGCCTGCTTCAAATCCTGGTCCTAAACCAACGGTAATTGGCGCCATATCTTTTTTAGTTCCTAAGTTCTTTTTGGCAAGAATAGCATCCACAACAGCCAAAGGTTTGAGTTCTTGAATAATTGTTCCTTCAGGGTCAATAAACAAAGTTAATTGATGTCTTGATAATAGGCTCTTTACTTCATCTCTATCATGCGCTAAATAGCAGGTTAAATTTTCAACTGTTTTTTTTGTATCATAAATAGCTTCACAAAAAGCAACATTTCTTCTAATTGCACTTGGTTTAGCAACTTCCAATATTAAAACATCAAAACCACATTGATAAAGCTTATAAATTGTTCCTGTAGCAATATCGCCACCACCTCTTACAATAATCAAGTTATTCATATTCATTAAGGCTTAATGATTTTTTTTGCCTTTTCCATCCTTTCAACAATGTCGTACATATTAGTAACACTTCCTACCGCTAACATTTCTTTACGCTTAAAAAAATCTAAACATGTTCCACAACTTACAATTTCTACACCTTGACTTTCTAAATATTTTAAATCATTTAAAATGTCCCCTTTTGTTGTTGTTAACTTGACTCCTTCATTATAGAAAATCATCTCACTAGGTAATTGATCTTGTTTAGTTAATGCAAAAATAAAAGATTTCATCAAAATAGCACCTAATTCTGCGTTGCTTCCCATAACATGGCTTGAAAAGACAATAATATTTCCAGTTACTTTATTTTCAATAATATCTCCTTCAATCTTTCCTGTTGAAATGATTGCAAAATAATCACTTTCTTGTTTACCAGTTTGTATTTGATATTGACGAACTCTAGCAAATTTAGTTAAATTTTCTATTGCTATTTCATTATCAACCAATACTTTGACTTCTTGATTTTCTTTTAATAATTCTTTTGTTTTTACAACAGGTAAAGGACATTCTAGTCCTCTTGCATCTAATAATTTCATTATTCTACCTCACATATATATCAAATTGATCTTTTTTAATTACTTTTCCAATGATATAACACTGATAGCCTTTCTTTTTAAAGTCTTCAATAATCATATCTACATCTTCTTCTTGTACACTAGCAAGCAAGCCCCCACTCGTTTGCGGATCGTATAAAATTTCTTCCAAAATAAAATTCTCTTTATCAAAGTAAACTTTGTCCTCAACAGCATGCCGATTTTGTTGGGCTGCACCTGTCAAATAGAATTCATTAACATAATACGGACAATCTTTAAAATAAGGAATCTTATTTTTATCTATAACAGCACTTTTTTGATGATTGAGCATCTCATCTAGATGAACTAACAAACCAAATCCGGTAACATCAGTTAAAGCATGAATACGATATTTTTTCAATAAATCATAGGCATATTTATTTAAAAGCGTCATACTTTGATAAACTTCATCTAGCATGTCTTTGCTGGCATCATTTAATCTTGCAGCATTGAGGGTCAATCCTACGCCTAATTTCTTTGTTAGTATTAAAACATCATTTTCTTGGACGTCTTTATTAGACAAAATACGGTGCGGATCAACCATCCCCGTTACACTTAAACCATATTTTGTTGACTCATCACGAATTGAGTGACCACCTGCTAAGGTAACATGAGCCTCTTTTAACTTGTCATTACCACCCTCAATGATTTTACCTAAAATATTGAGATCATCATGATCATTAAAACAAACAATATTTAAAGCTGTCAGCGGTGTCCCACCCATTGCATAAATATCACTTAATGCATTTGTAGCAGCAATTTGTCCAAATAAATAAGGATCTTCTACCATAGGCGGAAAAAAATCTAGTGTAGAAACAATCGCCTGATGTTCATTAATTTGATAAACGGCACCATCATCATGACTATCAAATCCTACTAATAATTGATCACTAGGATACTTATCTATTTTTTCTAAAATATGACTTAATTTTTTAGCACCTAACTTAGCACTGCAACCGCCACTTTTACAATACAATTTATCTTTCATCAAAACATCACCTCAACTATTTTTTCATATTTTATCTGATGATCTTTTAAATATTTTTGCCATGCAATTTTGTCATGATAGTGACATGAAAAACACATACCACAACCTGCATCAACAATACTTGGTTTAGGTATAAGGCGACCTTGATCTTGATTGACAATGGCATCTAAAGCCATTGCTTGATCTAGTGAATAAAAAGTAATAAGTAAATATTTTTGTTTATTCATCTTCAAATATCTCCTTAAACTTTTGTTTTGCATAATCTTCAACATCATTTACAAACAATTGATATTTATCTAACAACACTTTTCCTTCATCACTCAATCTACTACTCCCGCCATTTTTACCACCTGTAACACGATATATCAAATCCATATCTAAATCTTTTTCTGCTCGATTTAATATTTTCCACGCTTTAGAATTAGACATTTTCATATCTTTATAAGCACCAGATAATGAACCAAACTCTTTTGTTTTGTTCATTAATTGAACAACTCCTTTGCCAAAATCAGGATGCTCATTATAAATTCTTATTTTTAAATCAAAATGTTTAGGATTTTTATACATATTTTACCTTGATAATCCACAATGAGGGAATGTACAAACAGGACAATTTAAACATAGCCCACCTTCTCCAAGGGATGCTAGTTCATCACTCGTAATGGGATCATCTGCTACTATACGTGGTAAAACAATATCAAATATCGTTCTTTTAGAATACATAACACAACCAGGCAATCCTAAAATAGGTGTTTTATTTTTATAACTTAGTAAAAACATTGCTCCAGGTAAAACTGGTGCGCCATAACTTACTATCTTGGCACCGCTATTTTTGATAGCCAAAGGAGTTTTATCATCTGGATCAACTGACATTCCACCAGTACAAATAACCATATCAACTCCTTGTGCTAAAGCTTCATTGATTTTACTTGTAGTCATTTGATGATCATCTAAAGATAAACTATGATAAACCACCTCAACATCATATTCCTTTAATTTGTCAATAATAACAGGTGTAAAAGTATCTTTTATTCTTCCTTTATAAACTTCTGAACCAGTTGTGATAATAGCCGCTGTTTTAAACTTATAGGGTTTGATTTGTAAAATAGGATGATTAATCAAGGAACTGACTTCTTCCATTTTATTTTTTTCGATAACAAGAGGAATAATACGCATTCCAGCAAGTTTATCTCCCTTTTTAACAGGCATATTACCCCTTCTTGTCGCAATCATCATTTCACCAAATCGATTGACTTTAAGCAATTCTTCACGATTCACTTTAAATAAACCATCTATTTGACTTGTCAGTTCTATTTTTCCTTCACTGATGTCACTTTTGTCCATATAATCATTAAAACATAACTTACATAACACTTCAACAGCATCATTTTCATGCATCATATTTTCATTTTTTTCAAAAACATAAAGATTTTCTTTTCCTAAATTTAATAAAACCTCAATATCTTCTTTTTTAATAATATGTCCTTTTTTAAAACGTGGACCCTTAACTTGGTCTTTAACAATTTGTGTTATATCGTGACATAATACATGTCCAATTGCGTCAACAGTTTTAATCTGTTTCATATCCATAACCTCTATTTATTGATAGTAAAACCATATTTCTCAAATAATTTTAAAGATGACTTATCTTGAATAAATTTAACAAACTTTTTAGCTTCTTTTGAATGTTTGCTTGTAGATAATTGAGAAACTGGATAAATGACAGGTTCATCTAATAAATCGTTACTGCATGTAGCAAGAACTTTAACATCATTGGTACTTTTAGCATCAGTTGAATAAACAATACCTACTTCACTTGAGGAGTTAGCAACCCAATTTAATACTTCTGTTACATTTCCACCTAAGCTATAACGACTAACTAATTGATCATAGACACCTAAATGAGTTAATGCCATTTTTGCATATTGACCAGCAGGAACTACATCAGGATCTCCAATTGCTATGGTACTTGCTTTAGTAAGATCATTAAAATCTTTTACATTTGTTTCAGTTTTTTTTCCAGTAATTAAAACAAGTTTATTTTCTAATAAATTAATAACATCTTTAGAATCAATGTATTTTTCATCAACTAAAGCATTCATTTGTTTTGTTGCTGCAGAAAAGAAAACATCTGCTTTTAATCCTTGTTCAATCTGAATTTGTAATTTTCCACTGCTATCATAAACACCTTGAATTTTAATTTGAGGATTTTCCTTTTCAAATTGAGGAATAAGCTCATCTTCAAATATATTTTCTAGACTTGCTGCTGCGGCTAAAGTCAAAGTTACCTTTTTTTGCTTAGACTGTGATTTTGTAGAACAACCACATAAAGTCACAATCAATAATAAACTACACATTAAACTTAATACTTTTTTCATTTCTCTAATCTCCCTTTTTTTATTTTTAATATATTGCTACACATGAATTCCATCTCTTGAGGACTATGTGAAACAAACAAACATGGTTTATGATATCCCTGTAATTTGGATTTAGTTTCATTTAGTAGTGTTTCCTTTAGTTCGGCATCCAAAGCACTAAAAGGCTCGTCTAATAAAACAAGTTTTGTATCATATACAAGTAGTCTAGCTAATGCAACTCTTTGTTTTTGTCCTCCACTTAATTGACGTGGATATCTCGAAGAAAGTGCTTCAATGTGAAAATCTTTCATTATTTGTTTAACTTTTTCATCAATGATTGCTTTTTTTTCATGATGAGCCTTTAAAGGAGCTGCTATATTTTGATAAACCGTCATATTATTGAATAAAGCATAACTTTGAAACATATAACCAATTTTTCTTTTTTGAACTGGTAAATTAATTTTAAGTTCACTATCAAATAAAACTTGACCATCTAAAACAATTCTTCCAGCATCAGGTTTCATAATTCCTGCAATGCACTTTAGAATCATACTTTTACCACTTCCACTAGGTCCCGTTAATCCTAAATAATTTTCACAGGCAGTGAAATTAACATCTAAATCATATTCAGCAAGTTTTTTAAAAATTTTTACTTCTAGTTTCATTTAATAACTCCTTTTTTTCTTGACATAATACTGATAAATATTAACAAGAACTACAGCTAATAAACAAATCGTAACAATAATAAACACATAAATACTTGCCTCATTCATGTTTCCTGACATCACTTCACTATAAACAGCTAAAGGTAAAGTTCTTGTTTTATCAACAATATTTCCAGCAAGCATGGCAGTCGCACCAAATTCTCCTAGTCCTCTAGCAAAAGCTAAAACACCTCCACTAATGATGCCAGGCATAGCATCAGGAAGAATAACTGTAAAGAAAATTCTCCTTTGTGACATGCCTAATGTTTTACCAGCATCAATCAAATCCTGATCAACCTGTTCTATAGCACCTTTAGCACTACGGTACATTAATGGAAAAGAAATAGCAACAGCTGCAATGACTGTAGCTGAAAAACTAAATACAATTTTATAGTGAAAAACTTGTATAAAAAATCTGCCTACTGGTTGATTAACACCAAAAATCATTAATAAGAAAAACCCCATAACTGTTGGTGGTAAAACTAAAGGCAATGTAAATAAACCATCCAAAATAATCTTAGTTAAATCATATTTACGATTTAATGTCCACCTTGCTAAAAACAATCCTAAAAAAAATGTAATAATAATCGTTATAGTTGCTGTTTTTAAAGAAATCCAAAATGGTGATAAATCAATCATGTCGACCACACTCATGCTCTCTATCTTTCAAAATATTTAATCCATGTTTTAAAGATGATTCAATAATATCTAGACTTTCTTTTACAGCTTTTAAACTTCCGGGTAAATTAACAATCAATGTTTGATTCCTTATTACACTTACCCCCCGAGATAACATTGCTCGTGGTGTATATTTCATTGATTCATAGCGTAATGCTTCACTGATTCCAGGTACATTTTTTGTAGCGATAGCTCGTGTTGCTTCAGGAGTAACGTCGCGCACGCTTAACCCTGTACCACCAGTAGTGATAATTAAATCATTTTGACAGCGATCACTCAAATTAATAAGTTCTTTTTCTATTATTTTTTGTTCATCGGGTAAAACTTGTAAACTTGTGACCAAATAGCCATGCTTAGTTAAATAATCTTGAATATAGGGACCACTTAAATCTTCTCTCAACCCTTGACTTGCTTTGTCTGATAATGTCACAACTGCCACTCGAAATCGTTCATCATGATTTTCAATAACCTTTATTTTATCGTGAACATGAACCATTCCTCCAAGCAATACCCTAGCAAAAACACCATGAGTTGGCATAATACAATGGCCAACTTGATGATAAATTGCACAATGGTGATGGCAACTTTTTCCAATCTGAGTCAATTCTAATAAAACTTCTCCTATTTGAATTCGAGTACCCACCGTTAGTTTTGTAAAATCAATACCAGAAACTAACATATTTTCACCAAAGGCACCATCTTCAACCAATGCTCCCTCTTGCTTAAATTCTTCTCTGGTTTGATAAGACAACAATGAAACTTGTCGATGCCAATTGCCTGCATGAGCATCACCATCCAAACCATAATTTTCAATAAAACGTACTTGGTCAACGGGTATTTTTGCAGTTCCCTTCTTTTTAGAAACACATAAAGCCATTACTTGTTTTTCCAATGATAATCACCACTCTTTCCACCACTTTTGCTTACAAGATGAATATCTTGTATTTCCATATCTTTGCTTACGGCTTTACACATATCATAAATAGTAAGCAAAGCGACACTGACACCATGAAGAGCTTCCATTTCGACACCGGTTTTACCCTCACATGCCACTAAACACATTGCTTCAATAGTCTGACTTTGATGATAAATATGAAAATCTATTGATACTTTATTAATCATTAAAGGATGACACAAAGGAATAAGGTCACTTGTTTTTTTTACGCCCATAATTCCTGCTATACGAGCAACTGACAAAACATCCCCTTTACTCATTGAATTGTTTTCAATTTTATCAATAATGTCCTGATTAACTCTAATTTGTCCACAAGCTAATGCTTGACGTGATGTAACTTGTTTAGGTGAAACATCTACCATGACTGCATTTCCTTGACTATCAAAATGACTAAATTCCATATTAACCTCCTATTTCATTCATTTTTGTTAAACTTTTACCCTCTTCAAAATGATGTTCTTTAGGCTTTAAATTAATTGCTTTTTTAAATTGTCTAATTAATTCTTCTTCATTATCAACAAAGCCTTTCAAATCGATAGTGTTGTTATAAAATAAGCATGGCTTAAGTTGACCTGTACTTGTAAGTCGCATACGATTACAGTTGAAACAAAATTTATGGTTGAGGGCATCAATAAAGCCAATGTAACCTAGATATCCTTGAAGTTTAATGTAATAAGCAGGTCCATTACCTAATTGTTGGTTCACTACATGGTATTGAAAATGATGACAATAATCTATTATTTGTTGGTAATGATTTGTTCTCTTTTCTTGATTTAACGGCATCATTTCAATAAATCTTAAACAAATATCTTTATCTTTAACAAAAGATAATAGCGATTGTAATCTTTTAAGATGAAATGTATCATCTACAACACAATTAATTTTAACAGGTATTTGAATATGATAAGCATAAAGAATGTTATCAAGGACTTTTTGAAGACAATCCTGTTTTGTTAGCAAAAAATACTCATTTTCATCTAGTGTATCAAGTGAAAAATTAATAGCATCAATATCTATGTTTTTTAAATAATTTAAATCTTGTTTAGTAAAAAGAGAACCATTTGTAGTTAAAGTTACTGATTGAACACCCTTTATTTTTTTCAAAGAGGAAATTAAATAAAGATACCCTTTTCTTTGTGTCGGTTCACCACCAGTAATTTTAAATTTAGTAATTCCAACTTTAATAGCCGCCTTAACAATCTTAATGAGATCTTCATAACTTAAAATATCATGATGAGATAAATGAGATGGGTAATCAACTTTGCAGTATGAACATTGATAATAACAACGATCGGTAATCGATATGCGTAAATAATCTATTTCTCTTTGAAATGAATCCTTCATAGTGCTCCTTCCGTTATTCTCGTTCAAGAATAACCATCACCTAATAATTTAAACGATAAATAAAAAAAATTCAACAAATCAAAAATAATTTGTTGAATTTTCGTTTTGTTATAAAAGATTATTTAAAATAATCTTCTTATTTCATATTTTTTATCTTCATGTATAAAATGAGTTAAATCTGTTATCTTGACAACGTGTTGAGGATGATTACCTTTACAAGTTTCACCTTCACCCATTGCTTCTACTACTTTACTATTTCCTATATAAATACCAATATGTCCATAACTTTGTTCATTACCCAAAGCAATAACATCACCTGGAATCATATCATCAATATCTCTAATTTTTGTACCTAAAGAGGCATATCCATTTGCTGTTAAACGATCAATTTTAATACCACTATGATTCATAACCCAATAAACAAGACCTGAGCAATCAAACATATCTTCGCCTGTCGCTCCCCAATAATAACGACACCCTAACTTAGATTGAGCATTTTCACTAATCTTATCACCAAAATCTTTTAATTTATATTTTTCAGCAAGTTTACTCTTCAATGAATTAATAATGGTATTTCTTTGATCAACAAATTGACTATCATAATCAATTTCTAAAATATCATTATATGTATTTTTATTTTCAGTTGTCAAAACAGGCTCATTAAATGAGATATCTTTTTTATATAATGAATCTAATGTTGTATATGTCCAAGATAATATTTTATCTTTGGGCGTTTTAAACGCATTTAATGAAGTTATCATTTGTGGTGTTTCACTTTGACATAAAGTATACGTTATTTGTTGGTGCCATTCTACTTCATCTAATATCTTGTTCATCTAATATCTTGTTTGCCTGTGTTTTCAACTGAGTATAATGATGAGGTTTTGTAGGATATTCTGGAATACCTGCTAGTAGTCCTTTTCTAGCAAGACGACAATATTCACTAAATTTCCAAGTATCTTTTGTATTATTAATTGATCTTAAATACTTTTCATAACCTACTTGTGATAAATAATTGTGTTTATATACCTTACATTTTTCATTGTATTCATCCAACAACGCTTGTGCTTTGCTTTGTGTTAATAAGTCATTTTTATAATTTTCAAATGCTTCTTGAGTTGTTTCTTCTTTTGTTTGTCCATTCACTCGATAATAGATATTATCGACATGTGATTTTATAGAAGTTTCAAAAAACTCATCTTTATTTTTTAATGAATTTAAAAATTGAGAAAAGTAATTTTTAAATATTTCATTATCATTAAGTCCTGACTTTTCATCATATTGACTATAAGTTTTATAAGCACTATAAGCTTCTTTCCAATAGTTATGAGTAAGCTGTGTATTATATATTGGTGTATCATAAATTATTTTTTTAGTAAGTTGTTTTTTTGAAATTTTTTCATGATGATAACTATAAGTAGGTAATGAATAATCTTTTGCATAAATAGTATTCATTGTTGGATCTGGTATCACTCTACATTCTTTTTTTATTTGTTCATAACTTTTATTAGAAAGCTGATATTGATAATAAGAATGTTCATTGATAAAATCATCGTTGATTTCATTCATAACAGCTGCGGTTTTCTTTTCATTTTCTATGTAGTATTTTGAAAATTGTGACATTTTTTGATTAATGTCATCTTCGGTAATTTGAGTCAATGACGACAATTCTCTTTCAGCTTGCGTCATTTTATCACTTTCACTAGCAAATGTAGTATTAAGTGTTATTACAGCAATCAAAGAAAAAAAGACAACAAATTTTATCAAGTTACATTTTCTTTTATTAAAGTTCAATTTCAATCACTCCATATATAATCTATGTCCATCTTTATAAATTAAAAATACTATATCACAGGTCATTGTAAAATTTTGTTACTTTCGCTGTAACAAAATACATCTATTTAATATCTAATGTATAGTTATAATGTGATTTTTCAAAATGATGGTTCTCATAAAAACGATGTGCATCATGACGATATGTTGAAGTTGATAAATCAATTTGTTCAAGATTTCTACTTTTTGCATATTGAATAATGGCTTCAATTAAATGATGTCCTATTTTTTTATTCCTTTGATCAGGTAAAACAACTAGTTCAACAATTTCTCCAGTATCATGATGATGATGGAGATAATGATGAATATAAAAACTTATAAATCCTTCTATTTTTTCATTTTTTTCAACCAAGAAGAGTACATCACTATTTTCCAGTCCTTCTTGATAACATTTTTTAAAATGTTCTTTATTCATTTTTTTATTTTCTAATAAACAGATAAGATGATAAATCTCATCTAAATCATCCATCGTTGCTTGACATATCATGGTTACTCTTTCCCTTTCATTCATTATTTAAAACCAATTAAAAAATATTATAAAGAAAAATGACTCACAGAGTCATTTATTTAAATGTTTGTAGATGTTGATATAAAGCACCTATTAAATTAGCATCATTTCTAAAATGACATGGAACAATTTCAGGACGCGCAATATCAAATCCTAAATGGTCAAAAATATTATTTAAATTTTTTTGAATCAAATCAATGAGTAATGGTTGTGCACTAATTCCGCCACCAATCGCTACTTTCTCACAATCGAAAATAATATGCACATTATAAATTTGTGTAGCTACTTCTTTTGCAAAAGCATCAATACCAGCAATGACCTTTTCATCGCCTTGGTTTGCTTTTTCAAAAATTTCAATACCTGTTAAATGTTCATCAGTATGTAAACTCTCCTGTACTCTTTCTAACAGTCCTTGAATGCCATTACGTGTAGACCAAGCCCAATTCCATGTTAAAGGATCAGTTGCATTCGTCTTGATAAACGAAAACTCTCCTGCACTAAAATGGCGTCCAGTATGAACTTGATGATCTTTAATTAAACAACCACCTATTCCTGTACCTAAAATAACAACTGCACCATCTTGAATATCTTGCAAATTACCATAACCAATTTCTGCATTAGCAGCACATTTTGCATCATTTCCAATTGTTATTTGAATAGGACATCTTTTTTGTAAAACTTTAACTGTCTCTAATTTATCAATATATCGTAAAGAACCCCCTGTATATTGATAACCTCTTTGAGGATCAATAACACCAGGCATACTTAACGCCATTCCTTTTATTTGATCTTTGTATTGGTCATATATTTGACCAATTGTTTCAATAAAATGATCAAGTGTATCCATTGGTGTAGGCACACTGTTTTTATTTTTAATATTCAATTTTTCATCTATCAGGGCATATTTGATTGAACTACCCCCAACATCTAAGACTAAATAATTCATTTTTATACTCCTATTTGGTTTCTTCCTGAGTTTTTAGCGTGATATAAGCGCTGATCACAACGATTCAATACCACTTCTATCGTTTCATCATCTTTAATTCCCGCTACACCCATACTAACAGATATTTTTTGATTTAATTTTCCAACATGTAATTTCGAATTATCGAACGCTTCTTTTATATCTTTAGCAATAGATACAGCCCCTGCTTTTTCATAAGCAGGTAGAATAACTAAAAATTCATCACCACCATAACGACATCCTTCCATTGAAGGATAACGCTGTCTTTTAATATTATTTAAAACACTTCCTATATAGCGGATGACTTCATCACCTATACTATGTCCATATGTATCATTAATACTTTTAAAATGATCTAAATCCATTAAAATAAGAGAATATGGCGTTCCTTTTGAGACATATTCATCTTGTAAACGATCAAGTTCAGCATGAATAAAACGACGATTATATAATTTACTTAAAGTGTCCGTTGCATTTTCTTGAGATAACTCAATATTAAGTTGTGTTAAAATCTTTGCTTTTTCCTGATTTTCTCTAAGAGTAGCAACATCACTTGTCATATCTTCGGTAATAACAAAAACCCCTACCACTTTTCCATTAGCGTCCTTTAAAGGATATTTTCTAGTATGAGCAATCATTGTTCTACCTTGACTATCTTTACCCTCAGTCTCAATTAAATTAATTGACTTTCCTGTTTGCATGACTTTTTGTTCGTCTTCATATGCTTGTTTTGCATGATCCGATCCAGGAAATAAATCAAAATCAGTTTTTCCAATAACATCATCTCGACAATCAGTAAATTGAGGGTGTTTTTTATAAAACTGTTCATTAACATAAATAATTTCACTTTTTGTATTCTTAAAAAGAATAACGCTTTGATCTTTTGCACACACTAATGTCTCAATTAAGTGTTTAGGATCCATCTTTAATTTCGTAAACAATTCTTCAAATTCCATTCCACATCACCATTATAATTTTATCTTTAAAAAGCTAAAATGTAAACCGTTTCTTTTTGTTAATAATAGGTATTTCCATAACAAAAAAATAATATCATCGATAATAAATTGATTAACCAAAGAACACATGATAAAATATAGAAAACATGTAAATATCAAGGGGGAGCCAACGAGATGTTAGCTGAGAGGAAGTGTAATCTCACTTCGACCCATAACCTGATTTGGATAATGCCAACGGAGGGATCAAACAAAAATGTTTTGCAAGGTTATCTTTTGGTAGCCTTGCTTTTTGTTTACATGAAGAAGGAGGATAAAATGGAAAAATATACAACCCAAATGGATGCTGCGAGAAAAGGAATAATCACTCCAGAAATAGAAGCTGTCGCAAAAAAAGAAAAAAGACCTGTTGAACAAATTATGCAACTTGTCTCTGAAGGAAAAATTGCCATTCCAGCCAATAAAAAGCATCATTGCCTTAATCCAGAAGGGATTGGTAGTATGTTAAAAACTAAAATTAATGTTAACTTAGGAATATCAAAAGATTGTAAAGATTATGATCTTGAAATGGAAAAAGTAATGAGTGCCGTTAATATGGGAGCAGAAGCCATCATGGATTTATCAAGTCATGGAAATACACAACCATTCAGACAAAAACTAGTTAATGAATGCCCAGCTATGATTGGTACTGTTCCAGTTTATGATAGCGTTATTCATTATCAAAGAGATTTAGCTACTTTAACAGCAAAAGATTTCATTGATGTTATTCGTTTGCATGCTCAAGATGGCGTAGACTTTGTTACTGTTCATTGTGGAATTACTAAAAAAACAATCGAACAAATTAAAAAGCATAAAAGAAAAATGAATATTGTTTCTCGTGGAGGCAGTCTTGTTTTTGCTTGGATGTCAATGACAGGAAATGAGAATCCTTTTTATGAATACTATGATGAAATTCTTGATATTTGTGAAGAATATGATGTTACAATATCTTTGGGCGATGCTTGCCGTCCAGGTTGCTTAGCTGATGCCAGTGATGTATGTCAAATAGAAGAACTTGTTCGTTTAGGAGAACTAACAAAAAGAGCTTGGGATCATAACGTACAAGTCATGGTTGAAGGTCCAGGACATATGCCATTAGATCAAATTGCTGCAAACATGAAAATTCAACAAACCATTTGTATGGGAGCACCTTTCTATGTTTTAGGACCACTTGTTACTGATATTGCTCCTGGCTATGATCATATTACAGCAGCCATTGGTGGTGCAGTAGCAGCAATGAGTGGTGCAGCCTTTTTATGTTATGTCACTCCTGCCGAACATCTAGCCTTGCCAAATCTTGAAGACACAAAACAAGGAATCATTGCTTCAAAAATTGCAGCACATGCAGCTGATATTGCTAAAGGGATTCCTGGAGCCAGAGATCAAGATGATAAAATGGCAACTGCTCGTCAAAAATTAGACTGGAATGCACAGTTTGCCTGCGCTTTGGATCCACAAACCGCTAAAGCAATTCGAGATAGTCGTTTACCAGAAGAAGACCACAGTGATACATGCAGTATGTGTGGTAAATTTTGTGCCGTACGCAGTATCAACAAAGCTTTAGCTGGCGATTACATTGATATACTATAACTCATGACATTGACACCCTCTTTATAATCATTATAAAATTTGATTAAGGAGGGTGTTTTTATGAAAGACAGATATAGAAGAAGATGGGTTTTTAGAAGAAGCATTTTTGATGATTTATATTGTTATCTTCATGATAAATACGGCAATATTATTCTTATTGTTTATTTGCCTTTTTTTATTTACGCCTTTTACAAAAGGCATTATCTAACAATCTTCAATTTTAATGTCTTCATCTTTTATTTTGTTATTATCCTAAGTTATCTTTTCCCTTTTGTAAAAAAACACTATACTCGAATTCTTTGTTCAAGTCTTATTATATCTATTATTCTTTCTGGTTTTTTCTATATACAATTTAAACAAACAAATTATCTATATTTTACAAAGTCCTACGTAAATTGTATTGTATTGAAAAATAAAGATTATGACCTTATTGATACCTCGGATTACTTTATTTATCAAAAGAAAACACCCTATTTTCATTATATATTCGATAACAAAGTAGATTATCTATTAGCTAAACAAGATAATTTACAGGACTACCTTAAAATCGTTGAAAAATTATTAGGTAAAATAGAATCATATAAAATTATTGATACTAATCAATATCAGTTAACTTTAAAAAACAAAAAGAAGAAAATCATTTATATCCATTATTATCTACACTTTTCCATTTTAAGTTTTGATGGCTTAGACTATCATATCAAATGACGAAATAATCTTCTTTATTTATAAAATAAAAGTATGCTATAATCCTATCGATAAGGAGAGAATATGGAAAATAAAGAAACAATGATTACTTCTACTCACGTAGAAAATATTTATAAGCTAAATGGTAAAGTTCCTTTAAGCAAAGCTATTCCTTTTGGGTTACAACATGTTTTAGCCATGTTTGTTTCAAACTTAGCTCCTGTATTAATTGTTTGTGGCGCAGCCATCACAAGAAATACCGGACAACATTTAACAGGTGCAGAAATCACCCAAATTTTACAATGCGCCATGTTTGTCGCTGGAATTGGTACAATTATGCAACTTTATCCAGTTTGGAAAATTGGATCTAAACTTCCTATTGTTATGGGAGTAAGTTTTACTTTTTTAGGTAGTCTGCTTGTTATTTGCACAAACTCTAAATTAGGTTATGAAGGAATGATTGGTGCCGTTATCTTAGGTGGTATCTTTGAAGGCTTCGTAGGTCTTAGCGCCAAATACTGGAAAAGATTTTTAACTCCAGTTGTTTCAGGATGTGTTGTTGTAGCAATCGGTTTATCATTACTATCTGTTGGTATGAATTCCTGGGGTGGTGGTAATGGTGCTAAAGATTTTGGGGCTTGGTATCATATTGTCATTGGTTTTTTTACAATGATTGTATGTCTTATTTCAAGATATAAATTAAAAGGTGTATATAAAAATTTAAACATCTTAGTTGGTTTAGTAAGTGGTTATATTTTATCAATTATTTTTACAGTTATGAATATTGCTCCACTTATTAATTTTAGTAATATCAATAAAACAATATCTCAAGTTGGTTATTTTAGTATTCCTAAGCTGGCTTTCTTTACAAAACACCCACCAGTATTTAATTTAGGTGCCTTTTTAACTATTGCCATTGTTTTTTTAGTTTCAGCAGCCGAAACAACGGGTGCAACAACTGCCGTTTGTACGGGTGCCTTAAATCGTGATATTAAAACGGAAGAACTACAAGGTTCTTTAGCTGTTGATGGTTTTTCAAGCACGATTTCTGGATGTTTTGGCTGTATTCCCTTAACATCATTCAGTCAAAATGTAGGTTTAGTAACAATGACCGGTGTTATCAATCGTTTTACAATTTTAATGGGTGCGCTTATTTTAATTTTAGCATCTCTTTTCCCACCATTAGGTGCCTTCTTTAATTCGCTACCACAAGCAGTATTGGGTGGTTGTACTGTAATGATGTTTGGATCAATTATGTTTGAAGGAATTAAAATGTTAAAAGCACTTGAATTTGATGATCGCACTATGATTATTATTTCTCTTGCCTTTTGTATTGGTGTTGGATTAACACAAACATCTGGTAACTTCTTTTCAGCATTTCCTCATGAAATCGGTGATATCTTTAATGGTAATGCTGTTGCTGGGGTCTTTGTTGTATCATTGGTATTAAGTTGGATATTACCAAAAGAAAAGAAAGACAAAGCAGGTTAATTCCTGCTTTTTTAACATCTTATTTGATTATACTGCACATACTTTTGGTGACCTATAGTTGCACCTAATTGTTTAATTAAACATTGTTCTAACGGTAACTTCTTTAAATCAGCTTCTTCAATATATTGTCTTATTTGTAATTCATTAGATTTTTTAAATTTTTCATGCGTTTGATATTTATCATAGATATGGTGTAATTTTTCTTGATAATGATAAAAACCTTCAAATGCTTCGTCCCTACTCTTCGTCGACAAAACAAGATTACCTGAATAATGCACTTCATATTGCATTGTATAAACATCTAATTCAACATAGGTTTTAACCATACCAACAAGATTCGTATATTCTTCTATAATAAATATTTTTCTTTGCGATTTAGGCAAAAGCATCTTGAGGGTTTCCATATTACTGTTTCTAGAAACAAGTTCCCTCACTTCATGTGTTGTATTTTGTAATATTTTTACTAAATCAGCGTTTAAATCACAATAATAAAAATAAAGCGAACCTGGATATCTTAAAATAGCCATATCTTGATAACGTTCTTTTAAAAAATAGATACCTGGATCATAGCCCTTATCTTTTGAACATACAACAATTTTTACTTTGTTAGAAAAGCAAGTAACAGTTTCTGTCAATTTAGCCATTAAACAAAAATCCATAGCATTCTTCGTATAAAAACGACTTCTAATAGAAGAAATATCAATGATTTTTATATTTTTGTATTGAGTATATTCAATAAGTTTATCTTTTACATAAATATCACTTACAAACATATAAACTAAAGTTGTTTTAGGAATGTTTTTTGCTATTTCATATCCCACATTTTCACTATCTACTAAAATAATTTCTTTTATATGACGATGTTGAAATCGTTTAATCAATCGTTTAAATATCATTGTTATTCCTCCTTTGTTTCAACATCATTATATTCATCCCCTCATTTCAATACCATCTTATATAAGGTGGTATTATTGTTTTTTATTTCTTAGTATTGTAGTATAAAGAAAAAGGAGGACAAGCAATGCAAAGAAATAAAAATAGTGATTCTTATATTAAATTTATTGCAGTTATTGACATTATTATTAAATATAGTGATGAAAAACACCCCTTAACTGTCAAAGATATTCAAGAAAAGATATATGAGTTAGACCAAGATTTTCAAATTGATTATCGGATCATCAAAAAATTTGTAGAAAACTATAACCAATATTATCATGATGATGTGATTGTCTCTTATAAAGAAGGAAGAAATATTTACTTTTACTATGTTAATACAAGTTTAGATATCATGGAAGCAAAGGCCATCTTAGATTTAGTATACAGTTCTCATTTTTTCACTTTACAAACTAAAGAAAATTATCAAAAAAGAATACAAGATATGTTCAGTATTCACTATCAAGCCTATTTTCGTAAAAACTTAAATTTACACGTCGTTAAAAACGAAGATGCTAGTGTTTTCTACAATGAATTAGAAATGATAGTTAAAGCAATACACGAAAAAAAGAAGATACGTTTTCAATATTGCAAACCTTCTTTAAATACAGCACAACCTTTTAAAGAAACCGAACTCGCTCCAATTGATACTATTTTCTCTAATAATGAATATTATTTACTTTGTCAAGGCGCTAAAAATCCCAATGACTGCATTCAATATCGATTAGATTATGTTAAAAATGTAGAAATAGTCAAAGACAGCACAGTTTCATTCAATGCTTTTCAACTACAATCTTTCCAAGAAAAAATAAATCATATGTCTTATATGTATGGAGAAGGACATTTAGAACCGATAGAATTAGATTTTACTCCTGCTGTTTATTCAAATATGATTGATAAATTTGGTAAAAACATTCACCCTACTCAAATCAACAATCAATTATATCGTGTGCAAGTTAATCATATTATCAATAGCACTTTTTATTCATGGATTATTGGTTTTGGTGGACAAATTCAAATATCTGGTAATCAACAACAAATAAATCGTTTTAAAGAATTCTTACAAAATCATTTTTTAAATGAATAACCGTCCATATTATTAATACAGACGGTTATTCACATTGTTCACTTATTATTCACTTATTCACAATTTAATTCACAAATAATGCCTCTATCAGTCACAATCAATACTTTAGCTTCAACGTGATCACTTATTTTATCATAGATACGCCCTGCTGACATTGTTTCCCCTAAAACAGTACTTGGACTATTTGCAACATAACCAATTTTCCCTAGTCCTTCAATTTTTACTTGAATGGCTTCTTTATCATAGTCATTATCCGGTTCTTTAACTAGTATCACTTTCATTCCTTTTTCTAAAAATTGATGTCCAAAATAATATCCTGTACCAGTTAAAGTAAAATATATCGTCTTCATCGTAAGCCCTCCTATCATTGATTACTTGTATTATAGTTGGGCAGATAATAAAATACCGTCTTATTTAAGACGGTATTTTATTGTTTTATTTATCTCATCAAATAATGCAGAACATTTAGCATAGGATGAATCTTGTAATTCTGTTACCAGTTTTTCAACTAATTCTTTTCCTTAGTTAAGTTGAGCAATGCCTTTTACATAAACACACGCATCGCGATATATTTCTCTCTTTTTACCTTGTTTTAAAATCGTATAGAAGCATTGATAAAAGTCTTGATACAATTGTTTACTATAATGCTTTTTTAATAATTCAACATGATAGATTAAAAATCTGCGATTATCCCCTTGATTGCGTTTCTCGAGAACCGTATTTAATCATAAGATCTAAATCATTAGTATTTTTATATACAATAAAAAATTTGTATAACTAGCAAGAATAAGTATATATTTACATTTCTAGTCATTTAATAATAAATAAGATACGAGATTGACTATCACCAAGAATTATTTTGATTAAACTATAATCATATTTAAAAGTCATAAGGGATTCAATGATTTCGTTTGTTTTTTACATATTGTCTGTTAGTTTTATTCATTTAGAATAATATATTTTGATTGATCATTAATAATTTGATAATCATTTTGATGATTCATTAATTTTTGATAATCTATTTTAATGATCTTATTGTCTTGTTTAGATAAAGGATGCGCCCAGATATAGGCTGATATAAAAGCAATACAATAGTCTTCATGAACAGCTATAAAATGAGATAAATGATGTTGCTTAGTTAACAATGAGCCATCTAACCATCGTCCATGTAATTTTAAAAGTTCATCTTTAAATCTTGCTTGAACATCATCTTTAAGATAAAACCAAACTCTTTTCCCTTCAAATTCTTTTAATACTTTTTCTATATTATTCATCTTTCTTTCCTCCTTAAATCTATAAAGAGGATAAAAAAACAATCCCATCGTTATGATGAGATTGAAATTCATATATTCATTTCCCATCATTCAAGCTTTAGCACCTTACATATTGCAGGTTGCTGTGTGATCATTGAGCTTGTCTCTTACACACTCTCTATAGGTAAATTCATTTTATACTTTTTATCATGTATTGTAAAGTTATGAATTTTGTAAATTTAGTTTTTTATTTAGATAAATATAAAAGATAACATTTAAAACAATACCCGCTATTGTTGCAATTGGAGCAGCTAAACCAATATAAGTAAGACTTGCATGTGGTTGAATAGACATATAATAAGCTAATGGTAAACGCACTAATAAGGTTTGTACTAAACCTTGAACCATCACCCATAATGTTTGATCATGACCATTGAAATATCCGACCATACTAAATAAAATCGCTGTAACAATAGTTTCTAAAGCAAATCCTTTTAGATAGTCATATCCTTTATTAATAACAACCTGTTCATTAGTAAAGATTCCAGTTAATAGATTTCCTTTAAAGAAAACAAATATAAAAACGACAAAACCAATAACTAAACCTATTTTTATACCGGTAAACATCGCTTGTTTTGCTCTTTTTTCATCTCCAGCGCCAACGTTTTGACCAACAAAAGAAGCCATTGACTGCATAAGTGAACTAGGTACTAACATTGCAAAATTAACCACTTTACAAGCCACACCATAACCTGATGAAGCTTCTAATCCAAGTCTATTAACAAAAGCGCATAATGCTAAAAATGAAATTTGAGTTAAACATTCTTGTAAAGCTAAAGGTAATCCTATTTTTAACGCTCTTATACAATGAGAATTCATTTTAAAATCATGTTTCGTAATTGTAAAAGGTAAGTCTCTTTTAAATAACAATAACAATGCAAAAACAACACTGACTGCTTGGGCAAACACAGTAGCCATGGCTGCTCCCGATGCATCTAATTTTAAAACTGCAACCAAAAACAAGTCACCCACCACATTAACAAGACAGGCTACCATAACAAATAGTAAAGGAGATTTACTATCTCCTAATCCTCTAAAAATAGCAGATAAAAGATTATATGCAACAATAAAGAAAATCCCTGCTCCACATATACGAACGTAATGAGATGTAAGTGTAATTGCTTCGTGTGGTGCTTGCATGAGTGTAGAGATAGGTCGAGCAAAAACAATCATAACAACGAACAAAATAAATGAAACAGCAATGAAAACAAGAGTTGATCCACCAATTAAAGATCCAATAGCACCATGTTTCTTTTCACCTATATATCTTGCAATTAAAACTGTTAAACCCATCGCAAATTGGGTAATCACAAAAGTAACTAAATTTAAAACCTGACTTCCTGTTGATACTGCAGAAAGACCAGCAGTTGTCCCAAAGTGACCAACAACTAATAAATCAACTGCACCATAAGCAGCCTGTAATATCAATGCTCCTAAAATAGGCATCATAAATGAAACCAATTTTTTTAAAATACTCCCTTGTGTAAAATCTGATTGTTGATTCATTATTTTCTCCCCCTTTCTTTCATAACTTTATAAAATTCATTGATTGTTTTTATTGTACAATCAATATCCTTTTCATTTAAAAAATCTAAACTTTTTGCTAAATCACTAAAATATTCTTGATTAAATTTTTCAAAGATGTATTGCCCTTTGGATGTAACTGTAATGTATGTAATACGACCATCATGTTTGGCGGCTATTTTCTTTAAAAAACCTTTTTCTTCCATTGTATGAATTGTTCTTGTCACACCCGGACGAGGTAAATTTAAATAATCACTTACATCTGAAATTTTTACTTTTTTATTTTGTTGTTCTAATTCAATGATTGCTTCTAAATATCGAATGTAAGATGGTAAAACACCTTGTGGTAGTTGAGGCAATAAATCTAATATTCGTTTTGCCATATAAAATGAATCTAACATTTGTTTAACTTTCTCGCTGTTCATTGTATCCTCCTATATAGTTACCCATGTTAATTACCATAGGTAATTATATGATAATAAAGGATAATGTCAAGGTTCATCTCAATAAAAAAAAGAAGATATAAATATATCTCCTATACTTGAAAACGAAGCCAGATGGCGTCGCTATCAAATTGATTAACATCTAATAATTTTAAATGAATTAAATCATGATCTATCTTTAATCCATCAAATACGGAAGGCATTTCTTTTCTACCATCAATTCCTGAACCAATTAATAAACTAATTTCATCTAATAAACCTTGGTCTAAAAATGAAGTATTAATAGCAGGATCACCTACAATTCCCATTCTTTCTACATGAAACTCACGAGATAAAATATCACAAGCTTGTTTTAAATCAATATGTTCATGACCACATACGATCCATGAAATATTTTGTTGATCAAGATAATCTAAATATTCTTTTGATACTCTTTCACTTGTAATAATAAGATATGGCTTTTTCATTGAAGATGCATTTGGCCACAAAAGTTTTCCTTTTGTATCTAAAATAACTTCATATCCTTGAGCATCAACTTTCTTTGAAAAGCCGCTTTTACCAAATATTTCTTGATTTTTTGGTTTAAAGAATCCAGGATTAGCCATTTCTAATTCAGCTGTTACCCTTCCACTAACAGTAGTAGGTAAATTAAGTTCATCTAAAGTTTGATAATAATCTTCTACTCCAGGTAATTTTGATGTCATAGCACAATCAACACGCCCATCAACTGACATCATCATATGGCAAATAATATAAGGTTTACTCATCCTATAGTTTTCCTCCATAGACAGGAAAAGAACTGCTTTCGCCATAGTTTTCTATATGTTTAAAATGTTTCAATGTTTCCATATCTTCATCACTAATCATAAAATCAACATCACTATTTGATTTCATATGTTGAGGATTAGCTGTTTTAGGTAAAGAAATAGTACCTAACTGTAGGGTATAACGAATACATAATTGAGCTACTGAAACACCATATTTATCAGCCATTGTTTGAATTTCTTTTTTTTTAAGAATTTCTCCATGACCAATTGGTGAATACGCTTCTACAACAATACCTTGTTCTTTACAATAGTCTACTAAATCTAATGGAGTATTACTAATGTGAAGTAAAATTTGATTGACCATTGGTTTAATCTTGCATGCTTTTAAAATATTTTCAATATCTTCTTTTTGAAAATTAGATACCCCAATTGCTTTTTATTTACCTTCTTTATAAGCATCTTCTAATGCTCTCAACGCTTCTTGATTACCCTCAAAATAACGATCGTCACTTTGATTAACTTTATCCCAAGGTTGAGGGCTATGAGTAATCATCATATCCAAATAATCAAGTCCCATTGTTTCTAATGTTTGATCAATACTATCTTTTGCTTCTTGATATGTTTTATGTTCAGCAGCTACCTTACTTACAACAAACAAATCTTCTCTAGCAACACCACAAGTACGGATTCCTTCTCCGATTCCTCTTTCATTGCCATAAGCTTGAGCTGTATCAAAATGACGATATCCTAGTTGTGTTGCAGCTTTAATTGATGTAGCAACTTGATTATCATCAATAAACCAAGTACCTAATCCTAATTGTGGTACTTTAATACCATTATTTCTAATAAATATTTATTATACATTTATATAATCTCCTTTCATCTGGAACCATCTTAAGTCTTAAAGTTAACTTTATGTCAATAGTTTTCATCGATATTTATATTCACCAGTTTAAAAGTAAATAAACATTAAACTTTTAACAGTTTTTCATGTATAATAATGTATGGAATATTTAAAGGAGTGAATTCGTTTTATGATATTAGAACAAATAGATAAAGATTTATTAACATTAGCTCATCAATCAGATGAACAATTAAAAGATATTTATAAAGAAGTAGATGAAATCTGTTTACATAATTCAAATAAAATCTTATCAGCATTTATTGAAAATCAAGTATCTTACTCTGATTTTACTGATATAAATGGTTATGGTAACTATGATGAAGGAAGAAATAAACTAGAAAAGATATTTGCTTCTATTCTAGGATGTCAAGACGCTTTAGTTAGACCTCAAATTATGTCTGGAACAAATGCTTTATTTCTTACATTATCAGCATTATTAAAACATGGTGATACCATGATTTCAATTACTGGTGAACCATATGATTCTTTACAAGAAATGATAGGTTTAAGTGGTAATTCTAGTCAGTCATTAAAAGCTCACGGTGTACACTACGAACAAATAGATTTAATTAATAATGAATTTGATGAAGATAAAATCGTTGAACGATTAAAAGAAAATAATGTTAAATTAGTAGAGATTCAAAGATCGCGAGGTTATTCTCATCGTTTATCATTAACACTTGATAAAATTGAACATGTTATTACTAAAATTAGAAAAGTAAACCAAGATGTTATTATCATGGTAGATAATTGTTATGGTGAGTTAGTCGAAAAAAGAGAACCTGGTGACATAGGCGCTGATATTGTTGTTGGCTCATTAATGAAAAACTTAGGTGGTGGTATTGCTCCTACTGGTGGATATGTAGCCGGTAATGAAGATCTTATTTATGCCGTTGCTGAAAGATTAACAGCCCCAGGTATTGCTAAAGATTTAGGTGCAAACTTTAATTTAAACAATGCTTTCTTTAAAGGCATCTTTATGGCACCTAATGCTGTTAAAAACGCATTAAAAACTGCTATTTTTACATCTTATATGCTAGAAAAATTGGGCTATAAAAATGTATCACCTCGTTATAACGAACAACGAACAGATATCATTCAAACTTTAGAATTAGGAACAAAAGAAAAACTTGTTGATTTTACTCAAGGTATTCAATCATCAAGTCCTATTGATTCTTTTGTCCATGTTTTACCAGCTCCTATGCCTGGATATCCTTTTGATGAAGTCATGGCAAGTGGTAGTTTTACTCAAGGTAGTACCATTGAATTAAGTGCTGATGCTCCGGTAATTGAACCTTATACATTATATATGCAAGGTGGTCTTTCACTTGAATATGGTAAACTTTCAATTTTACTTGCACTCACTAATATGAAAAAAGAAAATAAATAAAGAGATTTCATTTTGAAATCTCTTTTTTATACACTTCCCTTTTGTCCACCATCAATTCTTATAACTGTATTATTAATATAATTTGCTTCATCGCTTATTAAGAATTTAACAAGATAAGCTACTTCTTCTGGTTTTCCATATCTTTCAACCATGATTTTTTCTTGTTCTTCTTTCAAGAACTCTTCATCATATCCCGCTAGTTCATTTTCTGTACCTATAAACCCAGGAGCAATACAATTAACATGAATATATGGGGCAAATTCAAAAGCCAAATTATGAGTCAATGAAATTAAAGCTGCTTTAGAAGCATCGTAATCAATACACATTGGATAATAAGTATTAATACCATTTGTAGAAGAAATATTAATAATTCTACCATATTCTTTTTCTAACATCTTTCGATAAACACGTTTGGCACAATTATAAGCACCTATTACATTGACATCTAATGTTTTTCTAAATTCATCAGCATTTTTTAAATGAAACAAATTTGATAAATCAATAGCTGCATTATTAATCAAAATATCAACGCCATCTAATTTTTCTTCAATCATTGATACCATTTGATCAACATCTTTTTCTTTAGAAACATCACATTGTAATATAAGACATTTGACACCATAGTCCTTGATAATCTGTTCTTTTAAAGCTAAAGCTCCATTTTTTGAAGTAAGATAATTAATAACGATATCATAATGATTTTTAGCTAGTTCTAAAGCAATGGCTTTTCCAATTCCCTGAGCACCACCAGTAATCAAAACAACTTTATTTTTCATGATAAAAAAGAGCTTGATTAAGCTCTTCCTGCATATTTTCCATCAGCTGAAAAGACTACAATTTTTTCACCTTGTTCAATAAATTGAGGAACTCTAAGTGTTAAACCTGTATCTGTAACAGCATCTTTAGTTTGGTTAGATGGTGCTCCTTTGATAGCTGGATCAGTTTCTACTACAGTTAATTCAACTTTTTCTGAAACGGATACTGATAATAATAATCCTTCAAAGAACATTAAGTAAACTTCTGAACCCTCAACGATGAAATATTTATTAAATCCTACTTGTTCTTCAGTTAATTCATATGTATCATATGTTTCCATATCCATAAAATAATATGTTGAATCAGCTTCATAAGAAAATTGAGCTGCTTTTTTAGAAATATTAGCTTGATCAAATTTAGTTGAAGCATTGAAGTTTCTTTCTTGAATAGCTCCAGTTTTTAAGTTTCTCATTTTTGTTTTTAAGATAGCTGCACCTTTACCAGGTTTTACATGTTGAAAATCTAATACTTGGCAAGGATCACCATCAACGATTAAAGTTAATCCTGTTCTAAAATCTCCTGCACTAATTGCCATAATTCTCTCTCCTATTTTTTATTTAATAATTTACACGCTATATTGTAACAGTTTATATCATTATTCTCAAGTCACTGCAAATTAAAATAAAGATACTTTTTCTTTTTGTTGATGTTCTTTAATATATTTACTCCATTTAATATAGCCATATGTAGTATTCGTAAAGTAACCAATTTTTAAAATCAATAAAACATATTGTCCTGATAAAACATTAATAACCGCTTCAAGAAAAGCACAAATATACCATGCTATCCATTGTTCTCTTAATCTAAAGAAAATAAATAATCCATTAGCAATACCTACTGCTGAAGCACAAGCATCAATATAAACAATAAATGTTTCTAATGTTTTATTATGATAAAAATCAGTTGCGATATCTAAACCACTAATAAAGTAACCAACAACAACTGTCCAAACAATAATTCCAATAATAACAAGAACTTCTTGGTAACCTTTTAATTTTCTGACCATTGTTAACTCGTCTTCTTCATCATCACGATGTTTAGACCAGTTAATATAACTGATAATATCAATTGGTAACCAGAAGAATAATGTTACTACCATCGTAGCAAAACGATACATCAGTACAATACTTATTACAATTTCAACAATTTCTACTAATACTGAAATCAAGAAATTATATCGAGATTGTTTTGATATCAATAACTCACATAATATATTTAAGAAAGTATCAAGCAAATAAAGTAACATGATAAGAATACCATTTACACCATTTGCACTCTCTTCTGGAAATAATACTGAAAAAATCGTAGCTAAAACCATGATTGTCATAAACCATGATTTTTCATAAGTTGTAAACTGTCTAGAAAATAACATCATGATAACTACTGATAAAAGTAAAATAAAAGACGAACTTGCTAAGTTAAAAATAGGTAATGTCTTTTCAGCCATAACTTCTTTATATGTATGTTGAGCCTCTTGATGGTTAACACCTTTATGGTCAAAATAAAGTTTTGTTCCCTTATCAGTTTGATATTCATATGATTTGATTGATGTATTTTTTAATTTAACATATTCTTCATATGAATAAGAAACAACTAACTTTTCATCACCTTTTCTATATGTCACTTCACATACCGTGTTATCTGAATCATAATCTTCATCATCTTGATCTCTTTGCATCTGTACACTTTGAAGATATTGAATATGTCCAACATCACTATGGATTTCAAAAAGACCATAACAAATTGAAACAATTGAACAAATAGCAAGTAAAACCAGCACAATCGTTTCTGCAAGTCTTAGCTTTTTATTTGGTTCAATATTTTTCTTAAAAAATTGAATCATTCTATAAATCTCTCCCTACTACATCAAAAATACAAAAAATAAGATTGGTAACTTATTTTTTTGCAGAATGCTTCATTATTATAATAAATTTTTATACAAAATACACTATTTTTTACGTTATTTTAATAAAAATAAATCAAGTTAACAATCTATATGCATTTACTTCTTATATTCATCTTGATTATGTATAATCGAAACAGGTGATAAAAATGAAAAAAAACTTTCAAATTAAATCAAATCATGATGGCTTGGTTCTAGATGGCATGATAGTAAGTCATGACCATCCTCAAGCCATTATTCAAATTTCTCACGGAATGTGTGAACATAAAGAAAGATATTTAGACTTTATGAACGAGTTAGCTCATCAAGGTTATTTATGTGTTATCCATGATCATCGCGGTCATGGTAAAAGTGTTAAAAATAGAGATGATTTAGGTTACTTTATCAAGATGGTAGTGTTGGTATTGTTGAAGATCTACACCAAGTGACACTTATGATCAAACAACTTTATCCTCACCTTCCTCTTTATCTTTTCGGTCATAGCATGGGATCTTTAGTAGTCCGCTGTTATATTCAACAATATGACCATGACATTGATGGACTTATCGTTTGTGGTAGTCCTAGTGATAATCCTCTTGCTGGTACTGGCATTTTTATGAGTCATCTTTATTCCTTGATTAAAGGTGATCATTATCGTCCGCAATTGATTCAAAAATTAAGTTTTCAATCCTTTAATAAAAAATTTGATTCAAACGTTCCCAACAGTTGGATATGTAGCGACAAACAAGTAGTCAGTCAATACAACAATAATCCTTTATGTTTTTTTACTTTTAGTGCTAATGGTTTTGAAACTTTATTCAAATTAGTTAGAAAAACCTATCATTCTAAAAACTGGTCTTTAAACAATCCATCTTTACCTATTTTGTTTATTGCCGGAAAAGAAGACCCTTGTATCACAAATGAAAAAAGATTTAATGAAGCCGTTTATTACATGAAAGAAAAAGGTTATCAAAACGTCACATCTTATTTATTCGACAACATGCGTCATGAAATACTCAATGAAAATGATCACCATCTTGTCTATCAATATATGAGTGATACCCTTATAAAATGGCAAAAAGAACGCTCATTTTGAGTGTTCTTTTTTGTATCATCTCATCCCATCTTTTAAAATACGATGATCATATAACAGTTTTTCAATTACCGTTTCTTTAATCAAAGCAATAAGCGGTTTTTTTAATATGTTGAAAAGACCTAAATCAACTTCTAAAGGTGACTTTCCATCCATTAATACCACAGAACTATCTAGTAATTCTCTTATATCGTAGACACTAGGCCAAACTTCGGGTACAGCACGGTCAATTTGAAACAAACCATAGACAGCTTCCATTGCTGTTCTAACAGAATACTCGGTAGTAAAAATAGTATCTCTTGGTGTTTGCGCAAATTGTCCTAAAAAAGCAAAATTTAAAGCATCATCAACAATGACATCGGGACGATCTCCTGCACTTCTAGGCATAAAGAAAGCAGTAATATAAGGCATCATTGTTGGTACACAGCGAGCACTATTGGTTGCATATTCTTCAATATATTGTTCAGGAACACCTAAATGATACAACCATTCCATCGTAATTTCCTTACCAGTACAATCTTTCATTGGCTTTTGAACATAATCCCCAATAGCATCACTAAATAAACCATAAACCCAGATACAGGTTTTGTTTGGCTCTTGTTTTTTAAATTGTCCTTGACGATGAATCGTCCAACTTAAAAGCCAAGATGAATCTTCAATACTCACAATCCCACCAGTAACAACTTTACCTGTTTGTACATCACGTTTACAGATTCTTGTAATATAAGGAATAATTTTATCATCTAAAATTGTAATTGTTGCTGATTCCCAATTTGTTTTAGAAATATCACCACAAAACTTTTCAGGATGACCAAATGATGGATCTTGTTTAGCAATTTGCTTCCATAAATCAAAGCTACCACTTTTTTTGACATCTACATCATAACTTGGAGCATGATTTTGATCACCATAAATTGTTCCATCAACACAACTTCCATTTGTAATAAAAACATAATCATCCTGTGATAAAACAATTGTTTTATCCTTTCCTTTTACCTTACATTTGATTTCTTTTGCTCGTTTTTGATTTTCTTGAATATCAAATATAACATTTGTGACTTCATGATTAAATTTGAAATCTACACCAGCATCTTCAAGATATTTTTTCATTGGTAAAATCAACGACTCATATTGATTATAACGGGTAAACTTTAAAGCACTAAAATCAGGAAGTCCAGCAATATGATGAATAAATCTTTGAAAATAAAGTTTCATTTCTAAAGCACTATGCCAGTTTTCAAAGGCAAACATTGTACGCCAATACATCCAAAATGGAGAGTCAAATACTTCATCATCAAAAATATCTTCAATTGTTTTATCATAAAGATCTTCATCTTTAGTCATAAACAATTTCATAATTTCCTTACATCCTTTTAGACTTAATCCAAACTTACCATCATGATGAGCATCTTGTCCTCTATTCACTGTTGCTCGACATAATGAATAATTAGGATCTTCTTTATTTAACCAATAAAATTCATCTAATACACTGGCATCTTTAATTTCTAATGAAGGAATACTTCTAAATAAATCCCATAAACATTCAAAGTGGTTTTCCATCTCTCTACCACCTCTCATGATATATCCTTTACTTGCATCTAAAATACCATCACAAGCACCGCCAGCTAAATCATGAGCTTCTAATATATGAATATTCTTTCCTGGCATTTTAGCATCTCTTACTAAAAAACAAGCAGCAGCTAAACTTGCAAGGCCACTTCCAATGAGATAGGCTTGTTTATTTTCAACGCCTTCAGGTTTCTTTGTTTTAACAAAAGCTTCGTAATTTCCACTGGCATAATAAATGCCTTTACTGTTTTTTTCATATTGCTTTCTTTCATTTTGATGATAGTCATTTGTCTCATTCATTTGAAAAGATTGATTGTTTTTCTTATTTAAGATATACATAAAAGCAGATAAAGACAAAACGCCCATCAGTAATTTCCTATAATTAATCATACACATCACCTCTTTTTTATCTTTCCCTGATTCTTAAAATTAAGTCAAAAAAATAGAACATATTTAAATGTTCTATTTCAATCATCTAATTTCCAACTATGATCATCATGATAAATCATTAATTTACTCATTCCACCATCAATACATAAATTTTCTCCAGTAATAAAGCATGCCTCATCACTGCATAAAAACAAAACAGCATGTCCTATATCTTCAACTTTCCCCACTCTTTTTACTAAATGCTAATTAGCATTTGCACCTCCATATATTTTGTTTTGTGTATCAATCCATCCAGGTGAAATACTATTCACTCTTGCTTTTCCAGCTAGAGAGACAGCTAATGCAGAGTCAAAGCATGAATGCCACCTTTAGCTGCCGTATAACTTTCACTTTGAGGTTGACTCATACGATCTCTTGAAGAAGAAATATTAGTAATACAAACCTGATCATTTAATAACTTAATGAGCATAAAAGGTCCTGTCACTCCTACTTGTAACGCCTCATTAAACTCTTCATAGCTACAATCATCAATTACTTTTTTACAAAAAGCAGTCAAATCATCTTTGTTACCAACACTGCCAACAAAATAATCATTATATAAAATATCTATGATATAAACATATTCGTCAACAACAAAGATTTACATTAATTGAAACGATCTTTTGTATCAGTGTTATTTTACTTCTCGTTGTTCCTGAAGTAATATCAAAAAATAGATTGCTCTATTTTTTATTATTCATCACATAGAGAATGGGGTTTGAATTGCCATGAGCAAATAAATTAGAAACAATACCACCTAGATATTTATTTCTTATTTCATCAGGTGCAATAACTCCTACAAATTCCATTCTTTTTTCTTTATCTTTCCTTATAATTTCTTCATCAACTGTTAAAGTATTCATAGTTGAAAAAGCAGGTAACCATGCTGTTATTTGATAAACCTCCTTGATCATTCCATTATATACGGCAAAAACATATTGGAGTTTGTTTGCTCTTTCTTTATTCACTACCCAACTAATACGTGTTGCCTCATATAGTTCAAAATCTGTCATACCATAATGATATTGTTGATTAATTCTAATTAATAAAACATTTTCATCAATGTCTTCTCTACGAATCACCTTATTAGAAAAACGATCATTTAATTCATCAACATCAATCCGTCCATACATTTGTGAATGGTGTCCTTTTTGCATATTGGTTAAATTATCAATACCGATTAAATCAATAGTTGCAGCTTCTACTTTATAGGCTGTATCTTCGTCAACACCATGAACAAGAATTTCTATTAAAGGACTTTTTCCTCTTGCTTTAATTTCTTCTAGCTTCTTTATTTTTTCCGTTTCACCAGTTTCAAACAAATGATTAAAACATCTATTTCCTTTACCCTTACCAATATAAAAAGGTTTTTTAGTATCTGGGTCTGAATAGACATAAACATAATGTTGTAATTCTTCTAAAGCTTTAGAAACAAATTTTTTTGATTCACTCATATTTACTACTCCTATTATTTATTTAAATCATTTTACTATATAACTAAACATTCTTTTTATTTTTTATGAAAAGAAACAAAATAGTCAAAAGACTCATAATCAATAAACAAACATAAAAAACATGATTATTTTCATCTCCTGTTTTAACATATTTATGAATTACAAGACTTTCCTTATTTACTTCAGTTTTTGCTTGATCATCTAAAAAATACTTATGACAATCTTTACAATACCAATGTTCTTTATATCCTACAGCATTGTAAGTAGCAGGTTTAGCTTTTACATGTTGTAAATTTGTATGATGCTGACTATCTACACTACCATACGTTAAACCACAAGTTTCACAAATAGCTGGTGTAATACAAGTTGCTTGTCCGCCACTATGGTGACTTTGAACAGAGAATATTTTAACTGTAGTAAACTTAAAACCATCATTTGTTTCTGCATTAAGAGTAAACCTAAATTGATTTAGATTTTGATATAAACGAGCGTCAATATTTCCTGTATAGACGCCATTTTTTAATTCTGGAATATGAGATACTTCTTGATTATTATCATCTATATAACTATACGTTGGATTTTTACAATTTAGTGGTAGTGAAAAACTAAATATATAGTTTTGTGTTTTACACACTTTGTCTTTTCCATTAATAAAAATTTCAGGAATGGTCTGCTTTGCTGTTTTATTATGACAGATGTTGCATTCTTTCCAATATTGTCCATTTACATTTTTCCATGAATAGTCATGGTTACATTGCCATTTAGCAATTAATGTTAAATCAGAACTTACTTCTTGATTGAAATTATAAAGCGTATCTCCTTGATACCAACCATCAAAAATATATCCATCTAAACTTGGCATAAATGGCATAATAGCCTTTTGATGATAAGGTATGACTTGTCGTGCATAATGATTTTTATCATTTTGATAAGTTATCGTATAACCATCTAGATGACTTCCAGGTTCTAAGACTAATAATTTATAAAAAATACCACCTTGAATAATTGAACGATTTTCTACATTATCTTTAAAATGTGACATAGAAGAACCTGTACAATAAATACTTCCATCATTAGTTACTCTACAATCGATAATACCATCATTTGCATTAAAAGTTCCCTTATTATAAATCCCTCCATGCATAGAAGTACAGTTACTAATACTTCCTCCATTCATTGTAAAAGTACCATTTTCATCAATATAAATAGCACCGGCAAAATTCCCACCAGCATGACAATCTTCTATTTTTGCATCATGAGCCATCATAAAAGAAGAATATTCTCCTATATAAACAGCCCCTTTTTTACTTTGACAGTTTGCAATTGTACCAGCCAACATATGACAAAAGCCTCGATCAATTGAGATAGCAGAACCTTGATCATGATGACTACCCGAAACAATACCACCTTTTATATTTGTATGAGGATGTGTGGCATCTGGTTGACTATCTTTAATTGTTAATTCAGCGTCTGAATGAACAGAAATAATACGATCATCGATATTTTCATTTTTACAAGTCAAAATATGACCATTTAAATCAAGTAAAAGACCTTTATCGATATCTAAAGGATGATCAAGTACGATATCAGATGTTAATTGAATACGAGTATAATTATTATCGATTGCAGATACTAATTCTTGAGATGTAGATACTTCTTTTGCATCCATAATATTAAGAGTAATTGTACTTTGTTTTTGAATATTATAATCAGCTAGAGTTCTGCCATTATTTAGAATTTTATTATGAAAGCTTAACGTTTGAATACTTGAAGGAATACTGGTTTTATTAAAAATATAATGTTTAATATTATCAATACTATCCCCTGATTCTACTTCAAACTTTAATGTTTTTTCACCTACAATAGCTAAATCAACATACAGTTCCATTCCTTTTACATTGATGATATTTATTCCTAATACTAAAAAACATGTCAATAAACCTCTGAAAAATCTCTTTTTCATTTTTATTCCTCCTTTATTTTGAATTAAATTTTTCAATGAATAATTGAATACTTAGTTTTAATAACTTTAATTGATCCTGTAAGTATACTTCATCTTCAAATAAAGCAAAATGTACACAAGCACGTATTAAAACAAAAATCATTGGTCTTAAAATATCTGCAGGTATACCTATTTGACTTTCTAATTGTTGAGCATATTGACTATATCGCTGATCTACCCCTTTAAAAAACTGTTTACCATATTCTCGATATTTTGGGTGCGTGTAAACTTGATACATCAAGCGATATTTTTTGCCATGCTTTTTTGCGGTCCAATAAGGAATCTCATTAATAAATCTTTCGATATCCTGTGCATTTTTAGGCGCTCGTTCCATAAAATCATCTTCTACTTTGCTCATACAATGTGCAGTTGATTGAATGATTAAGTCATCTAGATTTTCAAAATATACATATAAGTTTGCTGAAGTACATCCACAGCTTTTAGCAAGCTGTTTAATTCCTGTACCATTAAAACCATTTTCACAATAACAATCAAAACAACATTCCATGATCTCTATTTTTCTTTTTTCAAAATCAGTTTCACTTCTTGCTCTTTTTTTCATATTCCATGTCCTTTACTTACTAATCGTTCGTTAAGTTAATTATAATATATAAATACTTCATTAGCAAACCATGAAACAATTTTATTTTAAAAAAGGAATCCTTACGATTCCTTTTTACTACTTATTATAAACGCTGATATATTTCATCACTAACAGGTTCACACCATTCATTAGACGTTTCAACACCCGGAACTTCAATAGAAATATGTGAAAACCATGAATCTTTTTTGGCTCCATGCCAATGTTTTACATTAGCTGGAATTGCAATGATTTTCCCTGGTTCTAAACTGATAGGGTCTTTCCCCTCTTCTTGATACCAACCTAAGCCAGCAACACATATTAAAATTTGTCCACCACCACTTTTAGCATGATGAATATGCCAGTTATTTCGACATCCTGGTTCAAAAATAACATTAGCTAATGATAAAGGACATTCTTTATTGGTAAGTGGATTTAAATAAAATGTACCAATAAAATACTTAGCATATTCTTCACTTATATTTCCTTTACCAAATATATTTTGTTGATCAAATAACTCTTTATCCATTTATAATATCTCCTTTTTTATATATTTATTTATAACGTATTAATTTAGTAGGATTACCTGCAACAATCGCATGAGCATCTACATCTTTTGTAACAACTGACCCACTACCAACAATTGCACCTTCGCCGATGGTCACTCCTGGTAAAATAGTACTATTAGCACCTATCCATGCTCCCTTTTTAATAACAATCCCTTTACATTTTAAAATTTGAAGATCATTAAAATCATGATTGACTGTTAATAAAGATACATGTGGTCCTAACATGACACCATCTTGTAAGGTAATGCCACCAGCTGCCATACATGTTAGATCATGGTTAGCAAAGACATGATTGCCTATATCCATTTGGCATGCAAAATCTACTTGAAATGGTGGTGTAAAGAAAGCTGTTTGCGGTAAACGATTTTTAAACAACTTGTTTTCAAGTTGGTATATCTCTTCCTTATTAGGATATGTTGTATTGATGGTAAAACACATTTTTCTACAGTAGTCCATTTCTTGATGAGCAATAGCATGATAATCTTTATCATTGATCATGTGTACTGGTTCACCATTTTTTAACTTTTCAAAAATATCACTCATTATCCCACTCCTTCTATATAATTAATTATACTTTGATATACTTTACTATCAATTTTAATTAAAAAGGGTATTTGATAAGTTTTACTTATCAAACAAAAAATACCGATATACGAAATTAGGCTAAAAATCTAATCTTCGCATTATCGGTATACTTAAGTATAATAATTTAGCATTTATCTGAACCGTATTTCCTAAAATCAAATTCATCTTCTCTTTCCATAATTTGTGCCCATCTAGCAGAAATAAATTTAGCATATCGAAAATCAACAAGTCCATAGGAACCTAATGCATAAGCATCATTACATTCAATAAGAATAGTTTTATTATCAGAGGTCACACCAATATCAATAGAACATGCCATAGGTCTTTTATCCCACTTTTTAAAATCATCCATTATATGATCAATTACACTAGAATCATATGTGTAATGATAATCTCCTTTATATGGTCTTATATCAATAATTTCATCATAATAAATAAAGCAACGCCATTCTCTTTTAATATCTAAAGCATCGCTACAAATAACTTCATAATCTTCTTGACAATGACCACAACCTATTAAGTCATGTATAGATTGAATAACTTTACCAGTAAACACCTTTGTTTTAACCGGCTTTACAAACCATCCTGCAGACCATTTTTCTTTCTTTGATGAAATTGAATTAATTGTGTCATAACAAATATTTCTTCCTAGATACTTTTTCAAGCATTCTGGATAATCATCCACATGAACATTATGATAACCAAATTTAGCAAATATCGCATCACATTGTTGTATATAATCAATAACAATATCTTCTTTTGTAACAATATCATAAATATCATCTAACGATTGATAAGGTATAATTTTGGCACCCAGCTCGCTAAATCCATATATAGCTTTAGTAAAATTCTCACTATGTCCAACAAGTAATCCAGAATTAGAGTTCTTTTTACATTTCACATATATGTTCATCATTTACCTCCTATTTATCAATCTAATAAATAGCCTAAAATATTTTATATAAATACATTATATATAAATCAAATAAATAACACCCTCTTATATAAGAAGGTGTTTCATCATTTTAATACTGTGAAATAATTTAATTTTTATAATTCGTCATATTTTTTAGCACTGCCTTTAGCTTTGTCAACTGGATATTTTGCTTCATTTTTACTCATTTTATTATTTACAATTTCATCTACATCTAATTCAAGTTTATCAAGTAAATCTTGGCAATAAATGATAACGTCTGCAAGTTCTTCTTTTACATGTTCTAAATCATATTCTGTGTCACTCCACTGAAAACATTCTAATAACTCATTTGCTTCAATTGAAATTGATTTGGCAAGATTTCCTTCAGAATGAAATTGCCCCCAATCACGATCTATTGTGAATTTTCTGATTCTGTCTATTGTTTCTTGTTTCATTATTTCTACCTTCTTCTTTAAATCATTATATTTCTCTTTTTTTATATTTTTATTCTTTCTTTTAAATAGTTACGTAATCCGTCATCTACACAATACACGTAACATCCCTTCATTCCTCGTGTCATCAATGTGCGATATGTATTCTTTATGATTTCATCTGCTTTTTGATTTGCTAGTACTGGATTTGCTTTATACAATTTTTTTATACCTTTTAATGATTGATCAGTTTTTGCACGCTTTGTAAAATCAGTAACAATATGCCCATCTTCGTATCTTAAATCATCCCCAATAATAACTCCCACATAATCAAATTCAAGCCCTTGCGATGTATGTATACACCCAGCTTCATTGATAGAATTGTCATCAATAGCAAAGGTTGTACTATTACCTAAATTCCAACTAATTTCAAAATCACCAATTTTAATATCATGCACCTTGGAATCATTTCTACCATTAGATATCCAATTCCAACAGTAACCTGCTAATATTCTAGCCCTATTAGCATTTTTATTTTTTTCCACAATAAGATTCTGCATTTCTGTTGGTGAGTCACAAATTTGAAAATCATAATCAATATCTTTTAAATCATAGTTGGCTGTATCTTCAATTTCCAAAACATGATCAATCCATGCTAAATAGCCATCTGATCCATTACATCTAAATTGTGAATATAGTTTTGTTTCTATTATTTGGGAATTTTCAACTTTAGCCCATTTCTTTATTTCTTCAACACTACCAATATCACTTAATGTAACTTTTTGATGTTCATCAATAAAAAATACATTACATAAAGAAGAATGAATAATTTCTTTAATTTGATTTTCACCTTTATTTTTATACATTCCAGATTTTTCGTTCAGTCTATGCGCTTCATCAACCAAAATAGTATCCACTACATTTTTTTCAGTTTCCGTATAAATACCAGATCCTTTAAACATATTATCAACTGTACTCTTCTTTATTTTTCCTTTTAGTTTTTTTAAATAAACATTTCTTGGTGCACTGTTCTTTGATATATATTGAGCAAATTGTCCATCATTGGTCAATTCTACCAAAGCATTAACAGCAACAACTGTCTTTCCTGTACCTGGTCCACCCGTCACAATAATAGTTCTTTTCTTGTTGTCTTCCATACATTTTCTTGAAGTTAGTAATATTTCTTCATATACTACTTTTTGTTCATCTAGCATAATGAATTCTTTATTACCCTTAAGCATACTTGTTATTGCATTTTGCAAACTTTTAGATGGTCTTATTCTTCCTTGATCAATTTGATAAATGAGCTCTTTATTATCGCCTTTTCTAATACATCTTTTAATAAATTCTCTTAGTTGAGGAACTTCTCCTCTAGTAAAGGCAGGTGAATCTTTAAGATACTCTTCATATTGTGGCTTATCTAAATCATCATCTGGTTTTCTTCTATAATTATGTAAATATGCACATGACCATAACTGGACATTATTGGTTTGTACAGATGAATTGTAATCTTTTATCATCATAGAATAAGACCAAGCTTGATAAGAAGGATGAACAACCTTTCTCATAGTATTTCCAGTATAAGTTTCTACCAAACCATCTTGTCCCTCTATAGCATTAATTTTATCCCACTGTTTAAGTTCAATAATCACTATATTAGGATCATCATGATGATCAAAACCAGAAATAATAAAATCTACACGCTTAGATGTTTGAGGAATATTATATTCAATCGCAATACCCGAGTCATCAGGTATTTCTCGATCATTTAAAACTTTATACATATATTCAAGAGAGTTTTCCCATGAACGGAATTCATTAGCGGCAGTTCGTCTTTTCATCTTATTATAAATATTGTTTTCAATCTCAACTGCTATGGTATCTCTTTCTACACTATGCAAAAAATCCGTTTTATTTCCGTCATAAACTATCATACACATCGCCTTCCTATGACTAATTCTTTAGTTATTTTATAAATATGTATTATTATAACATACATTATTTTATTTCGTTTCGTATATTTCAAACAAGTTATGAATATTATCCTGTATTTAAATATAATATATTAATGCTGTAAACACATCGCTAAGAAACATACTATACCTACTTATATAAGTAGGTATTACAAAACTATATCAGTAATAATAGAATTAAATAATTATAGCAAAGGAGATGTTTTTATGAATGATAGTTTATTAAAGAAATAAGATTTGATTGGGATAAAATAAGTAATAATAGTTATTTAAAAAGAATAAAAGCATTTAAAGACATTGATAAAATTGATTTAAATACACCTATTACCTTCTTTGTTGGTGAAAACGGGAGTGGAAAATCAACATTACTAGAAGCCATTGCTATTGCTCATGGATTTAATCCCGAAGGAGGCACAAAAAATTATTATTTTTCTACATATGATAGTCATTCAAATCTATATGAAGCAATTAAAATAATAAAAAGTTATAGAAAAGAAAAATTAGGATATTTTTTAAGAGCAGAAAGCTTTTATAATGTGGCAACAAAAGAAATGGATTATGCAGATCCTAATCATCCCTCTCAAAAATATCATGAAAGATCTCATGGTGAGAGTTTTTTTAAATTAGCTCGAAATTATTTACATTCAGATAGTCTATATTTATTTGATGAACCCGAGGCTGCACTTTCACCTCAAAGACAGCTTTCTTTACTCGCTGAAATTTATGAATATGCAAAAAATGGGTCACAATTTATTATTGTAACCCACTCACCCATCTTATTAGGAATACCTGGAGCAAGAATTTATTGCTTTGATGATACAATAATTCATTCTTGTTCATATGAAGAAACTGAAGCCTATCAAGTCATGAAGATGTTCATCAACAATAAAGATGATATGCTTCGATGGTTGTTATCTGATGTTTAATGTTTAACAAATGCAAATATATAAAAATAAACGATACTTTTTAGTATTCCAATAGAAAAAGACACATTACCTTTTTATTTGGTTTGTGTCTTTTTTTAGTTATTTCTATTCAAACTCACTTAAGAATACATTTTTACTAACCTATTTAGGTTAGTGATTTTATAAAAATCAGCTATTTTTTCCATGTTTTTTAGTTTGCTCTATTCTTTTGATGAACTAATAGTATCAAATTAGAAGCATTTTTTCAAGATGCTTAGTATCATATAATATTCTATATCATATAATTATAATCAATTACACTAATCTAACTTTTTTGCTCTTTAACGATATTAATCATCCCTTTCATTACTATCGAATTTATTTATCTAGATTATTTTAATTATTAAGTACATGTTTTATAATGACAAATACTTGTAAACTCAAGCATTTTAGACTATTTCTATTTTATTCTATCTTTTGTTATTTATCATTTACTTGAAATATTTTGGTATTTTTTTGGTATGTTATTTGATAAAAATGATTCAGTGTAATTTTTCATATATTATGATAAAAATATACTATCAATATTTGTCCACAATACTCCTTATCATGTAGTCATAATCAAGTTATATAAATTAAAAACTCCTTGTCCATTACCAAAAGATTGTATTTAGCATTAAATTATCTTATAGCTATTTAAAGTATAAAAAATTATTTTTCCATGATTCTTTGATAAAAATTTTAATTGCTTTTCTCTTATCGCATCATATACTCTTGTAGTCATAACTTCTTGTCCATAATGGATAAATATTTTCATAATTAAAATGAGATTGTTTTACTCCTTGAGGACAGACAACTAAAAATAAATAATCATCTAACTCAAATAAATCAGGACATTCCCACATATATCCAAATCTTTTTGGCGTTGTTATAGTGTTAAAATATTCAAAATTCTTCAAATCTTGACTTTTATAAAGCAATACACATCCTTGATTATCATTTGTTCTTGCACCTAGAATCAGATAATAATTTTCATCTTTTTTAATAATTTTTGGATCTCTAACATGTTTTGAAATATTTGATGGATAATGTTTATTTGACATGATTAACTCTTTCTTATCTATAGAAAAACCATCTTCACTCTTACAACAAATCGTATTTTGTTCTCTTCCTTCATGAATATAATCATAGCCATTCCTATCTGTTAATTTAACATTACCTGTATAAAAATAATAGATTGTATTATTTTCTACAAATGCAGATCCACTATAGACACCATTTCTTTTCAATATCTTACTCCTTTATATAATACTTCTTCTTTTTAATTCTTTATAAATACCATGTTCAAAAACATCTTCACATACCGAAGTTGCGACATTCTTTAACATTTGATGACTTCTTTTCATAGCTACTACAATATCAGCTACTTGTGACATGACTATATCATTTTGTCCATCACCAAAACAAATTGTTTCTTCTTGCTTTATGCTTAATCTTTCTTGTAATCGTTGAATTGCTTTTCCTTTGTCACAATCTTTTTGAATAATTTCATAATATTGATGATCTGCATCACTTTGTGCTAATTGCATATTGTCTTGTAATATGGTTTTAACTCCACTAAATATTTCTTGATTAGAGCATAAGCAAATCTTATGTATATCTTAATGTTCATACTCATCAATATTATTTTTATAAATTATTTTTTCTGTAATGAACTGTTTATTTGTACTTGAATGCTTTATTTTAAATTGATTCATTGATTCAAAAATTTCTTTAGCTTTTTGATTCATAAAAACTTTCTTCTGACTTTCAATTGAAAAAGCCACATTTCTATTTTTTAATAAATGAACAACTTTTTTGATCAAGTCTTGTTCAAATGATTGATTATAGAGTATTTTATCGTGATAGATAATGTAATTACCACCACCTGCGATATATCCATCTACCCCCAATGACAGAACATCATCTTGTATTGTACCCATACTTCTTCCTGTGCAAATGACAACATTGCAATAATTTCTTTGACATAAATGAATCGCCTTTTTTGCAGATTTTGGAATTCCTTGCACTTCATCCCTAAGTGTTCCATCTATATCAAGTATTAATAATTTGTACAATTTTCTCTTCCTTTCTTGCTAGCAAAATTATCATATCATTCAAAAAAAAGGACATCAATATTTTGACATCCTTTAAAAAATATGTTCAATTTTAGTACAAATTTTCATTTTATGGGAAAATGTTCACCACTAAGATACATCTTATATTTAATATATAGTAATTCAATACATGAAGCCATCAATGCTTGTCCAATTCCAAGTTCCCAAAACTTTTTCAGAACACTAATACCAAATTCAGCACGATGCCGTACCTTGTATTTCGCCCCTACTGCCTCGATTCCAGCAGTCCCTATAACTGCGCCATCAATTATAGCAATAATCTCGATTTCATTTTCACTATTTTCCTTCTCTTTCAGAATCCGGCTTTCTTGTGCTGCATCAAAAGTGTTTTCATCGGGATATGTAAGTAAATAGTCGGTTTGGGTATGAGTTAAAGTGAAGTTATCTAATACAAGCTGTCCATCACTTTCAGTTGCATTTCTCAAACAACATTCCATACCATTCTTTAATATTATTATTTTGCTATATTTCATAGCCAGCTACTCCTTTACAACTGCAATATTATTCCTGCAACCGTCCCTTGTTAAACAACTTATCAATTTTTGTACCCTTTCTTATACTTTAACTTTCTTCTCATTATTCTTTTACAGGGAGATTATGTTGCTTTAAAAAAGAAAGTTTATCCCAATATCCACGCTGGAATAATATCTTTTCATTTACAACATGGAAAAATCCGCACCCACGTAATCCTAACGGGTCTTTCCACTCTAAGATAGCCCATTGCCCATCTTCAAAAATATTTTCCACAATACAAACCATTTTTGCAGTTGCAAACTCATTTGCAAACATTTCTCTAATAGCCACAACTCCTACAACAGGTTCATTTGCAACTTGATGGTTTGTTGCATTATTATCATACAGACTACTAATCATGTCCACATCACTGGCATTAAAAGCGTCTACCCATTTATTTACTACTTCTTTCGGACTTAGCATATATTGTTATCCTCCTTTTTGATTAGAAATACCATTGGTTTTCATCTTGCTATTAACTATCACTACTGACTTTGCAAATTTAATTTATACTGCCTAACGATTTCACTTGCCGCGAAACCAGAGTTTTGAATTTACTAACTGTTTTCAATTTCGTTTCCTATAAAGTAATTTGCTATTTCAAAAGCCTTTATTCGTCTTTTCGCCAAAGTGATTTGTGACTTATATCTCTCTGGATTTTCTTTTGCTTCAAAGGTTATTATTGTTTCCCGTAATTTATGCAATGTTGAATCAATTTGCCTTTTTGCTTCAATTAAATCTTCCTTAGTATATTCCATTATTACCCTCCATAACTTCTGATTGTTGTCGTCTTGGCTATTATATGTCTTTTCTTCCCCAAATGGTATAGGCTTTTATTTTTGTAATACTGTAAAACTTTTTTCTGTAAGGTATTCAAGGGATATTTCTTTTGTGCTTCCTGCTCCGTGTCCTCGCTGCGTTGATCGTTGCATTTCGGATAACGACTTTGCAAAAGGCATGGAAAGTGTACTCGATATGGTTCCCGATATTCTTCTGTACAGGTCATGGAAAATCCCCCTTTCCTCCCAAAAGGGCTGTGGCTGGTTGGTAGTTGCTTTTTACCCAACAAACTTGAATTTATTTTAAGCTATCACGTTTTACCTTTTTAAGCCTTACTATCATTACCATAGGAATTTCTTTGTTGTTTTTGAAACATTCTTCATAAAATCCATCAATGACAAATCCAGCTCTAAAACAAAGGTTAAAAATATCTTGTATGGAACGATGATAATAAATCTGCTCCTCCGGTTGCCCTTCAATCGCTATACCATAGTAACTGTGCGGTGTCATATATTTTTCAGTCAACGTGATAAAACAAGGGTGTTGCGTTGCAAAGACAAAAATTCCGCTTTCCTCCAACAGTTCATAAACAGCCATAAGAAGTGGTTCAATATCCGTAATATCCATAATTGCCATATTAGAAACTGCTTTCGTAAAGGCTCGATTTCTTTTTAATTCTAATATACTTTCTCTATTGGTCGCATCCGCTACACAAAATTCAATTTGTTTTGCATATTGTGATTGCCGTCTTTTAGCCAACTCTATCATTTTTTTGCTGTAATCAAAAGCGACAATCGAAGCGCCTCTTTGTGCAAGATACGAAGAATAATTTCCATTGCCACACGCAATATCCAAAATGTAATCCGCAGGATTAGGAGATAGAAGTTCCGTTACTTTGGGACGTACTACCTCTCTGTGAAATTCATTAGATTCGTCACCCATTGCATTATCCCAAAATTGTGCGTTTTTCTCCCAGATTTTTTTACTTTCCTCTGTTCCCATGTTCTCTCTCCCTCCCAAAATTTGCCTTTTTGCTTCAATTAAATCTTCCTTACTATATTCCATTGTTACCCTCCATAACTTCTGATTGTTGTCGTCTCGGCTATTATATATCTTTTCTTCCCAAAATGGTATAGGCTTTTATTTTTGTAATACTGTAAAACTTTTCTTCTGTAAGGTATTCAAAGTATATTTCCCTTTGTCGCCGTTTGCCCCTGTCACGCTATGAGTTAATAGCGGCATAGCGAATAACAGCTTTGCAAAAAGCATTAACGGTATACATAATGTGTTCTTTATATGCTTCAATGTATGTTGAAAGTCCTTGTTTTTTATTTGGTGTATTTATCTGGTATTTATTTAAAATAGGTTAGTACATTTGACAAGGGTATAATAAATCGACACTCAAAAATAGAGCCAACCTACATTAGGCCGCCGCTATTGGAAAACCAAAAGTAGCGGCTTTTTTGCGCGATATGGCCGAAAAGTCTAAATTGCCGCACAGTGCACTTTTCTAAAAATATCAGCCTCCGGGAATACAGCATTCCATGCTTCTTTTTAAGAAAGCAGGATATGTCATCATTTGTCATTTCTTCTCAATGTAATAACTGCATGGCATATCAAGCCAAATACAAGAGAAAAACAGCCACCGCCAAATAGTGATGCTCCCCACCCTGCACCCGACATTGTCATAAAACCGCCAACAAAGAAAATACCAATGCCAAGAAATATACCAACAGCATAAAAAAGTCCAATTGCCATATCGTACCTATTAAATTGTTGTTTCTCCTTTTTTTCATATGTTTCCATTTTTGTTATTACCCCCTTCGCAAAATCGTCCATGTAAACGCCAAAAAGAAAACAAATTTTTTTCAACATATTTAAATCAGGTTCATTAACATCTCTCTCCCAATTCGATAATGCCTGCCGAGTGACATTCAATTCTCTAGCTAATTCTTCTTGCGTCATTCCCGCTTGTGTCCGCAGATGGCGTATTTGCTTTCCTGTTGTAATATCCCTCTGTTTCTGGTTCAAAATAGTTCCTCCTCTTTGATACTAATTTTATCAATGATATTTCGCAATAGCAAGCAATGAACACTTGCATTGCGCAAGACATTACATTATCTTCTGAAACATATGGCGAACCTTATCTAAACGGCTGTTCGGGCGGCGTGGCTGAAACACAGGCTCGCCGGAAGTTTCCTGATACCCTTTTAATTCTGTAATACAAACACTTCTTCCATTTGTATAAAAATTCAAATCATTCCTATATTCACCGATACAACGGGCAGGGATTTCCCCCTTAAAAATAACTTCATCTTTTTCAAGTCTGGTTGATTCAATTATTGCGCAATACTTTAGTGCGTCATTATAAGCCCGTGAAAGATATTCCTGCGGTGCAAAAAGAGTAAAGGAAAGGTATGGTTCCAACAGCTGTGTTCCTGCTTTTTTCAATGCTTGCTCCAACACGACAGGTGCAAGTAAACGAAAATCAGCGGGGGTACTGACTGGACTGTAATAAACTCCATAATCAAAACAAATTTGGCAGTCTGTCACTCCCCAGCCATATAAGCCCTGCTCCATTCCATAACACACACCCTCCATGACGGCATTTTGAAAACTTTGGTTTAAATATCCGAGAGATACCTCGCTTTTATATTGTGTTCCGCTTCCAACAGGAAGCGGTGTTACAGTCAAACCAATAGATGCCCAAAACGGATTCGGCGGCACTTCAATATGAATCGTGAAGCTTGCTTTTTTTTGCGGTCTTTCCAGATAAATAACCGAAGGCTCTTTCATAACCACGCCCACATGATATTTTTCTTCTAATAGCGAACAAATAACTTCTAACTGTACTTTTCCCAAAAAAGATAACATAATCTCATGGGTAACAGTATCAATTTCAAAATGCAAAAGAGGGTCTGTATCAGCAATCTCTACGAGGGCATTTAACAGGGCTTCCCTTTGCTCCGGCTTTTGCGGCTCTACGGTTGTCCGAAGTAATGGCATGGGATTATCAATCTGTGTTTTTTGAGGTAAGAGTTTTTCATTCCCCAGAATGTCGTTCAGTTTCAAAGTATCATCAGCTAAAATAACAATTTCTCCCGGATAAGCATGGTCAGCCGGGACGATTTTACCATTTAACGGAATACACATTTCTGTAATCTTTATTTTTTTCTTTTTTGACAGTGGCAGAGCATCCCGTAAATGGAGCGTCCCATGATACAGGCGTAAATAAGAAAGCCGTTTTTTCCGGTCTGTATACTCAACCTTAAAAACATATCCACATAATTCAGACTGAATATCGTCTGTTTCTGTAATGAAAGTTTCTGTAATCGCTTCAATCAGTTTTTCTGTTCCTAAATTGTCTTTTGCACTCCCATGATAAACAGGAAACAAAGAGCAGCATCTGGTTCTTTTGCACTTTTCATATTGTAATTCCTGTATATCCAAAGAATCCTCTGCAACATATCGTTCTAATAGTTCATCGCTTCCAGAAATAATAATATCCCATTTGTCCAAATCAGAAATATCGGTTATGGTTATCTTTGGCGACAAGGCAACCTCCTGCATGACAATCATATCACTGGTAAGTTTATCTTTAATGCTTTGGTAAACACGCTGCAGGTCGATTCCATTTTGGTCTATCTTATTTACGAAGATAATTGTCGGGATGTTCATCTTCTGAAGCGCATGGAATAATATACGGGTCTGTGCCTGTACGCCGTCTTTTGCCGAAATGACTAAAACAGCTCCGTCAAGGACAGATAAAGAGCGGTATGCTTCGGTTAAAAAATCCATATGACCAGGAGTGTCCACGATATTGATTTTATAATCATTCCAGCAAAAAGAAGTAACCGCTGTCTGAATGGTGATTCCCCGTTTCCGTTCCAAAATCATAGTGTCTGTTCTTGTAGTTCCTTTATCCACGTTTCCTTGTTCCGCAATCGCTCCACTGGTGTATAGCAGGCTTTCCGTCAATGTTGTTTTTCCTGCGTCTACATGGGCAAGAATGCCAATATTGATTATTTTCATGTGATTGTCCTCCTTTTACAGCCCTAAAGGGCATAAAAATCCCCAGCAGTAAAGTACTTTTACCACTGGGGATTATAATTTGCGGACATACACATATACAGCATACACCTATTTATGATTGCTGTTTTTTGGATATGTCAAAATTGATAAGGTAAAAGTATTCTTAAAATTGGATACAAAAACTAAGCCCCCCACGAAAGGGACTATCATAATTCTTTGTTCCTACTATTTGATTATAGTTTTATTTAAGAATACCTTGCTGCATATTTTTTCCTCCTTTTCTAGAACAAAATTATTCTATCACATCAGTTTTAGGAAAGCAAGTACCTAAAAGAAATTTTTCTTCCCCTTATATGTAACAATCATACCGGCTTCTTGGCGTTCAGAATAGTCTCTGCTGTTTGCTGTGGTGTTTGGTTGGAATTGTCCAACCAAAAGCTGATTCGGGGTGTTGTCTGTATAAATGTATCGTATAAGGTTTCAACCGTAAAGCCAGAATAGCCTGCTTTCTCCCTGTATAGTTACGTCTTTTTACAAACGTAAACCTGTTACGATTATTGTGTGATATATATATTGTCAATAATTTTCTTAATATTATCGCTCCTGTTCGTGATTTCGGTACTTTGTGTGGTTGTGGTCTGTATTTCGTTGCTTGCTAATACAGTAATCACTACTCTGAGTTACCTTTTTAAATATTTTCAAAATACAGAGGATCATTTTGTTAGTCACTGTATTTTTTGAACCTCTGTATTTGTACTTTTTTTACTAAACTAAATATCGTTCTTTGTTTATCATTACCTTTATTAGAACCTGTTCTTTTTGGTTTGATTGTTCCTTCACTTGTAAGTTCAGCTCTTGCTCTTTTAAGTGTTGATTTGCTTATATCTAATTCTTCTGCCAAATTATAGATTTCATCTGAATAAGCATCATGGTCATTTAACAAACTTATGATTGCTTCCTCAACCAATGATTTTTTCTTATTACCTTTTGTCTTCATTATTTTTCTTAAAAGTTTTGATTTCATATTAATTTCATTAAATGCTTTCTTATTATACTTAGTACAAATTTTATTTACCTTTGCAAGTTATAACTCCAATTTAGGATTAGCAGGATTATATTAATCATTTTCTCTTTTTCAGTCATAGTATATGCTACCTTAAAATTTATATTTAATAAATCATGTTATACAAATTTATTACAAGAAAGTCATTATATTTCAAATATAAAAAGGAACTCTGCTATAAGTTCCCTTAAATATGAATAATTTGTTTATTAATAACCTCTTCAACACAGTTTTGAATGTTATTCATCTCTTGAATCCATTTCATTTGATCTTTTTCTTTAAGTTCTTTAGTAATATTTCTTTTAACTTTATATTGTTCAATCAATCTATCATATAATACATTTGCTTCATCATCTATCATTTGCAGATGTTCATTTAATTCACCACTTGTTAATAAATTTGTATAAAATATTGGTCGATATTGCTTTAGATACTGCAATCTCTTTCTACCAAACCTTGTTAAATGTATTTCCTTTTGAGGCGGTAATGTTAATTTTGGATATAATAATCCATTAATTTCAATGTATTCAATTTCTTTCATCTTGTTCTTTCCTTTCTTCTCTTTTGTTTTTCATGTTCGTTTAAAAATTTATTGATACCTAATGAACGTTCTTCTATTTTTTGACAATACATTAATTCTTTTCTTAACTTTCCTATCTCTGGTGTATATGATTTTGCTATTAACTTTTGTTCATCTTTTTGCTCTTTAGTTTTATATTTTCTCACTTGATTTCTTGCTTTTTGTCTTTCCTTGATAAGATGGTTAAGTTCATTTTCAATCTTATCCATATGGCTGTATAAATCATCAAAAGTTTCAATTTTATTCTTACAAAGAATGATTGTCTGCTGATTAAATTCCTCCATCTTTTGTACTGCTTTTTGTAATTCTTCCTTTTCAAACGGACTTAACTTGCATCTATTATTACGTGGTAAGATTTTTAATTTGTACTGATAGTGAAGGAACAATCTCTGTAATCCTGTTAATCTTCGTTGTTCATATTGCTGACAATATGGCTTAATATCAAATCCTAATCGTCCATATGGTGATGTATTATATTTATCTTTATTAAAATCTAATATTCTATCAATTAGTTTTTCTTTTGTATAATCATCACCTAATGATTTCAAACGAATAAATTTGCGATGTAATGGATGCCTAACAGAAATATTCCTTTCAGTTATTTTGATTTCATAGCCTTCTAGTTCAAGTTCATTATAGAATTGTCTATCTGTATAACTGACACTGATTACCTGATCAACTGCTTCTCTAACAATTTCTTTAAGTCTATCATTATGGAAAACCTGTTTTCTTGACTTGCCTACATATTGTTTAAATTCTACAACTGATAAATTATGTTCTCTGCATAATTCATCAGATATATTTCTCATATTTTGAATATCATTATAGGTATTACAATATCTTTTTCCATCTACAAATGATGTTGAGTTTAATAGAAAATGATTATGAATATTATCAGTATCCAAATGTGTTGAAACAATCACCTCAAACCTATCTCCCCACATCTTTTTTGCAAACTCCACACCTAACTGATGTGCCAAATCTGCATTGACTTCATCTTCTTCAAATGACTGGTAGCCATGAAATGCTAGTATTTCGCTTTCATCATGGAAATGCCTCTTCGTATTGACCATGCTTAATTTTGGATTATCAAATAAACAGTTAAGATAAGTGACATATCTTTTTTCAATAGTCTTTTCACCATTAGTCGTATAATCGATAACAGTTTCCAATCCAATTGTTTTATATGGATTGGAAACATAATTAACTAAATGGTCTAAACGATTCTTTACTGCCCACATTCCTGTTGTTGCCATTATACAACACCTCTTATCATTGATTCTGTGAATGATATAAGAGATTTTAACTGTGTTAGAACAGATAATGACTCTTGTTCAATTAATGGCTGATAATAAGCTAATTTCACCAATTGATTGAGATTATTACCAATAGAATTAAACTCATTGATTAGCCTTTGATAATCAATTGATGGCTGTTCTTTTGGAACACTTTTTAACAAAGTTGTTCTCATATAATTTTCTCGGCTGGTATAACCTGCTTTCAAAACATAGCTGTTTAAAAGCATTAATTCGTCATCAGTAAATCTCACTTTAACTTCTTTATTTCGTTTCATGTGACATTTCACTCCTTTCTCTGGGTCTTAGGGTCATCCCTAAAATTGTAATTTGCCCCCAAATTACGCTGCTTGCTAATACAATAATCACTACTTTGAGTTACCTTTTTAAATATTTTCAAAATACAGAGGATCACTTTGTTAGTCACTGTATTTTTGGCCCTCTGTATTTTTTGAACCTCTGTATTTATACTTTTTTTACTAAACTAAATATCGTTCTTTGTTTATCATTACCTTTATTAGAACCTGTTCTTTTTGGTTTGATTATTCCTTCACTTGTAAGTTCTGCTCTTGCTCTTTTAAGTGTCGATTTGCTTATGTCTAATTCTTCTGCTAAATTGTAGATTTCATCTGAATAAGCATCATGGTCATTTAATAAACTTATAACTGCTTCTTTAGCTTCTTCAACCAATGATTTTTTCTTATTACCTTTTGTTTTTTCTTTTTGAAAGTCAAAATCCTTTTTAGAAGTCGTTCCTACTTTAACAATCACACTATCTTCAATTTTAAATAAGGTTGTAGGTTGCAATTTCCCATAATTACTTTTTTCCTGCGAAAAATAATGAATACCCTCATCACTTGCATCTCCTACAAAAATAACACTTCTTGCAATATCCCAAATATCAGAACTATCAGATGCTCTATTTCGTCCACCTGCCATTTCTCGTTTATTTGTGTGAACAATAATGATGATTGTGACATGATATATTTTACCCAATGCAATAAGGTTATTAAGAGTACTTCTCATAGTATTTCTTGCGCCCATATTAACACTATCACCAATAAAGCTTTGTAATGGATCAAAGACTAATACTTCTAACTTATTTTCTATAATTAAACCTTCTAGATATTGACTATTGAATTTCACTTTATGAAATCTCTTATCTGTTATTGGAATTGTTTTCACATTGCTTTGTTTTGCTAAATTGAGTCGCAACTTCTTTTTAATGATACTATCATGTGGATCTTCTGAACTAAAAAAACCAATTTTTAAAGGTTCTCTTTTATCTTCTTCTTGATTTTCAAAGAAACATAACTCTCCTTTTGATAATGCTGATATAATGCTGGTCCAAGAGGTTGTCTTACCAACCCCTCCATCACCAACAATCAAAGTTATTTGTTCTTTAGGAATATAGTTGGGAATAAGCCATTGTATTTCTTTTTCTTCAACTTCATCCATTGAAATCATATGATAATCTTCATTATCATCAAGTAAAGTTATATCATTAAAAACTGAAGTGTTTTTTAAGGTATCCAATGATATTTTCCTTTCATTGATAAATGATATTTAGTTTTTATATTTAATATATCTAACATACATATTCCTCTTTTCATTGACTTATATCCTTAAAATCAATAAAATGAATATGAGCATAAATGAAAGTCATTCAATGAGAATCCACTGCTAAATAGTTCTATTTGATGCTTTGATTTTTTGCTCTTTTTTTCTTTTCATTGATATAACGATTTCTAACATCATTTTTAATATTTCTAATTCATCTAATTCCAAATCATTAAAACTTTCTATCTTTTCAAACAACTGAATAAAATGAATTAATTCTCTTTTTAAAGAACGATAAACATATGGATTACCTAATACAACATAATCTTGATTTTCCATACAATGTATCAAATAGTCCTGCTTGGTTAACCCACTCAAAAAGACTTTTCTTTCAAGTACTCTATTTTCTTCAGGTGATACCCTAAATGCAATCACTTTACTACGAAAACGTCCTTGTTTATCATTGTTTTTATGCGACATTCACTATCTCCTCTCTTTCTATATTAAGTTTATCAGCTATTTCTTTACCTTTTGCAGGGAACAAATGTGCATATCGATAAGTAATATCAATACTTTCATGTCCTACTCTATCGGCTATAGCTACTGCACTAAATCCCATTTCAATCAATAATGATACATGACTGTGACGGAGATCATGCAAACGGATTCTTTTAACACCTGTTTCCTTACATCCTCTATCCATTTCATGATGTAATCCTGATTTTGTTATATGAAATATTCTTGAATCTCTTTTAATTCCATATAAACGACTAATGTAATCATGTATTTCTTCAGCCAAGAAATGTGGCATTTGTACTGTTCTATTACTCTTTTCAGTTTTAGGATCTGTAATCACATCATGTCCTTTAATTCTTTGAAAAGATTTATTAATTCTTACAGTCTCTTTTGTAAAATTAAAATCACCTGGTGTTAATGCCAACATTTCACCTAATCTTAAGCCACACCAATAAAGCATTTCAAATGCTTGATATACACCATCTTTTCTCATCATTGATTCAGAAAATTTTAAATACTCCTCCTTTGTCCAAAATTTCATTTCTTTACTTTTTTCTTTTCCCATATTTCCAGCAATTCTAGCAGGATTATTTTTAAGATTGTAATACTTAACTGCATGATTAAATATTGCACTTAATTGGTTATGAACTGTTTTAAGATAACATGGAGAATATGGATTACCATTTTCATCACGATATGCAAGCAATTCATTTTGCCATTCGATAATATCTGCTGGACTTATTTCATTTATCTTTTTCAATTTAAAATATGGTTTGATTTTATCTTCAATAACATATGTTTTTGTTATCATGGTATTTTGTTTAATACGATTAGATAAATCTCTTAAATAGATATTGAGAAATTCTTCAAAATTCATATCTAAATCTTTTGCCTGTTCCAATTTGAATTTTGCAATAAACTCATCTGCTTCTCTTTTAGTGCGAAAGCCTCGTTTCATTTTTTTGATTCTTTCGCCTTTCCAATTTTGATAATAAAATGAAGCATACCATGTTTGAGTGTTATTATCCTTGTATGCTGGCATAGTTTTGTTCCTCCTTTCTTACTCCATAAATTCTTTCTTCAAAATACTGCCTACTAACACGTCCACGAATAGTAATAAATCCTTTTTCTTCAAGCTCTTTATTAAGTTGCTTGATCAACTTATAAGCATACGCTTCTGACATACCAGTTATTTCAATAATATCGTGAGCATCCATAAATGTATTCATATCCATCTTATTTTCACCTCCTTTCATTAACTAACCCAAATAAGTTAATCTGTATATTATAGAATAATAGTAAAATCAACTATTGTCAAGAATAAATTATACTATTTAGGTTAGTCTACTTATTTTTTTAAGTTTATAGACTAACTTATTTAGTATTATTTTTTCTTTACCAATATTATATATTCTGTTATAATGGGGACAAAAGGAGTGATAATGATGTCATTAGGTTCAAATTTAAAAACAATTCGTCTATTTAGAAATAAAACTTTAAAGGAATTAGGACAAATTTTAGGTTTTTCAACTTCATCTGCTGATGTGCGTATTTCTCAATATGAATCCGATAAAAAGAAACCAAGAGAAAATGTTATTGAAAATCTAGCTTATAAACTAGATGTTTCACCACAAGCTATTGATATTCCTGATATTGAAACATACATAGGAGCTATTTATACCTTATTTCAACTAGAACGTTCATACGGCTTAAAAATTGATGAATTAGATGGTCAACCTATTTTGCGATTTGACAAGCTATTACCTCATGAACAAGATACTTTGTACGAATACATGCAAAATTGGTTAGAAGAAGCCAAAAACTTTAGAGAAGGTAAAATAACCCAACAGCAGTATGAAGAATGGAAATATAATTTTCCCAAATATTCAACTTTAAACATAAACAAGCAACCTCGGGAAGATTGGTTACACAATCAAGATGACTAATTGCAGGATTTTCCTGCTTTTTTATACTTACAATCCTTTCTTTACCACTTACAAAATATATAAATGAATTATCAAAAGAATAGTACAGTCTTAAAATCTGTAGTATCAAAATAGAATCATTTTCATGTTAATATACAAAAAAACTCCGATAAACACGGAGTTTTTAGCTTTTTTTCTACTATTCAAACTCAATAGTTCCAGGTGGCTTACTTGTAATATCATACATTACTCTGTTTACCCCACGAACTTCATTAATAATTCTAGACATTACTTTGTTTAAAACATCGTATGGAATTTGAGCTGCTTCTGCAGTCATGAAGTCAATTGTATTAACGGCACGTAATGCAATAGCGTAGTCATAAGTTCTTTCATCACCCATAACACCTACTGAACGCATGTTAGTAAGTGCTGCAAAGTATTGACCGATTGAACGATCTAGTCCTGCTTTTGCGATTTCTTCTCTATAGATAGCATCAGCATCTTGCACAATTCTTACTTTTTCTGCATTAACTTCACCAATGATACGAATTCCAAGTCCTGGTCCTGGGAAAGGTTGTCTAAAGACTAAGTATTCAGGAATACCTAATTCTAAACCTACCTTACGTACTTCATCTTTGAATAAGTCACGTAAAGGTTCAATGATTTCTTTAAAATCAACATGATCTGGTAATCCCCCTACGTTATGATGTGATTTAATAACAGCGGATTCTCCACCTAAACCACTTTCTACAACGTCTGGATAAATTGTTCCTTGTACTAAGAAGTCAACAGCACCAATCTTTTTCGCTTCTTCTTCAAATACACGAATAAACTCTTCACCAATAATTTTACGTTTTGCTTCTGGTTCAGTGACACCTTTTAATTTTTCATAATATCTTTCTTGAGCATTAACACGAATGAAGTTTAATTCATAATTACCATCAGGTCCAAATACAGCTTCTACTTCATCCCCTTCGTTTTTACGAAGTAAACCATGATCTACAAAGACACATGTTAATTGATTACCAATAGCCTTAGAAAGTAATACAGCAGCTACAGAAGAATCAACACCACCAGATAAAGCACATAATACTTTACCATCACCTACTTTTTCTCTAATGGCTTTAATTTGTTCTTCTACAAAAGAATCCATACGCCAATCACCAGCACATCCACATACATCTAACACAAAGTTAGATAACATGTTTTTACCATATTCACTATGTAATACTTCTGGATGGAATTGAATTGCATATAATCCTTTTTCTCTATTTTCACATGATGCTACAGGGCAATCTTTTGTATGAGATGTGATTGTAAATCCTGGCGCAATCTTAGAAATATAGTCAAAATGACTCATCCATACAGTAGATGTTTCAGGAACATCTTTAAAGATGGCAGAATCTTTTTGATCAACTAATAAAGTTGATTTACCGTATTCTCTAACATCAGCTCTTTCAACTTTACCGCCTAAGATATGTTGCATTAATTGAGCTCCATAACAAAGCCCTAATACTGGAATACCTAATTCAAATAATTCTTTAGAATAAGTAGGTGAATCTTCTAAATAACAACTATTAGGTCCACCAGTTAAAATAATTCCTTTAGGGTTCATTTCTTTAATCTTTGAAATATCTGTTTTATATGAATAGATTTCACAATAAACATTACACTCACGAACTCTTCGAGCAACTAATTGATTATATTGACCACCAAAGTCAATAACAATGACTAATTCTCTTTTCATGAAAAACCTCCTTTTTAAAATTCAATATCTTTTAAAACAACTGTTTGTTTACGGTCAGGTCCAACTGAGAACATAACAATTGGACAATGAATTAATTCTTCAATTCTCTTTAAATAGTTTTGACAATTTACTGGTAATTCTTCAAAAGAAGTCACTCCTGTAATATCTTCTTTCCATCCAGGCATTTCTTCATATACAGGTTCTACTTCTTCTACTCCTTTTACAGTAGCTGGTAAACCATGAATAATTTCACCTTTATATTTATAAGCAGTACAAATTTTAATTGTATCTAAACCACTTAAAACATCTAATAACATTAAACTAATACCTGTTAAAGAAGACATTCTTCTTGATTGATTAACAACAACAGCATCAAACCATCCTGTTCTTCTTGGACGTTTTGTTACTGTACCATATTCATGTCCTTTTTCACGAATATAATCACCAATTTCATCATCTAATTCAGTTGGGAATGGTCCAGCACCTACACGTGTTGTATAAGCTTTAATAATCCCAATTGCTTCTTTAATATATAAAGGTCCAATACCAGCCCCTTCAGATACACCATTAGCACCAGGATGAGAACTTGTAACAAAAGGATAAGTTCCATAATCAATATCTAACATAGCTCCTTGAGCCCCTTCAAATAATACTTTTTTATTTTGAGATAAATATTGATCTAATAAAATACCTGTATCACAAACTAAAGGTTTTAATACTTTTGCATATTCTTTGTATTCTTCAAAAATACTTTCTACTGTGAATTTTCCTTCTAATTCAGGATATTCCATTAATTTCATTGGGAAAGTTTCTTTTAATCTTTCTAAGAATAATTCTTCATCAATAAATTCTCCCATACGAATACCAATACGAGAATATTTATCAATATAAGTAGGCCCAATACCTTTTTTAGTTGTTCCAATACTATTAGCACCTTTTCTTTTTTCTTGAATTTCATCAATTTCAAGATGATAAGGTAAAATAACATGACAACGATCACTTACTCTAATTTTACTTGTATCAATACCTGCTTCTTGAAGATATTTTACTTCTTCTAAGAATGCTTTAGGATTAACAACCATTCCATTAGCCATAATCACTTCATGTCCACTAAAGATACCAGAAGGTATTAATCTTAAAGCAAATTTTTTACCATCATAAACGATTGTATGCCCAGCATTATTACCACCTGAGTAACGAACGACAACATCCGCTTTTTGAGCAAGATAATCAGTAACTTTTCCTTTACCTTCATCTCCCCACATACTTCCAACAACTACGACTCCAGCCATTTCATTTCCACCTTTCTTTGCTATGACCATTATACAAAATAATCACTTTTAAAACAATAAAAGTCATTACCTTGACTCATTACATAACTCATTATATTATAGATTTATATATAAGTAAAATTAATATATTTAATATTTGCTATAAGGAGTGATAATATGAACATTAAACTAGAACAATATAAAATATTTAATGAAGCTGCTTCTACACTTTCTTTTTCATTAGCAGCTAAAAATCTCTTTATTTCTCAATCAGCTGTTTCCCAAACTATTTTATCATTAGAAAAACAACTCAATACTAAACTCTTTATCCGTCAAGCTAAAGGCGTCACTTTAACCCATGAAGGATCATTACTTCATAAAAAAATCAATGAAGCTTTATCTTTAATTACCTCTGCAGAAAATGATCTTATCTCATCAAAAGAATTAGAAACTGGCGAATTAATTATTGGTGCCGGTGATACATTATGTGAAAACTTCTTGTTACCTTTATTAGTACAATTTAGAAAAATGTATCCTCACATTAAAATCAACGTCATTAATCGAACATCCCTTGAAACCATTCAACTCATTAAAAATGGTCAGATTGATTTAGGACTCATTAATTTACCAGTCTATGATGAATCATTAGAAATTAAAAACTGTTTTGAAGTCCATGATATCTTTGTTTCAAGTACGCCTCCATCACATCCCTATACTTACCAGCAAATGAGTAAAGAAAATCTTATTCTATTAGAAAAATCATCTAACTCGAGAAACTACATTGATCAATACTTTGCTAGTCATGGTATCATTCTTCATCCTGAAATGGAACTCGGTGCTCATGAACTATTGTTAGAATTTGCTAAAGAAGGTTTAGGTATATCATGTGTCATTCAAGAATTTTCTAAAGATTTGCTCGAACAAAAAAAGCTTTTTCCTATACCATTAGAAAAAAGCATTCCTTCTCGTCATATTGGCTATGCGTATCTTAAAAGAAAAAGTTTATCACTTGCTTCTTTAAAATTTATCGAATTAATAAATAAATATGATTCAACAAACGAGACTCTAATCTAGCTAAAGAATATTTTGCATCTTTAAGTAACGGTACTTTAAAGGTGCTTTTTTTATGATGATAAGTCACTGTCGCTTCAACAACATCACCAATATCTAAGCGTTGTTCATTTAATTCAATTATTACTTCACCTTGATTATCTTGAAAACGATCACCTAAATGAAAATGACAATGATTAATAATAGTATAACCATGAATATGTTCTAATATATAATGATTTAAATCGTGGGTTTCTAATACATAATCTTGAAGAATGGCAACAATTTGATCATATACCGGTTTCATTAACTCATTTGCCTGTTCTTGATGCGTTGCCTTACAACCAAGTCTTACTCTTACAGTTTCTTCTGAAGCATATAAAGCAATACTTACTTTATCTTGATGACTAATGATATCACTTAATTTTTCATCAACTAGGCTTTCACCAATTCCCATTGTTACAATATCTTGAGTATAAATTTTAGCTTGACGATATTGTTCTAAATAGGGTTTTAATACATGATCAACAACATAAGTCATTTCTTTAGGTGGACCTGGAAGATTAATAATCATCTTTTGATCTTTACTCATCACACAGCCATTAGCTGTTCCAACTTCATTTTCTAATACATAACAATCTTTTGGAAAATATGCTTGTTTATAATTGTTATCTGGTACTTCATCTAATTGTGTCACAAAACAACATTTATCATGTACCTTTTTGGCCTCAGCTTCATCGTAAACAAGTTCTAATCCTAAATACTGAGCTGATAATTCTTTTGTTAGATCATCTTGGGTCGGTCCTAAGCCTCCGGTTGTAATGATACAATCAGCACCTCTTTTAAAAGCTATATCTAAACAATCCAATAAACGTTGGGGATTATCACCGACAACTGTTTGAAAATATACATTAAATCCTAATTCTTTACACATCTTTTGGAGATATGTCGCATTTGTGTTAACAATTTCACCTAATAATAGTTCGGTTCCTACATTAATAATTTCTACGTTCATAAAATAACCTCCTATAAAAAAGAAGTATAAATACTTCTAAACTAATGAAAATCCAAGAACACTGAAAACCATCATAATGACCCCAGCAAGTAAAACACCAAGAACAACAGCTATCGATGTTTTTTTAAAATCCATATCTAAAATACTTGCTGCCAATGTTCCTGTCCAAGCACCTGTCCCTGGTAAAGGAATTCCTACAAATAAAAGTAAAGCAACAAAAGTACTTCTTCCTGCTTTTTCTTGTAATTTTTTTCCACCCTTTTCACCTTTTTCTAAACACCAAGTAAAGAATTTTCCAATAACAGGTTTATCACAACCCCATACTAAAATCTTTCTAGCAAATAGATAAATAAAAGGTACTGGAATCATATTAGCAATGATACAAACAATATAAGAAGGAATAATTGGTAACCCCAATCCTTGAGATACTGGAATTGCCCCTCTTAATTCAATTAATGGTAACATTGAAATAAAAGCAATATATAAATAATTCATTTTTTTCTCCTTTGTTTTTATTTTCTACGATAAGCAACTTGATTAAAAGTATACTTATCAACACGATAATAAGTATAGCCATATTCTATACATTTCCCATTATTTAAACGTGTAATTGATAACACGCGTAATAATGGAGAACCTGGATCAATTCCTAAATAATGTCCTAATTCTTCACCTGCTAAACAAGCATCAATCTCTTGATCAGAAAAAGCAATATTATATCCTAAATCATCTTCAAAATAATGAAATAAGGAATGTTCAACAACCTCATTAGAAATAGCTCCTGTTAAACCATAATGACAGAAATCATCTTCAAAAGCAACTGTTTCACCATCTACCATACGTACTCTTTTAACATGCCATACCTTATCATCATCAGCTAAAAGCATTTCTTTTTTTACAACATCACTTGCATCTTCTAATTGATTTAAAACAACTATAGACGAAGCAGCGCCTTTTTTACGTTGACTATCTTCACTAAAACTATTTAAACCGTCAAAGTTTTTAAATTTAGATTTACGACAAACAAAAGATCCAATTTTTGGTAAAGAATAAATAATATTTTCATTAACCAACTCACTTAGAGCTTGTCTTACTGTCATTCTTGTTACACCAAATAGATCACATAATGTATGTTCACTTTCTATTTGTTCATTTTCATGATATTTCCCCGCTTCAATATTATCAATAATATATTGTTTTATTTGTTCATATTTCTTCACGATTCACACCTCACGAGAGAGATTTTAACATCAAAATGGGAGTTTGAAAAGAAAAAACAAAGGAATTATCAGTTTATGTTATAAAAAAATCAACTATGTATAGACATAGTTGATTTTAAAGATGAATTTGGTCTAAAGTCGTATCATTTTTTAAACCTTTTATTTTAATTAAAATTGTAGGAATCAAGATTAAATCAGCACAAATCCAAGCTAAAGGATTTGCATAACAGATTGCATTAAAACCAAAAATACCCACTAAAAATACCGCAATAATCGTACGACCAATTAATTCAGCTAAACCTGCTAACATCGTTAAAGCAGAATACCCTAAACCTTGTAAAGCATTTCTTGTAAGAAATAAAATAGATAAAGTGAAATAGAAAATACCATTAGTTGTAAGAAATTGAATAGCTGAACGAATAATAGCCACTTCTTTACCACTAACAAACAATAACAACAAATATTTACCAAAGAATACATTGATACCTAAAGCAATTAAAGAATAACCTAGAGTTAAACCTAAAGCTTGTTTCAAACCCACATAAATACGTTTAGCTTTTCTCGCACCTAAGTTTTGTCCACAGAATGTTGCCATCGTAGAACCAATCATATCCATAGGCTGTGTAAAAAACATTTGAATCTTTTGAGCTGCTGTAATAGCGGCCACCTTATTAGAACCTAAACCATTAACAGCTGTTTGTAAGATAACCGTTCCAACTGCGGTAATTGAATATTGTAATGCCATTGGTACAGCAATATTCAATTGTTTTTTTATAATTTTAGCATTAACTTGTAATGTTTCTTCATTAAAAGTCAAAATAGGATATTTCTTTTTCATATAAATTAAACAAAATAAAGCTGATAAACCTTGTGCAATCACAGTCGCATAGGCCGCTCCAGAAACACCCATTTTAAAATTAACAATCAAAATAAAGTCTAAAATAATATTAATAACTGAAGAAAATCCTAAAAATACAAGTGGCGTTTTACTATCACCTAAAGCTCTTAAAATACTTGCTAGAATATTATAAGCGATTGTACAAGTAATTCCCATAAAGACAACAAAAATATAATCATAAGCATCTTGATAAATATTACTTGGTGTATTCATCATATGTAAAAAATCATCTGTTAAAAAATAAGTTCCAATAGTTAATATAATTGAAAAAACAAGACATACATAAATTGCATTAGCAATATTTTGTAACATTAATTTTTCATTTCTAGCACCAAAAGCCTGGGCAATAGGAATTCCACATCCTGCTGTTAATCCTAAAGCAAAACCGATAATCAAGAAATTTAAAGATCCTGTAGATCCTACAGCAGCTAAAGCATCTACCCCTACAAAACGTCCTACAATAATCGAATCGACATTATTATAAAGCTGTTGGAAAATAGCTCCACCTATTAAAGGAATACAAAAACTAATAATCAACTTTAATGTTGAACCATGTGTTAAATCCTTTTCCATCATATCCCCCTATCAAAAAACAAAGACAATCATAACATAATTCAAATAAAAAGTGACTTATTTTCAAATAAAAAAAATAAAACCCCATCAGTTGATCACTCAACTAACAGGGCATTTCATTATATTTCGCTACCTTCAAATTGTGAACGGTATAAAGAAGCATAGAAGCCATCTTTTTCAATTAATTCGTCATGATTACCAATTTCAACAATATCGCCATCTTTCATAACAATGATTGTATTGGCATCACGAATCGTAGATAAACGATGAGCAATAACAAAACTTGTTCTACCTTCCATTAATTTTTCCATTCCTTTTTGAATTAAAACTTCAGTTCTGGTATCAACTGATGAAGTAGCTTCATCAAGAATCAAAATCTTTGGATCTTTCAAGAACGCTCTAGCGATGGTAAGCAATTGTTTTTGTCCTTGAGAAATATTTGATGATTCTTCATCAAGAATAGTTTCATATCCATCTTCTAATGTATTAACAAAATGATCAACATAAGCCATCGAACATGCTTTTTTGACATCTTCTTCACTAGCATCAAGTTTACCATACATTAAGTTTTCTTTAATTGTTCCATTAAATAACCAAGTATCTTGTAAAACCATTCCAAACAAGCTTCTTAAATCATGTCGAGAAAAATCACGAATATCATGACCATCAATCATAATTGAACCTTTATTAAGTTCATAGAATCGCATCAATAACTTAACAATTGTTGTTTTACCAGCACCAGTAGGTCCAACAATAGCCACTGTTTGTCCGGCATGAACATGCATATTAAAATCATTAATAATTGTCTTTTCAGGAAGATAACCAAAATTAACATTATCAAAAGTCACTGAACCATGAATTTGACTTAATTCATCTGGTGTTACTTTTACAGTTTCAGGCTCTAATTCCTTTTCATCTAAAAATTCAAATACACGTTCTGCAGCAGCTGCCGTACTTTGTAACATATTCATTGTTTGAGCAAGTTGGGCTATGGGTTGATTAAATTGTCTTACATACTGGATAAATGCTTGAATATCTCCTATTGTAATGGTATTACCACCGGCTAAGAAACCACCTAGTAAACATACGCCAACATAACCTAAGTTACCAACAAAATTACTTAATGGTTGCATTAAACCAGATAAAAATTGTGATTTCCATGCTGAATCATATAATGCATCATTATATTCATTAAAAGTAGCTACTGATTTAGCTTCTCCATTAAATGCTTTAACTACATCATGAGCACCATACATTTCTTCAATATGACCATTAACATCACCTAAAGATTTTTGTTGTCTAGCAAAGTATTTTTGTGAATGTTTCATTACCGTTGTAATTAAAATAAGTGATAACGGTAAAACCAAAACAGCCACAATCGTCATCTTAACAGAAATCGTTAACATCATAATAAAGATACCCACTACTGTCACTGATGACGTAATGACCTGTGATAGACTTTGATTCAATGATTGAGCAATCGTGTCAATATCATTTGTCACCCTACTTAAAGTATCACCACTAGAATGACGATCAAAATAACTTAAAGGCATTCTTGACATCTTCTTAGATAATGACTGTCTTAAATCATAAGCCACTTTTTGTGAGATAGAAGATGTAATAAATCCTTGAATAAAACTAAATAAAGCACTAATTAAATAGAGTCCAACCAATATTAAACAAATATAACCAATATATTTAAAATCAATACTTCCAGTATTATTGACTTTAGCCATAATACCTTCAGATAATTTATCTGTTGCTTTAGCTAAGATCTTAGGCCCCACAATAGTAAAGATCGTCGAACCAATAGCAAAAACAACAACAACTGCTAATTTAAAATAATAAGGTCTTAAATAAACAAATAACTTCTTTAAAGTTCCTTTAAAATTCTTTGCTTTTTCACCATTACCTCTCATGCCACCCATAGGTCCTCGAGGTCCACGTCTTCTATTTTCATTACTCATGACTTAGTTCCTCCTTTGATAATTGTGAATAGGCAATTTCTTGATAAACCTGACATGATTCCATTAATTGATCATGTGTTCCTTGACCAACAATTTTACCTTGATCTAATACAATAATCTGATCTGCATCCATAATTGAAGCGATTCTTTGACCAACTAATAAAACTGTACTCTTTGTCTTTTTGACCAATTTATTTAATTTTTGACGTAACTTAGCATCAGTTTTGAAATCTAATGCTGAAAAACTATCATCAAAAATATAAATATCAGGATTTTTAGCTATCGCTCTTGCAATCGCTAATCTTTGTTTTTGTCCACCAGAAACATTTGTACCACCTTGTGATATTTCAGTATCTAATCGTTCTTCTTTTTGATCAATAAATTCTTTGGCTTGCGCTACACGAATCACTTCTTCTAAATCTTCATCACTTAAATCAGGTGCTCCATATTTTAAATTAGAACGAATTGTACCTGAAAATAAATTTCCTTTTTGAGGCACTAAACCTATATGTTGACGTAAATCATGTTGACTTACATCACGAATATCAACACCCGATACTTTAATACTTCCTTCGCTTACTTCATAGAAACGAGGAACTAAATTAATTAATGTTGATTTACCTGAACCTGTAGAACCTATAAAGGCAGTTGTTTGACCAGGTTTAGCAGTAAAGCTAATATGTGATAATACTGGTTCATGTGCTCCTGGGTAACAGAATGAAACATCATTAAATTCAACTAATCCTTTTTTATTTTCATCAAAAGCAATTGGGTTTTTAGGATCTTCAATTGAAGGTTTGGTATCAATGATCTCATATACACGATTTGCTGCAACACTCGCACGAGGTAACATAATGGCAATCATGGCAATCATTAAAAATGACATAATAATTTGCATTGCATATTGCATAAAAGCCATCATTTGTCCAATGGCTAGATTTCCTAAATCAATTTGTTTAGCACCATAATAAACAATAATTAAAGTAACAACATTAAAAATAAACATCATAATTGGCATAATAGATGCCATTGATCGATTAACAAATAAATTAACTTTTGTTAAATCTTGATTAGCCCTGTCAAAACGATCTTCACTGTGTTTTTCATTACCAAAAGCACGAATAACAAGCATTCCTGATAAGTTTTCTCTCATTGTTAAATTTAATTTATCAATTAAATTTTGAATAATTTTGAACTTAGGCATAACAACTGCAAAAGCAATAGCCATTACTCCAAAGATAACAATTAAAACAATACCGATAATCCATGTCATAGAAGGTGAATTTGTGAGAGCTTTAATCAATGCTCCTACCCCCATGATAGGTGCAAAACATACAATTCTTAGTAACATCATCGTTACCATTTGAACTTGTGTAATATCATTTGTTGTACGCGTAATTAAAGAAGCAGTAGAAAAATGATTAAATTCCTCATTAGAAAAGCTTTCAACTTTCTTGAAAACATCTTTTCTTAAAGCACGGGCTACCCCTGCTCCTACTCTTGATGAGAAAAAAGCAACAGTAATCGCAGCCAATGTACCAATTAAAGCAATCCCTAGCATCTTTAATCCTGCACGAAAAATATAATCAGTTTGAACTTTATCAATATCGCCACCTAAACGTTTATATTCAGCTTTTACACCATTACCAGCAGCAATCTTTAAAGTACTTTCACCCATCGTATCCATCTTTTTATCAATGTCATTAAACATTTTATCTTTTTGTTCATCATTCATCATGCCAATGACATCATAAACTGACATTTGTGGTGGTAACTGACCAAACTTTTCTTGATATTCTTTACTCGCTGGGTCCATACTATCAATTGAAGTAACCATTAACATCGGTTTCATTAAAATATCTTCTAATTGACTTTCTTTTTTATCCGATAAATCTTTTAATTTATATACTTTGCCTTTAGCCTTAGGAAAAGTATCTTTAATATCAGCGTTAACTGTTTTAAGCTGATAAGCATCTTTTACCTTTTGTTGATCTTTCTTATCAACAAACAACATTAAATGTTGATACGTATCTTCCGTTAAGATATCACTTACAGGTGATGCAAAACCACCAGCTTGAATACCAACAGATACAATATCACTCATATAATCAGGTAAAGTTAATTCAGATTGCGCTTGTACGAATAACAAACAAATACAAGCTAAAATAAAAAACCAGAATTTCTTTAAATATTTTCTAATCTTTAACATCTAACTCCTCCTTCATTACATTCATATTTCGTTCAAAGATTTCACAGTACTCTTTCATTTTTTCAATATCCTCTTTAGAAATACCATCAAATAAACGCACTGTAAAAGATTTCATTCCTTCTTTACATTCACTGCTTTCTTTTTTTCCTTTATCAGTCGTATGTAAAGTTACATTGCGTTTATCTTGAACACTGACAATTTTTTCAATGTAACCAGCTTTTTGTAAACGTTGTAGTCTTACCGATAATGTTGCTGGCGTAATCTTTAATCGTTCTGCCAACATCTTTTGATTAGGATGATCACTATATTCAATTAAAAATAATAAATAACACTGATCAGCAGATAATCCTTCCATATTACTTTTTTTTGTCGTTAATTCATGTATTTTTTTATGTAATGATTTAAATTGTAAAAAAATTCCTTTTATATCTTCAAAGCAAAGTTGATCTTTCATGATACACCTCCTTAGTTAGTACGCTAATCATTATAGTTAGCACACTAAACAATGTCAATACATTTAGTGTACTAACTATATAAAAAAATAAAAAAGGTGTTACCACCTTTTATCTGCTTTCTATTAATTCATTATTTAAATTCTTTATAATGGGCCTTATAATGTTGCATTTTAGAATGATACATTTTTTTATCAGCTAAACTTAAATATTCACTAATTGTTTTGTTAGGGATTTTTTTAACATCAATACAGCCAAAACTAAATCCACAAGGATAACTAACAGTATGTTCCATTTTTTCAACCAATTCATTTTGAATTTGTACAAGACGAATTTGACAATCTTCAGCACAATCTCTTTGTGATAAAACCAAAAATTCATCCCCGCCAAATCTAAAAATAAATTCATTTTCTTTTAAGTTTTCTTTTAAAATCTGACATACTGATTGAATGTAATAGTCCCCTTGAGAATGTCCATAATGATCATTACAATACTTTAAGCCATCAATATCAATAAAAGAAACCGAACAATTTATATCTTGATCCCATAATTTCTCAATGAGAATATTAAAAGCACGTCGATTGCCTACACCTGTTAATACATCTGTATTACTCATTTGTTCCATTTGATCTCGATATTGATCTAATTGCTTAATCATTTCATTAAAAGAGTCAGAAAAACTTCCCAAATTAGAAACAGACTGTTGGTAATCCCCTGCTGCAACTCTTTTAGCTACCCAAGATAAATGTTTTAAATTACTTTGTATACTTTTAACAGGTGCAGCTAAATAATGATGAGAATATTGAAAGTCTGCATCAATCTTTCCCTGTGCCATCTTTGTTAGCACATTTTTTTCATCTTTAATAATCTCCCCTAAGTATTCTAAACCATCAGCAAGTTGACTTACACTATTTGACAGTTTTTCACGATGAAGAGATGCTTCATCAGTATTATATAAAAGTTGTTTAATATATTCTAAAAAGATTTCTTGATCATTATTTTCCATCATCTACAGTACCCTTGAAGCGACATACACGGCTACCACTAGACCAACAATCAACTTCTCTTACCCTAAATGGTTTATTAGCATAAGCTTCTAATATACCCGCTAAAAAACCTTCATCATATTTACATACCACTTCACCAGTAGGAGGCAAACCACTACAATCAAGATCTTCATGAACTGTAATGATAAATTCCCCCTTTTCAAAATCAGCTTCTTCCATTCTTAAAATACCCACTTTTAAACTTTCTAAAGTTTTAGCTAATGTACTTACAAAAGTGCTCTCATCTTGATCTAAAGGCAAAATATTTTTAGCAAACTCCATCCCTGCCAAATAACCTGCCTGTCTAAAAATCTCGTCTGTTTTTTCTTTTCCAAAATTATTGAATAAGACATGATTCATACTGTATTCTAAAATTCTATAAACAAGAACCGGCATTTCTTCACCAAGATTTTCTCTTCCTTTTTTGATATCACCTAACTTTTTCCATTCAAATTGATAATGACTTTCAGGGTCTACTTCAAATATATTTTTCATCTTTACCCTCCTCATATAAAAAACACAAGTATAATTTCATTATATCATCACATCAATAAAAAACAATTGAAAGTAATAAAACTACCCTCACTTAAGTAAAGGTAGTTTTATAATTATTTTCTTATTTGTCCATTTCCATAAATAAGATATTTTGTTGATGTAATCTCTGGTAATCCTAATGGTCCTCTGGCGTGTAATTTTTGGGTAGAAATGCCCACTTCGGCACCAAAACCAAATTGTCCTCCATCAGTAAAACGAGTTGAAGCGTTATGATAAAGACATGCAGAGTCTAATGCATCCATGAAATATTGAGCTGTTTCTTTATTTTCAGTAACAATTGATTCTGAATGTTTTGTAGAATATTGATAAATATGGCTAATTGCCTCATTGATATCTTCAACAACTTTTATATTACAAATATAATCATCATATTCAGTAGCATAATTTTGACTTGTTGCTTTTAAACACGAAATAATTTGTTGTGTTCTTTCATCACCATAGAGTGTTACTTTTTGATTAAATGCATCTTGCAACATTGGTAAAAAAGTAGGTGCTACATCTTGATGAACAATAATTGTTTCAATGGCATTACATACTGAAGGTCTTTGTATTTTAGCATTAATTGCAATTTCTAAAGCCATATTCAAGTTAGCTTCTTTATCTACATATAAATGACATCTTCCGGCACCCGTTTCAATAATAGGAACAGTGGCATTTTTTACAACATATTGTATTAAACCAGCACTGCCACGAGGAATAATCACATCGACATAATCATGAGCCTGAATAAGCTCATTAATTTGTTCTCTTTGTGTCGTTTCTATTAAAACAATACAGTTTTCAGGTAATAAATCTTTAATAGCCTCATTCATGATTTTAACTAAAATACGATTAGAATGTATTGCTTCTTTACCCCCTTTTAAAACACAAACATTATTTGTTTTGATACACAAAGAAGCAATATCAACGGTTACATTAGGACGTGATTCATAAATGATACCAATCACTCCTAAAGGAACACGTACTTGTTTAATCAACAAACCATTAGGTCTATTGATTGTTCTCACAACTTCACCAATAGGATCATTTAGTTCTACTACTTTTAAAATATCTTGAGCCATAGCTTCAATCCGTTCACGAGTAAGTAATAAACGATCGACCATTGATTCTTTAATACCATTATTTTTAGCATCTAAAATATCTTTTTGATTCTCTTGAATAATTAAATTAACATGAGTTAATAAAGCATCACTTATTTTCTTTAGCGCTTTTTCTTTTACCTCTGGTTTTATATTTTGCATATAACGACTCGCCTCTTTTGCTTGTCTTAATTGCATTTGAATTCTATTATCCATGAACAACCTCCTTATAAATCACTAAATTATCAGCATGAACAACTTCATCATAATCTTTATAATGTAAAACATCCTCTATTTGATCACTATTTAGTCCTTTAATCAACTTAATTTCATCACTAGAATAGTTTGTCATTCCCCTAGCAACAAGATGTCCCGTCTCATCAACGATATCCACTACACTGCCAAGTACAAAAGAACCTTCAACATCTTTAATTCCTTTAGGAAGTAAAGATGTATGATGCATTTTAATAGCCTGTCTTGCCCCATTATCAACGATGATTTTACCTTTAGGTGAGGAACGATACATAATCCAGTGATCACGAGAACTTAATGTTCTTCCTGGTTTACCATCAAAATAAGTTCCAACATTTTTACCTTCTAATAAGTCAACTAAAACATGTTCTTGATTTCCATTAACAATAGCCATATCACAACCATAATCATTAACAATTTTAGCAGCTCTAATTTTAGTAATCATTCCCCCAGTACCTACAGCACTCGTTGCATCTTTAGCAAAATCCATAATTTCACGTGTGATCCCCTCAACGTTTTCAATAAGCTTTGCATTTTTATTAGTATGTGGATTATCGTTATATAATCCATCTATATCACTTACTAAAACTAATAATTGAGCATCAATAATGGGTACTAATAAAGAAGCTAAAGTGTCATTATCACCTACTTTAATTTCCTCTACTGCTAAAGTATCGTTTTCATTAATAATTGGAATCACATCATAATCAATAACCGATTTCATTGCATAATGAAGATTCATTAAACGTTTACGATCATCAAAATCATCATGATTTAACAAAATTTGAGCACACTTTAAATGATATAAATTAAATAATTCTTCATAAATTTGCATTAAATGAGCTTGCCCAACAGCAGCTAAAGCTTGCTTTTTAGCGATATCTTGAGGACGCTTTTCAAGTTGAAGAACTTGCATTCCTGCATTTATTGCACCCGAAGAAACTAAAGTTACTTTGATTCCTTTTCTTTTTAATATAGCTATTTGACTAATAAGATTTAAAATTCTTTCTTTATCTAAAGTCCCACTTTCATTACATAAAGAAGATGATCCAATTTTAATAATGATATTATCAATATGTTGTAAATTACGCATTTAAATTTCCCCCGTATTTTCAATCAATTATACCTTATCACACCATTTTTGACAATAAACAGAGCGAATAATATATAATAACTATTTATACATATTATAATTTTTTATTATTCCCTTTTACATTATCAATAAAATGTTAAAATAGTAATAAATTATTGAGGGGGACAATACATGAATTTAATTATACCTAAAAACTATGATCCTGTCTTATCTTTAAGACAAACACAAGAAGCTATTAAATATATAAGAGATACTTTCCAAAAAGAATTTGGTAAAGCTCTTCATTTAGAAAGAATTTCTGCGCCATTGTTTGTACCAAAAAGCAGTGGTTTAAATGATAACCTAAATGGTGTAGAAACACCTGTATCATTTAATATTGTAGAATTAGAAAATGATCCTATTGAAGTTGTTCATTCACTTGCTAAATGGAAAAGAATGGCATTAAAAAAATATGAATTTAACTTACATGAAGGTCTTTATACAAATATGAATGCCATCAGAAAAGATGAAACAGTTGATAATCTTCATTCATATTATGTAGACCAATGGGACTGGGAAAAAGTTATTTCTAAAGATGAAAGAAATGAAGAAACTTTAAAAACTCATGTTAAAGAAATATTTAAAGTTATCAAACATATGGAACATGAGGTATGGTATAAATATCCTCAAGCTGTTAATCATTTACCTGATGATATTCATTTTATTACCAGCCAAGAATTAGAAGACTTATACCCTAACCTTTCTGCAAAAGAAAGAGAAAATGAAATTACTAAAAAATATGGTTGTGTTTTTATCATGAAAATTGGACACACTTTAAAAAGCGGACAAAAACATGATGGGCGTGCACCTGACTATGATGATTGGAACTTAAATGGTGATATCTTATTCTGGTACGAACCATTACAATGTGCATTAGAAATTTCTAGTATGGGAATTCGTGTTGATGAAAAATCACTTGTAGAACAACATGAATTAGAAAATTTCCAAGATCGTCTTTCATTGCCATATCATCAAGCTATTATTAATAAAGAATTACCTTACACTATTGGTGGCGGTATTGGTCAATCAAGATTATGTATGTTATTACTCAAACGTGCACATATCGGTGAAGTCCAAGCAAGTATATGGCCTCAAGAAATGATTGATGAATGTAAAAAACATAAAATTTATTTACTATAAAAAGTGTTCTAACGAACACTTTTTTCTTTCATATATAATTCTATTCCCTCTTTAAAACGATGAAGTCCATCTTTTAATCTCTCAAATGGACAAGCTACATTCATTCGGATAAATGCTTGTCCATTTTTACCATACTCTAAGCCATCACTTACATATAAACCAGTATGCAAACGAATAAATTGGGTTAATTCAACACTATCATGACAAATACGATGACAATCAATCCATAATAAATAAGTTGCATCCCCTTCTACTAAATGAATATTCTTTAATTCTTTTTCAATAAATTTTTTAGCATAATCCTTATTATGTTGAATATATTCATTTAATTCATTAAGCCATGTTTCACTTTCATTAAATGCAGCTTTAGTAGCACAAATTGCAAAACTGTTAGCTTCGGCAACTTCATCAATATTAATACCTCGATTCACTTTATGACGCAATACTTCATCATAAACAACAATACAAGCACTATGTAAACCTGCCATATTAAAAGCTTTAGTTGGAGCAATACACGTTATACTATTTTCTAAATTTGTTTTTGATACAGAAGCAAAGGGAATATATTCTTTGCCCGGGCGAACAATATCACAATGAATCTCATCACTCAATACAATAACATGATGTTTTTTACAAAGCTGACCTATACGATCTAGTGTCTTACGATTCCATATTTTTCCAATTGGATTATGTGGATTACAGAAAATCATTAATGATGTTTGTTTTAAAACTAATTTTGCTTCTAAATCCTCAAAATCAATATGATACTCATTACCATCATAGACAAGATCACTCGATATAACATGTCTCCCATTATTTAAAATAGAATTATAAAAAATATTGTATACTGGTGACATAATCAATACATTTTCACCGACTGTTGTCACTTTTCTAACAATTGAAGAAATGGCTGGAACAACGCCGGTTACAAACATCATCCATTCTTTTTCAATATGAAAATGATGCCTTCTTTCCCACCAGCTTTGATAAGCTGCAAAGTAATCATCGCCTATTACATTATACCCAAATATTTTATGGTCCACCCGTTGATGTAAAGCATCAATAATAGCTGGAGCTGTTTCAAAATCCATGTCCGCTACCCACATAGGAAGTTCGTTTTCGCCAACATCCCATTTATAACTATCACTTCCTCTACGGTTTGTCATTTTAGAAAAATCATACATTTTCTTTATTCCTCCTCTACAATAATATTTACATCTGAATTATCTTTTTCATCCATGATGATTTCACCAATACTTTTAGCTCTAATTGTGCCAGAAAGAGGATGAGTAATACTGTCAATATGACTATTAATTTCAACGTCGATATCTTTGCAAAATTCAAACGCTAGATTTGTATTAATCAGTTTACAATTAATCATTTTTAATCCTTCAATATAGCATAATCCTTGTAAACTCTCTATTGTACAATTAATAAAAGTAATATTTTTAGTATTCCAAGCCAAATATTCGCCAATAATAACAGAGTCATAAATTGTGATATTTTCACAGTTCCAAAAAGCATCTTTTGATATCAATTTAGAATTTCTGACAACAATATTCTTACCACCATCAAAACAATAATTAGCTGATAAACGTAAATCATTAATTTCTATATTTTCACTGTTCATTCCAAAATAATCGCCCTTTGCTTGAACTGCATTTATCTTAATGTTTTGACAATTCCATAATGTTTCTTGACTGTTTAACAAGTTAACATGATCTAATGAAATATATGTACTTCTTCTAAATGTTTTAGGTGCGTCAATAACACTATCTTTAATATCAATATGATGCGTATACCAAATACCTGAACGTGCTGTTTCTAATAATGTACTGTTATTTACGGATACATTTTGGCAGTACCATAATGGATACTTCCATTTAAATATAGTATCTTTAATATCAATATTTTGGCTTTCTTTTAATGGAGATTCTCCATCTTCAAAAACACTATCTTCTATTTGTATATGATGACTTTGAAATAAAGCTCTTTCTCCTATTAACTTTTGTTGTTTTACAACTGTATTATTCATTTTCTTCATACTCCTTTTTTAAACAATAAATCAAATAATCCAAACATTCTATTTTTCTTTGTTGTTGGTGTAACTTTTCTATTAGACCACAACGATGACATTGCAATAATTTAATCAGTTTTTTTAAATCCTGCATTTCATATCTTAAAAGACATTCTTGAATTAATTCATCGTTACAATCTGCAGCTTGTAAATTAAGTAAAATGTCTTGAACTTTTTGATTCATCTTTTTATCACTTCCTTACTACTTTATTTTAATAAGCATTAAACATATAATCCAATACTTATATTTCATAGTTTTTTATGCTTGTAAGGCATATATAAAAGTATTAAAATATCTCTAGGAGTGATCATTATGGAATTACGTTTATTACAATACTTTCTCGCCATTGCAAGAGAAGAAACAATTTTAAAAGCTGCAGAAAGCTTACATATAACTCAGCCTACTCTCTCTAGACAAATGAAAGAACTTGAAGATTATTTAGGAAAACCATTATTTATTAGAGGAAGTCGTAAAATCAGTTTAACAGAGGAAGGCATTATTCTTAGACAAAGAGCAGAAGAAATCATTAGTTTAGTTGAAAAAACGGAAAATGAAATCATGCTTCTAGACGAAGAAATAAGTGGCGATGTTTATATCGGTAGTGGTGAAACAATCGGTATGCAAATCATTGCTAAAGCAATTAAAAAATGTCAGGATGCCTATCCTCACATTCAATTTCATTTATATAGTGGAAATGAACAAGATGTCGTCGATCGTCTTGAAAAAGGATTACTTGATTTTGGGTTAGTCATTCAACCTGCAAACATCTATAAATATAATTATTTGACCTTACCTTATAAAGATATTTGGGGAATTTATGTTACTGCTACTCATCCTTTAGCTTTGCATAACAAAATCACTTCCTACGATCTTAGTCCCTACCCTTTAATTTGCTCAACTCAAGAATTAAAATATAAACAATTTGAAAACTGGGCACAACAAGAATTTAAACACTACCATATATCTTCTACTTACAATCTTATTTATAATGCTTCCTTACTTGCAAAAGAAAACAACGCTATTATAATTGGTCTTAAAGACCTCATTAATCATGAAAGTTTTAAATTTATTCCTCTTTTTCCACAATTAGAAGCAGGACTTGATGTCATCTGGAAAAAGTATAAAGTCTTATCTAAACCAGCGCAATACTTTTTAAATGAATTAAAAAAGCAAATAAAAAGCTATTAACTCCAATGAGTCGATAGCTTTTTTAATTATTATTTTAATTTTAATGTAGCTAATTGATTAGCAAGACCAATATAACTTGCAGGTGTCATATCAAGTAAAGTTTGACGATCTTCATCAGATAAGACTTCTAATCCTTTTGCAAATTCCATAATTGCTTCTTGAGAAATATTTTTTCCTCTAGTTAGTTCTTTTAATTGATCATAAGCATCAGAAATACCATATTTTCTAAGCATTGTTTGAATTGGTTCTGCTAAAACTTCCCATTTTTCATTTAAATCATGAGCTAGTTTTTCTTTATTAACAACACATTTAGCTAAACCATTTGTTGTTTCGCTAATAGCTTGAATTGAATATCCAAATGCTAAACCAATATTTCTTTGACTTGAAGAATCAGATAAATCTCTTTGCATACGAGATTTAGGTAATTTATTAGATAATCCTACACAAATATTATTAGACATATCAATATTTGCTTCACTATTTTCAAATCGAATTGGATTAACTTTATGAGGCATTGTACTACTTCCTACTTCTCCTTTTACAGGGATTTGTTTGAAGTATTCCATTGAAATGTATAACCACATATCAACATCAAAATCAACTAACACATTATTAAAATGACGAATACCGTCTAATATATGACATGTATAATCATGACTTTCTATTTGTGTTGTAAGTGGATTAAAAGTAAGTCCTAAATATTCTTCAACAAACTTTTTAGCTAATGCTTGCCAATCATAATTAGGGAAAGCAGTTAAAATAGCACTATAGTTTCCTGTTGCTCCATTAAATTTAGCTTTGATTTTAATGTTTTCAACATTTTCAATACTTGAATAAAAACGATAAGCATATACTTTAAATTCTTTACCAATTGTTGTTGGTGTTGCTGGTTGACCATGAGTATGAGCAAGCATGGCATCATCTTTATGTTCTTCAGCCCAACCATTAATCATATCAGCAAATTCTTTAGCTTTTTTTAACCACACATCTTTTAAACCATGTTTTAACATACAAGCATAAGATGTATTATTAATATCTTCCGAAGTACATCCAATATGAACAAAACTAATTAAATAGTCATACCCCATATCTTTTAATTGATGACCAATAAAATATTCTACTGCTTTAACATCATGTCGTGTTGTTGCTTCAATGTCTTTAATAGCCTTAAATGAATCATAATTGAATTCTTTAGAAATAGCTTCAATCTTAGCTAAGTCTTGTTTATCAAACTTAGCTAAGATATCACTTTCAACATTTTCAATTAAGAACTTTAACCATTGAATTTCAACAAAAACACGATATTTAACTAATGCATATTCAGAAAAATATTCTCCTAGTGCATCTTTTACTCCTGAATAACGTCCATCTAAAGGACAAAGAGTTAAACATTCAAATTCTTGTTTTTCCATTCTATTTTCCACCTTTAAAATAATTTACACCTGCTTCAAATAATTTTTGGTCCATTTCACCATAAACATTTTTAAAGCGATTTTCACCTTGACGTTCACTATGTCCCATTTTACCAATAACACGTCCATCCTTAGAAATAATTCCTTCAATAGCATACATTGAACCATTTGGATTATATGGTGTTTGCATTGTTACTTTTCTATTAGGATCAACATATTGTGAGAATACTTGTCCATTAGCAAATAATTCTTCAATCACTGGTTCAGGAGCAACAAAACGTCCTTCACCATGAGAAATAGGAATAACATGAACATCTCCAACTTGTACATTAGCAAGCCATGGTGATTTTACACTACCAATACGTGTATCTACAAATTGAGATAAGTGACGTCCGATTGTATTAAATGTTAATGTTGGATCATCACTAGACATATCTCTAATTTCTCCATAAGGTAATAAACCTAATTTAATTAAAGCTTGGAATCCATTACAAATACCAATCATTAAACCATCACGATGATCTAATAAATCTTGAATTGCTGTCTTTAACTTAGGGTTTCTAAGTACAGTAGCGATAAACTTACCAGATCCTTCAGGTTCATCACCAGCTGAGAATCCACCAGGTAACATCACTATATTAGCACGTTTAATAGCTAATTCCAAAGCATTAATTGATTCTTCTAACATGGCTTCTGTTTTATTTCTAATTAACACAAGTTCAACTTTTGCTCCTGCTTTTTCAAAAGCGCGTTTTGAATCATATTCACAGTTTGTTCCAGGAAATACAGGAATAACAACTAAAGGTGTTTCTACATATTGTTTTGGTTGTAATGTAGATCTTGTTTTACATTCTGCTACTTTAATTTGAGTAGTTGGTGCTTTTTCTCTAGTAGGATAAACACTTTCTAATGGTGCTTTATTAATAGCATACGCTTCAGTTAAAGTAATTGCGTCACTACCATATGATAAAGTATCTGCATCATTTAAAGTAGCTACAACACGATATTGATCAAAGACTGCTAAATCTTCTTCTGATTTAACTTCAATAACGATATTTCCATAATCCTTTGATACATAACTTTTTAATGAATAATCAACATTAAAAGCAGCTCCAATATGATTACCAAAAGCCATCTTACTTACTGCTTCAATAACTCCACCATCTTTAACAGTATAGGCACTATATACTTTACCTTCTTGCATAAGTTTATGAATAGCATCATATTGTTTCTTTAAATGATCAAAATCAAATACTTTAAATTGATCTTTATTAATCATAACTTCAGCTAAAATATGTCCTGCTTCTTTTGCTTCTGGTGTCATCACATCACTTACATCACTAGAAGTAATCGCAAATGAAACAAGTGTTGGTGGAACATGAATATTTTCAAATGATCCTGACATAGAATCTTTACCACCAATTGAAGGTAAACATAATTCTTTTTGAACACGATAAGCACCTAATAAAGCTGCCATTGGTTTACCCCATTTATAAGGATCATCTAATAGTTTTTCAAAATATTCTTGGAAAGAGAAACGAATTGTATGATAATCGCCACCCATAGCTACAATCTTAGCTACTGATTCAACAATAGCATACATAGCACCATGATATGGAGACCATTTTGCAATCTTAGGATTATAACCATAAGCCATTAATGAAGCAGTTGTTGTTTCTTTTCCTAAAACAGGAATTAAAGCAGCCATACCTTCTGTTTCAGTATGATATGTACGTCCTCCATAAGGAGATAATACAGTACCATTACCAATTGAAGAATCAAATCGTTCTACTAATCCCTTTTGACTTGCTACTGATAAACGAGATAAAACTTCTTTTGTTGTATCAACAAAATTATTTTGTTTTACTTCATCAAACGGAGTTTGTGTAAAATCAGGTAATGTTACTTTAACATCTTGGTAACGCTTAGCACCAGCAGCATCTAAGAAATCACGAGAAATGTTAACAATATCTTTTCCCATATGCTTCATCACTAAACGATTATCATCAGTAACAACAGCAACACGTACAACCTCTAAGTTTTCTTTAGCACATTCATTTTTAATGAAGGCTTCATCTTTTTCATCAATAACAATAGCCATACGTTCTTGAGATTCACTGATAGCAAGTTCAGTACCTGTTAAACCTTCATATTTTTTCAAGACAGCATCTAAATCAATAACAAGACCAGGTGCAAGTTCACCAACAGCAACACAAACACCGCCAGCTCCAAAGTCATTACATCTAACAACTTTTTCACTAACCTCTTTGTTTCTAAATAATCTTTGAATTTTTCTTTCTTCTACTGGATTACCTTTTTGTACTTCAGCCCCAGCAGTTTCAATTGATTTTACATCGTGTGATTTAGAAGATCCAGTAGCCCCACCAATACCATCACGACCAGTACGACCACCAATTAATAAAACAATATGATCTTTTAATGGTTCAAGACGTTTAACTTGTTCTTTAGGCGCAGCCGCAACAACAGCTCCAAGTTCCATTCTTTTAGCTACATAACCTTCATCATAAATTTCATGAACATAACCTGTAGTTAAACCAATTTGGTTACCATAACTAGAAAAACCATGTGCTGATTCTTGGCATAATTTACGTTGTGGTAATTTACCAGGCATTGTATCTGCTAAAGCTTGGCGAGGATCTCCTGCTCCAGTGATACGCATTGATTGATAAACATAAGCTCTTCCTGAAAGTGGATCACGAATAGCCCCACCTAAACAAGTAGCAGCTCCCCCAAATGGTTCAATTTCTGTAGGATGGTTATGTGTTTCGTTTTTAAACATTAACAACCATTGTTCGTCACCTTCATTAGTATGAACAGTTATTTCTACAGAACATGCATTAATTTCTTCAGATACTTCCATATCATCTAAATATCCTGTTTTTCTTAATTCTTTCATGGAAATAGTTGCTAAATCCATTAAAGTAAGCGGACGTTTTGTATCAATACCGTAAACTAAATGACGGCTAGTCTTATAGTCTTCTACGTCTTTTTCTAGTATTTCTTTGAAAGCACCACTTTCAATATCTAAATCAGTAATAATTGTCGCAAAAGTTGTATGACGACAATGATCTGACCAATATGTATCTAATACTTTAATTTCTGTTTCAGTAGGATCTCTTTTTTCTTCATTCTTAAAATAATCTTGTGTTACTTGTAAATCTGCAAGATTCATAGCCATTCCATTATCTTTTAAGAATTGTTTTAGTCCTGTTTCATCTAATTGATTAAAACCTTCTAATACAGGAACAGGTTTAATAACAGGAGCTTTATCTGTTAAATCATCAGGTTTATCTAAACTAGCAATTCTTTGATCAACAGGGTTGATTAAGAAATGTTTAATTTTTTCGATTGTTTCTTCATTATGATCAACATCAATAACAAATAAGCGTGCACATTTAACTTTAGAGGAAGTATTCCCTGTTAAAATTGCAAAACATTGTTCACATGAATCAGCTCTTTGATCATATTGACCTGGTAAAAATTCCAAAGCAAATACTGATTCTTTATCTGATTTTGGATAATCTTCATCATAAACATTATCAACCATTGGTTCTGCTAGAATTGTATTAATTCCTTGTTGTAATATTTCTTCATTAATTCCTTGAACATCATAACGATTAATAATACGTAATGAATGAATTGTAAGTCCTAATTGTTCTGTTAAATTGTGTTTAATTTCATTAGCTTCAGTAGCGTATTGTTTCTTTTTTTCTACATAAATTCTTCTTACATGACTCATGAATGCTCCCCCTATCTAAGACCGATGTCTTTACGATAATATTTACCATCAAAATCGATGATATTTGCAGCTTGATATACTTTATCAAGTGCTTCTTTTAAAGATTGTCCTTTAGCACAAATATTTAAAACACGTCCTCCATTTGTAACTAATTTTCCATCTTTTAAAGCTGTCCCTGCATGGAAAACAACAATATCATCAGCCACATCTTCTACATGACTAATTTCAATTCCTTTTTCATATTTTCCTGGATAACCGCCACTAGCAAGAACAAGACAAGCTACATGATTATTAGACCACTTCACTTCAACTTGGTCAAGTTCTCTTTTAGCACAAGCCACCATAATTTCGTATAAATCACTATCTAATCGAAGTAAGATAGATTGTGTTTCTGGATCTCCAAAGCGAACATTAAATTCTAATACTTTAGCTTGTCCATTTTCAATCATTAAACCAATAAAGACAACCCCTCGGTAATCCATATGATCTTCTTTTAAACCTTTCATAAATGGATCTAATACAGTTTCCTTTAAAACTTCATCCATGTTATCTGGCATAAAGGGATTTGGTGAGACGGTTCCCATACCACCTGTATTAGGTCCTTTATTACCATCGAAAATTTGTTTATGATCTTTTGCTGAAACCATAGGAACAATTGTTTTACCATCTGTAAAGCAAAGTAAAGAACATTCGAATCCAGTTAAAAATTCTTCTAAAACAACTTTACTTCCAGCACCATCTAATGCTCCATCAACCATCATTTCCTTTAAAGTCTTAATAGCATCATCTTTGTTATCAACAATGACGACACCTTTACCAGCAGCAAGACCATCTGCTTTAATTACTAAAGGAAAATCAAAATGATCAATTTGATTCACTGCATCTTGATAATCCGTTACTTCTACATAACGTGCTGTAGGAATATGATGTCTAATCATAAAATCTTTAGAGAAAGCTTTACTTCCTTCTAAAGTAGCTGCATGACGTGTAGGTCCAAAAGCAAGGAATCCAGCTGCTTCTAAATCATCAGCTAAACCATTACATAAAGGAACTTCAGGTCCAATGACCGTTAAATCAATTTGATGTTCTTTAACAAAAGAAACAATCATATCATTATCTTCAACACTACCATCAACACATGTACCAATTTGAGCAATTCCTGGATTACCAGGAATTGCATAGATTTGATCTACTTGAGGACTTTGATTCAATTTATAAGCAATCGCATGTTCACGACCACCGCTACCAATAACAAGAACTTTCATTTTCAAATTCCTTTCTCTTAATGTCTAAAATGTCTATATCCACTAAATACCATTGGAATATCATGTTCATCACAAAAATCAATAGATTCTTGATCACGAATAGATCCACCTGGTTGAATAATAGCACCAATACCAGCTTTATACGCAACTTCGGCACAGTCACTAAATGGGAAGAAGGCATCACTAGCAAGAACGGCTCCTTTAAAATCTTTATCAGGATTATTATGAATTGCGTTTTCTAAAGCCCATACTCTTGATGTTTGTCCTCCACCAATAGCTAAAGTCACACCATCTTTAACAATACAAATCGCATTAGATTTTACATATTTAACAACCTTCATACCAAATTCCATATCACTTAATTGTTCTGGAGTAGGTTGAGCTTTTGTGACAACATTCATCTCTTTAATCATTTCAGTATTTAATTTTTGAACTAAAACTTTTCCTTCAAGATATTTAATATCATATTTAGCTTCTCTTGCATCCAAGTTCTTTAGTTTTAAAATACGTAAATTTTTCTTTTTCTTTAAAATTTCTAAAGCATCATCATCATAGTCTGGTGCAGCAACAATTTCTAAGAAAATCTTATGCATTTGCTCTGCTGTTGCTTTATCAATTTTATAGTTTACTGCTACAATTCCGCCAAAGATAGATTGAGGATCAGCTTCATAAGCTTTCATATAAGAATCATAGCCTGTATTTCCAATAGCAACACCACAAGGTGTAGAGTGCTTAATCGCAGCTGTTACAATTTGATCTTTAAATTCTCTAACAACAGCAACAGCTCCATATAAATCATTAACATTATTAAATGAAATTTCTTTACCATGTAATTGTTCATAGTCTAATAATGATTTTTGAACAAAAGTGTCTTCATATTTATTAGCAGCTTGTTGTGAGTTTTCACCATATCGTAAGTGTTCTACTTTTTTATAAGACATATTTAAAATTTCTGGGAATTCATCACCAACAACACCTGCAAAATAACGAGAAATCATAGCATCATAGCTTCCTGTTAAACTAAATGCTTTATACGCTAAATTTAATCTAAAATCATAATCATCTTTTTGATCTTTAATCGCATCTAAAACATTTTGATAATCACGAGGATCAGTGACAATTAAAACATCTTTAAAGTTTTTAGCAGCTGAACGAATCATTGATGGACCACCGATATCAATATTTTCAATCATATCAGCCATTGGTTTTCCTTCTTTTAAAGCTTTTTCAAATTCATATAAATTAACACAAACTAAATCAATAGGTTGAATTCCATATTTTTTTACTGTTTCAACATGTTCAGGTAAATCTCTTCTAAATAATAATCCCCCATGAACTTTAGGATGTAATGTCTTTACACGACCATCTAACATTTCTGGAAAACCAGTCACATCATCAATAGCAATACATTTTACTCCTGCTGTTTCTAATACTTTCATTGTTCCCCCAGTCGAAACAATTTCAAAGCCAAGTTCAACTAACCCCTTAGCAAAATCCACAATACCATCTTTATTAGTAACACTCATCAATGCTCTTTTGCTCATTTAAATCACCTTTGCCCTTTCATTTTCAACTTTTATTTTTCCATCGCAATATAAAGCAACCGCTTGAGGTAAAATACGATGTTCTATTTCTAACACTCTTGCTTGAATATCTTCTGCTTTATCTAAATCGGAAATATCACATGCCTCTTGTAAGATAATAGGTCCCCCATCAACCTCACTACTTACAAAATGAACAGTCGCTCCTGACACTTTAACCCCTCTTTTAAGTACAGCTTCATGAACATGCATTCCATAAAATCCGGGTCCACAAAATGATGGAATTAAAGAAGGATGAATATTGATAATCTTACAAGGATAAGCATCAATTAACTCATCAGTTAAAATAGCTAAATATCCTGCTAACACAATTAAATCAATTTCTCTTTCTTTTAGCATTTCCACCAATAAATGATCATTATTTTTTACAATTGCTGTTTCAATACCAGCATTGCTGGCACGTGTTAAACCATAAGCATTTTTACGATTTGAAACAACAAGTTTTATTTCCCCATTAATTTGACCGCTTTGACAAGCATCTATAACTGATTGTAAATCTGTTCCTCCCCCAGAAACAAAGACAGCCATCTTTAGCATAATTCTACACCTTTATCACCAGATACAATTGAACCAACAACATAGCATTGATCTCCAGCAGCTTCAATTGCTTTTAAAGCCGTATCTACATCATTTTTATCTAAAGCAATCACCATACCTAATCCCATATTAAACGTATTATACATCATATGACTTTCAATATTTCCTTCTTTAGCAATTAAATCAAAGATAGGTGGTATCGGATAACTATTCTTTTTAATCATTGCCTTAGCACCTTCTGGTAACATTCTAGGAACATTTTCATAGAATCCGCCACCAGTAATATGACTACATCCTTTAATTGTCACGCCCGCATCTTTCACATTTTTTAATGCTTTAACATAAATGCGTGTTGGTTCAATTAAAGCTTCTCCTAAAGTTTTTCCTAATTCATCATAATATGTATTTAAAGATTCTTGAGTCATATCAAATACTTTACGAACAAGTGAAAAACCGTTACTATGAACACCACTTGAAGCAATACCAACTAAAACATCCCCATCTTTAACTGTACTACCATCAATAATGTCTTTTTTATCAACAACACCAACAGCAAAACCAGCTAAATCATAATCATTTTCAGGCATTAAACCAGGATGTTCAGCAGTTTCCCCACCTACTAAAGCACAACCTGATTGCTTACATCCCTCAGCTACACCAGAGACAATTGTTGCAATTTTTTCAGGATAATTTTTACCACAAGCAATATAATCTAAGAAAAATAATGGTTCTCCTCCTGAACAAGCAATATCATTTACACACATAGCAACAGCATCAATACCTATTGTGTCATGTTTATCCATTACAAAAGCAAGTTTAACCTTTGTTCCGCATCCATCTGTACCAGATAAAAGAACAGGTTCTTCCATATTTTTAATGCCACTTAAATCAAAAGCACCAGCAAACCCACCAATGCCTCCTAATACTTCAGGACGCATTGTTTGTTTAACATGTTTTTTCATTAATTCAACGGATTTATATCCTGCTTCAATATCAACACCAGCTTTTTTGTAATCCATCTTATTCTCTCCTTAGTCTATTTATTTTCCATTCTAGCAAGTACTGCTTTATAAGTTTCAATTAAATCTCCGATATCTTGTCTAAATACATCTTTATCATATTTTTGATTTGTATCAACATCCCATAAACGGCATGAATCTGGAGAGATTTCATCAGCTAATAAAATTTCACCATCTGCAGTTTTACCGAATTCAATTTTAAAATCTACTAATTTTAAATTCATTGATAAGAAGAATTCTTTCAATAATTCATTAATTTTTAAAGTTGTTTTTTTAATATAAGCTAATTCTTCACGAGTCGCTAATTTTAAAGCAACTGCATGATCATCATTAATTAATGGATCCCCATATTCATCATTTTTGTAAGACATTTCAAAGATTGGTTCATCTAATACAACACCTTCTGGTGCACCTAATCTTTTGCAGAATGAACCAGTTGTAATATTTCTAACAATAACTTCTAATGGAAAGATATCTACTTTTTTAACTAAAATATCACGATCATTTAATTTTTTAATCATGTGTGTTTTAATTCCTGCTTCTTCCAACATATCAAAAATAATACAAGAAATTGTGTTATTTAAAACACCTTTCCCTTCAAATTGATCATGTTTTGCTCCGTTTCCTGCAGTTGCATCATCTTTATAATGAATTAAATATTCATCTTCCTTTTCTGTTTTATAAACTTGTTTTGCTTTTCCTTCATATAATAATTCAGCCATTTTTCATTACCCCCTATTTAAATTTTTCAATAACTTCTTCATTGGCTTTCATTGCTTGTTTTTCCATATCTTGTCGATAAGCTAAAAGTTTATCTTTTAATTCATCGTGTTTAATTGCCATAATTTGCATAGCAAGATAAGCAGCATTTTTACCGCCATTGATTGCTACCGTAGCAACTGGGATACCAGAAGGCATCTGTACGATAGATAATAAGGCATCCATACCATCAAGTGTTGCCCCACTTAAAGGAACTCCAATAACTGGTAAAACTGTTTGACTCGCCACAACTCCAGGAAGCGCAGCAGCCATTCCCGCAGCTGTAATAATAACTTCAGTACCATCATGAGCAGTTTCCTCAATAAAAGCACTTAATCCTGCATGAGCACGATGTGCCGATAAACAACGAACATTTACTTCAACACCATAATTTTTCAAAATGTCAACGCATGCTTCCATTTTAGGTAAATCACTTGTTGACCCCATGATAATTGCAACTTTCATTTTTCTCTCCTTTTAGAATAAACCAATAATTTTTCCATCTTCATCAATATCCATATTGACTGCTGCTGGCTTTTTAGGTAAACCTGGCATACGCATAATATCACCAGAAATAGCAACTAAAAATCCTGCTCCAGCAGAAGGAATAATATCATTAATCTTTACTGTAAATCCTGTTGGTCTTCCAAGTAAAGATGCTTGATCTGATAATGAATATTGTGTTTTAGCAACACAGATAGGTAAATCAGCTAACCCTTGTTCATTATATTTTTTAATCTTATTTTTTGCTTTCTTTGTAAATTCAACACCGTCTCCACCGTAAATTTCTTTAACGATTGTTTCGATTTTATCTTCAATTGACATGTCTAAATTATATAAAGGATGATAATGAGCTTCTTCATTTTCTAAAATATCTAATAATTTTTCAGCAAGTTCAATACCACCATCTGCACCTTTTTCCCATACTTTACTAATTGCAACTTCAACACCTAATTTTTGACAACATTCATTTAATAATTGTAATTCAGCTTCAGTATCTGTTGGGAAAGCATTAATAGCAACAACACTAGGAATATCAAATTTAGCAATATTTTCAATGTGTTTTTCTAAATTACCTAATCCTGCTTTTAAGGCTTCTAAGTTTTCAATTGCTAAATCTTTTTTAGCAACACCGCCATGCATTTTTAAAGCTCTTACCGTTGCTACAATCACAACAGCTTCAGGATTTAATCCAGCTTGACGACATTTAATATCCAAGAATTTTTCAGCACCTAGATCAGCTCCAAATCCAGCTTCAGTAATGGCATAATCACCTAATTTAATAGCAAGTTTAGTTGCCATAACCGAATTACAACCATGAGCAATATTAGCAAATGGACCACCATGAACAAATACTGGATTATGATCTAAAGTTTGTACCAAGTTTGGTTTAATTGCATCTTTTAATAATAATGTAACTGCTCCTGTTGCTTGAATATCATCAACTGTTACTGGTTTTCCATCATATGTATAAGCAACAATCATTTTTGCAGCTCTTTGTTTTAAATCTGTTAATGAAGTAGCTAAACATAAAATAGCCATTACTTCACTTGCTACTGTAATATCAAAGCCATCTTCACGAGGAACCCCATTAACTTTTCCTCCAAGACCACAAACAGTATGACGTAAAGCACGATCATTTAAATCAACAACTCTTTTCCATACGATTTGACGGGTATCAATATTTAAAGGATTACCTTGGTGAATAGAATTATCAAGCATAGCAGCAATAAGGTTATTAGCTGCAGTAATTGCATGAATATCACCTGTAAAATGAAGGTTAATGTCTTCCATTGGAACAACTTGAGCATATCCTCCACCAGCAGCACCACCTTTAATACCAAAACATGGTCCAAGAGATGGTTCACGCATCGCTACAACTGATTTCTTTCCTAACTTATTTAAAGCTTGAGATAAACCAATCATTGTCGTTGTCTTTCCTTCACCGGCTGGTGTAGGATTGATTGCTGTAACCAAGACTAACTTCCCATCTTTGTTATTTTCTAATTTTTTAATCGCATCTAATGAAATCTTAGCTTTATATTTACCATATAATTCTAAATCATCTTCATTAAGACCTACTTTTTTTGCAACTTGACTAATCGGTTCCATCGTTGCATTTTGTGCAATTTCTACATCTGTTAACATATCAATTTATCCTTTCTTTTATAATAGATTTGCTTTTAAAAATCCGACTATATTATATCGCAATTAGTTAAGGCAAACAATCAATGACTGTTTGAAATTACGTATAATTACATAAACAAATCTATAAAACTAAAAAAGAGCCTAGTCGTCCGGACTCTTTGCCCAGACGGTCGGCTCTCTATGATTATACTCCATGTGGTTAATTCCACTTCCGTCAGTCGTATAACTAATTGCATAATACCAAAAATCTCATACTAAATCAACACCAAACGACGAATAATTGTAAATGATTTTTGATTTATCTTTTTCTAGCAAAAACATAACTGATATCCTGAAACGGAATAATTGGACTATCATAATGACATTGATTGTATTCATCAAAATACAAATGCGTTATTACATCATAGTCTAGATGTTTTTCAATCTCAAAGCCATGAGATAATAATAATTTTTCTATTTCATCATGTTGATATTTTGCTTTCATTGAATCACCTGCTCCACTAGCAAGCTGCTTATTTTTTAAACTTTCTCTGCTTTGATGATCACAAGGATAATCAAATACCAAATAACTTCCTTCCTTCACGTTTTTATTTAAAATACATAATAGTTTAGAAAAATCATCTTTGCTTAAATAATAGCAAAGCCCCAATAAACTACTAAACGAAATAACGTCCTGACAATAATGATTTTTATATAATTGACTGATCCAATCATCATCTTCTAGCTGGCACCCAATAAAATGAACATGATCATAATCAATATGTGCATTTTTTAATCTTTGTAATTTGTCTTTGATAACATCTGGTCGATCAATTTCAAAGACATTCAATCCTTTTAATAAAGAATAGGCAAAACTATCTAAACCAGAACCAAAAATAAGATATTGTCTTTCCCTTTCCATTTTTTGTTTTAGACAATCTTGATAAAAAGCACTTCTAGCAAGAACAGTTGGAGCAAGTTGATGATTGACAATCCATTTCAACGCTTCTTCTTTTGTTCCTTCAAATTGCGGATTAAAAAAATGAATCCCTTCTATCATTGATTGACTTATTTCTTGATATTCTTGTTTTGTTAGTAAACAATGAGCTAAAGCATCCTCAAACACCCAACTATCATTATTTAAATAATGATATCCTCTAGCAAAACAACTAACTAATGACGTTAAATTTTTTCCCATATTTGACCTCCTGTTATTCTTAATACACCTATTCCATAAAAATGACCAGTCTTGAAAAATCACCTAATTTGTGGTATTATAATGTTGAAAATAACAAAAGAAATAGTAAAAAAACTATTTCTTTTTTCATATTTATTACATTGTAAAAATAAAGGTGGTCAATCATGATTCAAGAAATATCAAGCAAAATGGATTATGCTCTGTTATTAACAGAAAGCGATCCTAACATTAATTTAGTTGAAGATTATTTAGAAAAAGGTCAATTATATGGATACTTCATAAATGAAGAACCTGTCTCTTTTATTGCGGTTATAAAAAAATCAGATAGTGAAGTAGAAATTAAAAATATTCTTACCTTACAAGAACATCGTGGACACGGATATGCAAAAAGTTTAATTCAATATATTGAAAAAATGTATCAAAATATTCCTACAATTTATGTATCGACAGCAAATTCAAGTATGATTAATATTGCCTTTTATACTAAATTGGGTTACCATTATAGTCATCGTATCGAAGAGTTTTTTATTAAATACTATCCTCAAGAAATTTATGAAAATGGTTTACAAGCCGTTGATTTACTTTATTTTAAAAAATCATTAGTAGGCTTAAACTAAAGATAAAATGAGCTTTTTGTAAAGCTCATTTTTTTATAAACAAAAAAAGCCTTGATTTATATCAAGACTTTTTTAATATAATTTTAACTAGTCTAAACCAGCTTTTAATTATTTACAAGCTTCTTCAATTGCAACAGCAACAGCAACAGTAGCACCAACCATTGGGTTATTACCCATACCGATTAATCCCATCATTTCTACGTGAGCAGGAACTGATGAAGATCCAGCGAATTGTGCATCACTGTGCATACGTCCCATAGTATCAGTCATACCATATGAAGCAGGACCAGCAGCCATATTATCAGGATGTAATGTACGTCCAGTTCCACCACCTGAAGCAACTGAGAAATATTTTTTACCTTGTTCGATACATTCTTTTTTATATGTTCCAGCAACTGGATGTTGGAAACGAGTTGGGTTAGTAGAGTTACCAGTGATTGATACATCTACACCTTCTTTATGCATGATAGCAACACCTTCACGTACGTCATCTGCACCATAGCAGTTAACTTTAGCACGTGGACCATTACTATAAGCAGTTCTTGATACTTCTTTAACTTCTCCAGTGAAATAATCAAATTGAGTTTCTACATAAGTGAAACCATTAATTCTTGAGATGATTTTAGCAGCATCTTTTCCTAAACCATTTAAGATAACTCTTAATGGATTTTTTCTAACTTTGTTAGCTTTTTCAGCAATTTTAATAGCTCCTTCAGCAGCAGCGAAAGATTCATGTCCAGCTAAGAATGCGAAACATTGAGTATTTTCATTTAATAACATAGCTCCTAAGTTACCATGACCTAAACCTACTTTACGATCATCAGCAACTGATCCTGGAATACAGAATGATTGTAAACCAACACCGATTGTTTTAGCAGCATCTTCTGCTTTTTTATCACCATTTTTAATTGCCATAGCAGCACCAACTGTATATGCCCAACAAGCGTTTTCGAAACAAATTGGTTGTGTAGATTTTACGATATCATAAACGTTGATACCTTTTTCATCACAAATAGCTTTTGCTTCTTCGATTGATTTGATATCATACTTAGCTAATGCAGCGTTAATTTGATCAATTCTTCTTTCATAACCTTCAAATAATGCCATTTTTTCGTATCCTCCTATTATTCTTTTCTTGGATCGATGTATTTAGCAGCATCATCGAATCTACCATAGTTTCCTTTAGCAGCTTCTAAAGCTTCATTAGCATCTTTTCCATCTTTAATCATTTCCATCATTCTACCTAAGTTAACGAATTCGTAACCGATGATTTCGTTGTTATCATCTAAAGCAATACGAGTAATATAACCTTCAGTTAATTCTAAGTAACGAGGTCCTTTTAATTTAGTAGAGTAAGATGTACCTACCATTGATCTTAAACCTTTACCTAAATCTTCAAGACCAGCTCCAACAACTAATCCTCCTTCAGAGAATGCTGATTGAGTACGTCCATAAACGATTTGTAAGAATAATTCTCTCATAGCTGTGTTGATAGCGTCACAAACTAAGTCAGTATTTAAACCTTCTAATAAAGTTTTACCAACTAATGCTTCACTAGCCATTGCAGCAGAGTGAGTCATACCTGAACATCCAACAGTTTCAATTAATGCTTCTTCAATAATACCTTCTTTAACATTTAAAGTTAGTTTACAAGCACCTTGTTGAGGAGCACACCAACCAATACCATGTGTTAATCCAGAAATATCTTTGATTTCTCTTGAATATACCCATTTTCCTTCTTCTGGAATTGGAGCACATCCATGTGATGCACCACGATTTACAGTGCACATTTCTTCAACTTCTTGTGAATAAATCATTTTTTATTTTCTCCTTTCATCAATTAATGATCACTAACACTGAAAAAAAGAAATATCGTATTACTACAAGATTTCTTCCTTCTAGGTGAAGGAAATCACCTATGGCAAGTATAGAATAAATGTTTTTAAAAGTCAATGAAACATCACCGTCAAAATATGAAATTTCGTCTCATTTTTACATTTTTTTATTCAAGATAGTTGACACATCAGTTAGCATATGCTAACATATAGATAGTTAGTTAAGGCTAACGAAAACAAACCTCGATTTTTATCAATCACACTAACACACACAACAAAAATCGTAGGTGAAGGAAAAAATTAACATGAAAGTAAAAATCGAATAACTTTCCTTATATTTAATGTACACATTCCCTAATTTTAATGACATTTTTACTTTTGGTTATATGGCAATTAATATTGCCTTTTTTTCTTTATAAAAAAAGAAGCCATTTTAGTTAATGGCTTCTTTTCCTGTTTCACCAGTTCTAATGCGAAGTGCGCTTTTTAAATCATAACTAATAATTTTCCCATCACCAGGATGCCCCGTATAAGCAGCCTTGCGAATGGCTTCAATTGTTTTTTGTTCCCACTTTTCGTCACTGACAATAATTTCAAATTTAATTTTAGGCAACATATTTATTTCTACTTCTTGTCCACGAACGATTTCAAGATACCCTTTTTGGATTCCACATCCCATCACTTGATAAACAGTGATACCATGAACTTCAATAGCTGAAAGCGCAGCTTTAACGTCCTCTAATTTTTCTTCACGAACAATTGCTTCTATTTTAATCATTTGTCATCCTCCTTAATCTAAACCATTAAATGATGGATAAGCTGTTTCATTATGTTCTGCTAAATCTAATCCAATTTGTTCTTCACGTTTTTCCACTCGTAATGGTGTAAACAAACGAATAATACTTAAGCAAATCAATGTTCCAACGATTGCAATAACAATTGTAACAATAATACTTATCACTTGTGCAATAAATAATCTCGTATCACCAAAAAACAATCCGTTCCATTTTGCTACACTATTAATAGAAGTTTGCCCAAATAATCCAGTAGCAATGCCACCCCAGATACCACCGACACCATGACATCCAAATGCATCTAAAGCATCATCATAACCAAATTTTTGTTTGACTTTTGAAATCATGAAATAACAAATTGGACTCCCTACAAAACCTATAATTAATGAAGCCCAAATTGGAACAAAACCTGCGCCTGGCGTAATAGCCACCAAACCTACAACAAGACCTGTAACACAGCCTACTAAAGTTGGCTTTTCTGCCATCACAACATCCATTAACATCCAAGATAACATCCCGGCAGCCGCAGAAACCGCTGTTGTTACAAAGGCATGAACGGCAAGATCATTTGCTTTTAAAGCACTACCAGCATTAAATCCAAACCAACCAAATAATAAAAGACTTGCCCCTAAAACAACAAATGGAATATTATGAATACGATAGTTTGCTTTACCATACCCATTTCTTTTTCCTAAAACAATACATAAAACCAAAGCACTGATTCCAGAACTTATATGAACAACATTTCCTCCTGCAAAATCAACAGAACCAATCTTTGCTAGAAAACCTCCAAGTCCCCATACCATGTGTGCCATTGGATAATAAACAATTGTCGACCATAAAATAATAAATAAAAATAAAGCTTTAAATTTCATTCTACCCGCTACTGCTCCAGTTATTAATGCCGGAGTAATAATCGCAAACATCATTTGAAACATAGCAAATCCTAGTCCTGGAATAGAATCGGCATACTCACCTACTGCTCCTGTTACTCCAGCAAGACCAAGATGACTTAAATCCCCGATAATTCCAAAATGATCTTTACCAAAAGCTAGTGAGTAACCAAACAATACCCACATCACCGTTGCAATACCAATAATAAAAATTGATGTCATCATCGTATTAACAACGTTTTTTCTACGAACCATACCGCCATAGAAAAAAGCTAAACCTGGCGTCATCAGTAACACCAAGGCAGCACAGATTATCATAAATCCTGTATCACCCGTATCAATCATGTTATTTCCCCCCTTCTTTTACATGAATGTGCATTTATTGTAGTTTATATTTTATTATCATGCAAGTATTTTATTATTATAATTAAATATTTTTACAGTTTATTCAAATTAAATGTGTCTTTTGTGTCTTCCTTTAAAAATTTAATTACTTCTGGAGCACCATGAATAGGTGCTTCAACGTAGTAATAAGAGGTAAACCTCATGATTGTACAAAAAAAGCACAAAATTGAATTTGTGCTTTAAAATCATTATTTATATAGGATCTACTCATATTTCCATTGACTTGATAACATTTGCATATCTACCATATGTTTATAAATTCCATTTTGTTGTTTAAGTTTTTGTGGTTTACCTTGTTCAGATACAACACCATCCTTTAAAACAACAATTTTATCAACGCCATCTACTGTTCTCATTCTATGAGCAATAATGATAACTGTCTTATTTTTAATCAATTTAGAAATAGCTTCTTGAATCATAGATTCATTATCAACATCCAAAGAAGCAGTTGCTTCATCCATTAAAATAATTGGTGCATCTTTAAGAAATGCTCTAGCAATAGAAATTCTTTGTCTTTGTCCTCCTGATAATTCCGAACCATTTTCACCAATCATTGTATTCCATTGATCAGGCATTTTTTCAACAAATTCATCACAGTGTGCTAATTTTGCTGCAGCAATAACTTCTTCATCAGTGGCATCCTTTTTACCAATACGAATATTTTCCATTACTGTATTATTAAATAATGTTACATCTTGGAAAACAATTGAATAAAGTTCTAATAATTTTTCAGGATCAATCTTAGAAATATCCATGCCACCCACTGTGATTTTTCCACTATCGATATCATAAAAACGAGCAGCAAGTCGAGAAATTGTTGTTTTACCGCCACCACTTGGACCAATTAAAGCTGTCACTTCACCTTGTTTAGCAGTAAATGAAACATCCAATAATACTTTTTCTTTTTGATTATAAGAGAAAGCCACATGATCAAAAACAATATCATAGCCTTCATTTGTAAGCGTATCGACACTCGTTTGTTCATCATGAGATAAAATTTCATCCATACGTTTACAGTTTGTATCTAAACTAATCATCGCTGATAAGTTTTGTAAAGAAATTTGTAAAGGTTCATACATACGTGTCACAACAAATAAAAACATAAAGAATGTAAGAACGCTTATTTCTCCTTTTACAAGTAAGTAACTTCCTACTACTGCTACTGTACCCATACCAAGTTTTAAAATCATTTGTGCACTGCATACAAATGCTGCATTTGTAAATTCAGCAAAGATAGCATGGTTTTCAACTGCTTTAATTTTTTTATTAAGAGATCCCATATAAGTATCACACATATTATTTGATCTTAAATCTCTCAATGTTTCTAAGCCTTCTTGAATACCGTCTAAACAATCAATACGATATTGATTTGTTTTTTCATAAGTATGACGTAATGCTTTTCTTGAATAAAGAACAATTGCAAAAGCAATTGGCATAACCCAAATAGCCGCCAGCGCCATTCTAAAATCAAAAAAGAATAAACTGACAACAATAATTGTCGTTGAAATCATAGCTCCAATTAATTCAGGAATCCAGTGTGAACTTGCTGTTTCTAAAAGAGCACAGTCGGACATAATTGTATTTGTAAGGTCTGCTAAATCTTTTTTACCAAAATAAGACAAAGGTAATTTTCTCAGTTTTTCAGCTAAAGTTCTTCGTCTAACACCACTTTCAACATATGTTGATAAAAAAGTAGAACGATATTGAAAGATTGTTGTGAGCGCAATACAAATTAAAATTGTCACAATCGCAATCATAAAAAACATCAATTTTCCCTTAGGTAATCGTTGATCTAACAAATAAGATGCTAGCAAATAAAGTAATCCTACCGGAAACATTAAAACAAGATTAGAAAGTGTGACTGCTACAAATGCTCTTACCATATCTTTTGCCCCTTGATTAGATAAAGCATATTTATGTTTTAATCTTTCTATCATTATTCTTCTTCCCCCTTTTGTACTTTCCATTTAACTGACTGATTGTATTGACTCCACATATGTTCATAAACACCCTTTGCTTCTAACAAGTCTTCATGTTTACCACTTTCAACGATACGACCGTTTTCTAATACATAAATACAATCAGCATCTCTTACTGTTGATAAACGATGAGCAATCATAATGACAGTTTTATTTTTTGAAAGTTTTTCAAAAGCTTTTTGTACAAGAACTTCATTATCAGGATCTGCGAAAGCTGTTGCTTCATCTAAAATAAGAATTTGTGCATTCTTTAAAAAGGCTCTAGCAATAGATAATCTTTGACTTTCTCCACCCGAAACATAAACTCCTTTTGAGCCAATAATAGTATTAACTCCATCAGGGAATTTATCAATAATATCTTGGCACTGTGCATTTTTTAAAGCTTGTATAACCTCTTCATCTGATGCGTTCGGTCTAGACATACGGATATTTTCTAAAATACTCATTTTAAGTAAATGACTGTCTTGAAAAACATAAGATACTTGATTCATTAATTCAATTTGTTCAATATCTTTAATATTAACATGACCGATTTTAATACTTCCTTCATTAACATCCCAAAAACGAGAGATAAGCGATGCAACTGTTGTTTTACCACCACCACTTGGTCCTACTAATGCAATATGTTCTCCTGCATTAATATGCATGCTTAAATTATCAATTGCTTTAGTAGAAGCATCTTGATAAGTGAAACTGATATTTTCTAAATCAATAGAAGCATCACTTGGTAATTGTGTTTGTTGACTTTCAGGTAATGGTTGAACATTCATAATCGAATCCATACGATTTAAAGCATCTTCAACAAGCATTTGTGATTCACCTGCATAAGCTACTTTCATTAAAGTTGTTGTTAGAATAGCTGTAATTAAAATATAGAAAAATAAGTTTAAAACAAATTGATCAGTAACTTGACTTCCTGCAAATAAATAAGCTGCAATAATCAATGCCGCAAAGATTGCATTCGCAAAAGTTGTAAAACAAACCATTGGTTTCATCATACTTTCCGTATAATCCAAAGTCCATTTTTCATATTCATCAATAGCTTCTTTAAATCTTTTAAAAGAGAAAATAGTTTGTCCAAATGTTTTAACTACCGGTATTCCTCTTACATATTCTACTGCTTCATTTGACATATCTTCTAAAGCATTTTGATATTGTTTCATATCCTGAGCCATTTTAGGTCCCATCATTGCTGTAAACATCAAAACAAAAGCAATAACTGCAGGAATTAAACTCATTAAACCTAAACGCCAATCGAAAACAGCCATCATAATAAGTAAACCAATTGGTGTTGCTTTAGAAACTACTTTATCTGGCACATTATGTGCTAAAAACGTTTCGGTCGCTGCACTTGATTCCATAACAACTTTTCTTATTTTTCCACTCCCTTGGCTTTCAACATAACCAAGTGGAAGTTTCATAATATGTTCCATCATTTTCGTTCTCATTGTTGCTTGCACTCTAAATGCCGCTTTATGCGAACACATTAAAGCAGCAATGTAAAATACCATTGCTAGTAAAGCAAAGAAAACAGCTTGCCAGCCATAACTTTTAATATGGATAGCTTCATTAAAATTTTGTCTTACTTCTAATACCTCTTTAATAATACGCCAAATATCATAAAAAGGAATTAATGCAACAACAGCACTTAACGCTGCTAAAACACATGAAGCATAAACATAGTATTTATGATTGCCTGCATATTGCATTAATTTAGATAATGTACTTTTTTTCTTTTCTTTCATAGATACCCTCCTTTTGGTTAGATATCGCTAACTGTTGACTTTTATTAAAGGCAGTTTCCACTGCCTCATATTTTAATCAATTCCCATAACAGCTTTCCAGCCAGCAATATTAAATAAAATGGTGCTATTCATAAATGATTGCGCTTCTTCATACGTACGTTCATGTGCAACAACTTCATACACGAGTTGCCAACCACTTCGACAAAAAACATGGATAAAAAAATCATCAACTCGATACCCTTCTTTTCCGTATTTTTTTACAAACTCACGATAATACGCTTCTTCAATTTCCCCTAATTGATCAAGAAAATGCTCGTACTTTGTTCCTGAAGAACAACAAAAAATCAATTTAAACTCTGTTAAATGTTGATAAACATATTCCAGAACTAGATTTGTTCCTTGTCCTCCTTCTTGATTGGCTAAAGATAAATCATCACTCAATGAAGCTTTTTTTATACAATCCAAGTAAATATCCATCAATCCTTGAGCACACTTACCCACAATAGCATCAAATAAACCCGCTTTATTTTTAAAACGTGTATAAATTGAATTCGTGCTGACACCACTATCAGCAGAAATCTTACGAAGACTTGCTTTTAAGAAACCTTCTTTTAAAAATTCATTTGTTGCACTTTTTAAAAGGGCTTCAGTTACCCCTGCTGATTCTTGTCTCATTTATAACCTCCACCATTAAATAACAGCGTTATTATAACACTGTTATTTAATGTGTCAAGCAAGTTTATTTTTTAAATATATGAATATATATCACTATCATATATATGATACATAAAATACATTGGTGATCATATGAATGAACCTTGCATCCATCCTCTTTTATTAAATCAAAGTCTCGTTCTTATTAGTTGTTCTTTAATAGATTGTTTTAGTGAGGAACAACTTGCTGTTATAGGTGCTTATCTAACAACATTAGGAGATATGATTTCTTTAAACAGCACCTATTGTTCCTTTATTAAAGATCAAAATGAAAAGATTGAAAATAAAGAAGATGACTATGATTTATTAGAAAAAAGCATTGATAAAATTAAAGAGGAAATAGAAAAAATAAAAAAGGCATAAGCTTTATAGCTTATGCCTGTATACATATTCTAACAAATAAGACTAGAGATAAATTATAATTGAAAAGGATGATACCCAACATTGCTAAACGTCATTTATCATCATTTGTAATATGTCCAGTAACTAATACATTAAAATCTGATCTTTTTGTTAGATTAAAGATAATTGTGGAAATAGTACTATTAAACATTGGAAAGCAAAATTGTTTACATGTTGAACAATAAAGAACCTCTCCATCAATACCACATTCCCTACAACATTCCATTTCTATCATCTTTGTTATTATGGCGTGAACAAATCACCAATAATAATATTAAATTAATAAGATGAAATAACAAGGCAATGATAAAGACAATTTGATAACTCTTAGTAAAATCATATAAATAACCAATCAAAGTTAAAGAACTTGCACTCCCTACATTCGTTAAAAAACCAATTACAGCATACGTTTGACCATAGTTTTCACTTCCAAAAAAATACCGTGTCAACATTGGTATTCCTACTGCTCCTACCGAATAAATAGAGCCAAAAATAAATGAACCGATAGTTAACAAAAGAACTTGTTGTTGTAAAACACCAACAAATAATAAAATCAAAGAAAAACAATTTGTTAAAATCATAATGACTACAGCCTTAACCGGTGTAAACAAATCACTTAATAAACCAATCAACAACTTTGTACAAATATTACCAATCATGGTAAGTGACATAAAAGTTGCTCCTATGTTTGTAGAAAGTTGAATACTTAAGGCAATACCTGATAAATGTTGAGAGATACCTGTGATGGATGTATGTAAAATAGTAAATAAACACATATATACAAAACTAAGAGTTAAAAGATTAATTTTATTTTTTGATACAGTGACTGTCTCTTTCTTTTGATAACCATAAGGTAACATTCCTTCATCTTGTGGCATTATTTTCCAAGAGACACTTAAAGCAGGAAGAACCAAAACAAAAATAATAATTGCCATAAATCGATAGGTCGTTTGCCAGCCATAACTATCAATCCAAAAACTTAACAAAGGAGAAAAGATAGCTCCTGCAAGTCCACTAAAACTTAGTGCAAGACTAGTTGCTAGTCCATGTTTTTCATCAAACCAATTAGTAATGACTATCGTAAGAGGCACCATCCCATAAATTCCTACTCCTATTCCTCTTACAATTCCTAAAATATAAAACAAATAAATAGATGAACTATAAGACATCAACCACGTAGATATACTTGTCATTAATACACCTATCAATAAAACACTTTTATAATTATATTTTTTTATGATTTTTGACATTTTTAAAGATGTCAAAGCAGTTGTTAATGTAGAAAGTGTCGCATGCAAAGCAAATGTTCCTTTCAATACATGTAAACTATTTGAAACAGGTACATAAAAAACACCAATTGCATTAGTGCATAAACCTATCGAACTTGCTGCTAAACAACACATTAATAAAACAATAAGCCAATGTTTATAACTTTTATTAACCATATTTTTACCTCCTGATAAAAACATAAATCATTCTTTAATTAAAAGCATTTGATTTCTTAAATTAAGAAAAAAGAATAGCCTTTTAGACTATCCTTGCATACTCTTGACCAATAAGTCCTGCAATAAATTGAAGTTGATAAGGATGACTATTTTGGTCTTGTAAAGAATCAAAAGTAATTACATGATCAATAAATTTAGGATATGTTTCCTGCTTGCTTGAAATCAACCAAATTTGTGGAGCATTAAGTTTATTTTTTAAAGCTCTTAAATCAGGATAATCAAAGTAACATCCTGTATAAGAAAAGATAATAATTAAATCGTCTTTTGTTGCTGATAAAATGTATTGCAATTGTTGTTTATAGGAAATATTTGAATAAATTTGTTTTCCCAGCATCAATAAGTCTGTTTGTAAATTAAAGGCCACTGTTCCTGCTTTAAGCAAGCCAAAAGCAGCCACCTTTTCATAATGTTTGATTTCTTTGCATAATAAACCAATTTGTTTTATATCAATAGAATTTTCAACCATTTCAATACTTTCTTTGACTTTTGAACTATAGGCTTTTAATCTCTCATCACAAGATGAAGACAACGAATTTTGTTCGAAATTCATATTTGTAGAAACCAATAATTCTCTTAATTCATTAAAATCATGAAGCCAAATTTCCTTACAAAATCTTGAAATAGAACTCATCGCTACATGACATTCTTTTGCCATATCCCGAATTCCAATATCTTTAATCTCTTCTAAATGATCTAATAAATAAGAAGCAATTTGACTATTCGTTGAGTCTTTCTTTTCGCTAGCTAAAGTACTTAAAAATACAATAGGTAATTTATCATAAAGCATAATCTCATCTACTTTCCTCTAGCAAAAGTATACATTAATTTTTCTTTCATTTCAGTAACATCTTTTCCTAAAACTTCTAAGATTTTAAAAGCAAAGGGATAAGCTGTGGCTGGTCCTTGGCTCGTAATGATATTTTGATCAAAGACAGCTACCTCATCAACAAAATTTCCACTTAAAAGTTTATTTTCATATCCTGTATAACCCGTTACCTTTTTCCCATTAATGACATCTGCTGTTTCTAGAGCTATTGTTCCTGAACACATAGCTCCTAGATATTTATGATGTTCATTAAAATAACGAATCATTGAAATAACTTCCGGATTTTCTCTTAAATTTTGTCCTCCTGGTCTTCCTCCAGGTAAAACCAGGACATCATATTCTTTAATTTCTTCACCAAATATTTTATCCGCTTTGACGTTCATTCCATGCATTCCTTTTACATATTCTCTGTTAAAGCTAAACGTATGACACTCAATTTCTCCTCGACGAAGTAAATCAACGATTGTTAAAGTTTCCCCTTCTTCATAACCTTCTGCCATCAATACTGCAACTCGTTTCATTTTATTCGTCCTCCTTTACATCAAATGCATTAAAATAAACCATTCTCTTTTTAACAGCTAAAGAATCTCCTCCAAGTAAATCTAAGAGTTTATAAGCAAAGGCATAACACGTTGCTGGTCCTCTACTTGTTACAAGATTGTCATCAATTACAACTTTATCTTGTAAAAAAACTCCCTGCTTAATTTTATTTTCATACCCTTGATAAGCCGTAAATTTTTTATTGATTAAAAGATTTGCTTTTTCTAAAGCAGCCGGTGCAGCGCACATAGCACAAATATATTTACGATCATTATTCATTCTATGAAGTAAAGAAAGAAACTGTTTATTTTCCTTCATTGCTTCGACACCACCATAACCTCCTGGTAAAACAACCATGTCATAGTCTAATAATGATTCGTCTAAAACAGAATCACAGCGTAAGACAATTTCATGTCCACCTTGAACATTTTGATCAAAGCCAATGGTATCACATTGGATATGACCCCTACGTAAAATATCTACAATCGTTAATGCTTCTCCTTCCTCAAAACCTGGAGCAATAATTACTGCAACTTTTTTCATATTCATTCCACCCTTTCAAAAATACAATAACCCTCTTCATTATAAGAAACTATTGATTTCCAAAATTAAGAAATAAAAAGATGATCAATGATCATCTTATAAAGTCTGTTCAGTTCTACCAATAATATCATCTTGTGTTGCTTTTGATAAGACATTAAAGAATGCTGAATAACCCGCTACACGGACTATTAAATCACGGTGTTTTTCAGGATGAATTTGAGCATCAATGAGGGTTTCTTTTGAAACCACATTGTATTGAACATGATATCCTTTTAAACGATTAAAGAATGTTTTTATCACCATCTCTAATTTTTGCTTATTTTCCTCTGTTGATAACATTTGTGGTGTCACTTTTTGATTCAATAAAACACCACCTGTAATTTCATGGGTTGGAAGTTTTGACACAGATTTAAATACTGCTGTCGGTCCATTTTTATCCATTGCATGTACTGGAGAACATCCTTCAGCTAAAGGAGTTTTCGCTTTTCTACCATCAGGGGTAGCCATTGTTCCATAACCTTGACCAACATTAGCAGAAATACTTGATGTACCGGCATAACGGATACCTCCTATTGGTCCACGACCATAACGTGTATTAGGATATTTTTTCATTTCATCAATGTAACTGTTATATGCATCAACTACTAATAAATCTACCTCATCATTATCATTACCATATTTAGGTGCATCATAAATAAGCATATTTTGAATACGTTTGCTTTCTTCACTTGTGTAGTTATCTTGCATAGCTTTCCATAATTGAGCTGGTGTGATTCTTTTTTCTTCAAATACCAGCTTTTTAATTGCAGCTAAACTATCTGCCATATTAGCAATACCAATCTGTAATCCAGAAATAAAATCATAAACAGCTCCACCTTGTTTAATTGTCTTACCTCGACCAATGCAATCTTGAGTTAATGTTGAACACAAAATATCTGGTACATCACGTTCTGAAGCTAAATCAACTGCATTCTCTACAATAACTGATAACCTTGTTATTTCTCGAATAGCTTGATCCCAAGCCTTTTGTAATTGTTCATAACTTGTCATATCTTTAAAATGTCCTGACCCTTTTACAAATCTTTTACCTGAGGTCACATCGACTCCATCGTTCATGACCGCAAGTAAAATACGTGGGAAATTATGATATGACATTCCCGTACAACGATAGCCCCATTTACCAGGAACAGCAGTTTCAACACATCCAATAGCTGAATAATTATAAGCATCTTCTTCCTTAACACCTAAATCAATAAAAGAAGGGATAATGATTTCATCATTATTAAACGCTGGCATTCCCGTTCCTAATTTCATTACCTCAATACACTCATCAAAAAATTGAGGATTCAAACCATTATAATAACGCACTGTTAAATTAGGTTGTGGTAAACGTGTTTGAGCTATTGATTTTAATACTAAAAATGACAATTTATTAACAGCATCCTTTTTGTCAGGTGTCTGTCCTCCAATTGTTACATTTTGATACATTGGACTTCCGGCACTACTAAATGTATGAGCTTGACTTCTTACTTTATTAATTGTAAGTGTTTTAATCCATAAGTTATCTAATAATTCGATTGCCTGATCTTCAGTCAATTTATTTAGACGTAAGTCTTTTTCTAAATAAGGATACATATATTGATCAAAACGACCATAAGATAAAGAATGCCCATTAGATTCGATTTGTAAAATAAGTTGAATAAACCATACTGATTGAATTGCTTCTTTAAATGAAGTAGCAGGTTCAAAAGGAACTTTTGAACAAATTTCACTTATTTCTAATAATTCTTTTTTTCTTTGTTCATTAGCGTATTGCGCTTTTTCTTTGGCTAATTGACTAAAGCGTGTTGCAAATGTTTTAACAGCTTCAATAACAATCAATACTGCTTTATAAAATACATATTTATCAATATTTTCGCTCACACATAAATCTAATTCATCTTTTAATTTTAAAACTCTTTTTTGATAACCTACTAAACCTTGTTTTAATAAAGTATCGTAATCTACAGCTAAATGCGCATCTCCAGAATTAAGTTTACCTTCCATCCCAAAAAAGCCAGTTTCCATAAAGACTTGAACACATTCTGGTAATAAGGCTTCGCCTTTTGCTCTTAAATTATTATTTTCCCAAAAAGGAGCAATTGAACGTAAATCTTTTTTGGTTTGTTCTGTAATATAAAATACATCGCCATCTCTTTTTTCAAAAGTATCTAATTCATCCAAAACAAATTTCATTGTATACTCAGGAAAAATAGGTGCATCTCTATTAGATGATGCTTGATTACCAACAATAAGCGTATCCTCTTCAATATAAATATTCATTTTTTCAAGTATTTTTTTTAACATTAAAGCCCTTTTCATAACTGCAGGCTGATTTTGATTTTCTTGGTACGCTTCTGTAACAAGCATTGCTCTTTGACTGTCAATATATGGTTTTTTTTCTAAGACTGCATCTCTAAAATGATTCATACGTGGTGTTAAATCACCAAAATGTTCAACATTTTTCATTTTGAATTCTCCTTTATTTCATTCGTAAGTATTTTTACTTATTTACAGTTTCTATTATAAGAATAGTTAGTATAATGTCAATTGTTTTATTACTTTTGTAATAAGATTAACTTTCGTTCGTAATTTAAAATTTTACATTTAATAATAACTATGATAAGATGACAATAAGGAGAAATAATAATGAAAGGTATCATATTTAATATTCAAAAATTCAGTTTACATGATGGTCCTGGAATCAGAACCACTGTCTTTTTTAAAGGATGTCCTTTAAAGTGTAAATGGTGTTCTAATCCTGAATCACAATTTACATCAATTCAAATTTTACATGATCAAATCAAATGTCAACATTGTCTCCAATGCATCCACACTTGTAAAAACAATGCCCTGTCATTAAAAAATGATATGATTGAAATAGACAATAGTAAATGTATGGGTTGTCTTGAATGTGTCCATGCTTGTCCTTTCCAAGCTTTATCATTTGAAGGTGAATATAAATCTATTAAGGAAATTGTTGAAACCTGTATGCAAGATTATGATTTTTATGAAGAATCACAAGGTGGTATCACAATTTCTGGTGGCGAAGGTATGAGTCAACCTGCATTTTTAAAGCAATTAGTCACTGAGTTAAAACAGCATCATCTTCATGTAGCTATTGAAACAACAGGATACATTGAACCTAAATTATTTAAAGAATTAGCGCCAATGTTTGATTTATTACTATTTGATTGCAAACATTACGATAGTAAAAGACATTTTATAGGAACCGGTGTTTATAATGAAATGATTATTGAAAACTTAACATGGGCAACTAAGAAAGGGTTGAATATTCTAGTTCGTATTCCGGTTATTCCAGAATTTAATTGTACATTGCAAGATGCTAAAGGATTTTGTCAGTTATTCAATGATATAGGAATCAAAAAAGTACAATTACTTCCATTTCATCAATTTGGCGAAAAAAAATATAATTTACTTCATCGTCCTTATACATTAAAAAATAAAAAAGCACTCTATAAAGAAGATTTAAAAGATTACCAGCAAGTTTTTATCAATTCTCATATAGACTGTTTCTTTTAGAAGAAGAAATTATGCGTAGAAAAGATCGAGAAATAACAGATTTTAATGAAATAATTGAAATAGTAAAAAAATGTGATGTCTGTAGACTAGCATTAAAAGATGATGATTTACCCTACATCATTCCTTTAAACTTTGGTATGAACATTGAAAACAATCAACTTGTCCTCTATTTTCATGGAGCATTAGAAGGAAAAAAGATTGAATTAATGAAACAAGACCCACGAGCAACATTTGAAATGGATTGTAATCATCAATTTATTCTGTATGAAGAAAGAATGAGCTGTACAATGGGATATGAAAGCGTAATTGGTCATGGAACAATTGAATTTATTGAAGCAGATAAAAAATACGAAGCACTAAAAATATTAATGAGACAATATCATAGTGAAGACTTTCAATTTAATACAAATATGATGAAATCCACATCCGTATTTAAACTTACAGTAAGTGATATGACTGGTAAACGTCGAAATAATTATCATCCTGGTAAAGCAAAAAAATTACCACCTTTAGATCAATAGTAAAAAATCTATTTTAGTCTTACCTAAAATAGATTTTTATTATACTTTGGGTAACCAAATAATTTAGGGGGAAAGCCAAATTATTTAGGGGACAACTTTA